>NZ_JBSGTS010000009.1:166119-311884 GCF_053607525.1 Kribbella sp. NPDC055110
TCGCTTCGCTCCCTCCGCTCCTCAGTCCAGAACGGGAGGCCCCGTGACGCGGATAGTCGGGGGAGCGGCTGGGGGGCGGCGGATCGGCGTACCGGCGGGGAGTGGGACGCGGCCGACCGCGGACCGGGTGCGGGAGGCGCTGTTCTCGTCGCTCGAGTCCGAGTTCGGCACCTTCCACGGGCTCGCGGTCCTCGACCTGTACGCCGGATCCGGCGCGATCGGGCTGGAGGCGCTGTCGCGGGGTGCCGCGAAGGTCGTGCTGGTCGAGTCGGACCGGAAGGCGGCCGAGGTGATCGCGGCCAACGTCAAGGTCGTGGGGCTGCCCGGAGCGATGCTGCTGACCCGGCCTGTCGAGAAGGTGACAGCGAGTGACGCTCCCGCGGTGTTCGATCTGGTGTTCGCGGATCCGCCGTACAAGCTGGAGACGGAGGAGCTGCAGGACGTGCTGACCGATCTGGTGGCGCACGGCTGGCTCGCCGACGACGCTGTGGTGGTCGTCGAACGCGGGAAACGGGAGCCCTGGGACTGGCCCGAGGGGTTCGCCGCGCTGCGAGACCGCAAGTACGGCGAGGCGCGCCTTTGGTACGGTCACCGCCATGGTTAGGGCCGTTTTCCCAGGGACCTTCGACCCGCCCACTGTCGGGCATCTCGACATCGTCACGCGGGCGGCTGCCGCCTTCGACGACCTGATCGTCGCGACCGGGGTGAACCAGTCGAAGAACCGGCTGTTCGGGCCGGAGGAGCGGATCGAGATGCTCACCGAACTGGTCGAGCCGTTCCCGAACGTCCGGATCGGAACCTTCGAGGGGCTGCTGGTCGACTACTGCCGGGCCGAGGGCGCCGGTGTGATCGTGAAGGGCCTGCGCTCGGCCGCCGACTACGACTACGAACTGCAGATGGCGCAGCTGAACCGGCGGATGACCGGTGTCGACACGGTGTTCCTGCCGACCGCCCCGGAAAACGCGTTCATCTCGTCCAGCTGGGTCAAGGAGATCGCCCGCCTGGGCGGCGACGTCAGCACGTTCGTGACCCCGTCCGTTCACGCACGGTTACTGAACAAGCTGTAGGTTCCCCCCGGATTGGGCGGAGCGCCGGGGAGTTGGTAGTGTAGATCACCGGTCTCGACGAGACCGAGTTCTTGCCTGCCCACGCCTGAGAGGGATGTTCTGAGCGTCTTGGACCCGCGGTCCCCACTCGTGATCGATACGCACGAGCTGAGCCGCCGCGCAGGGTCCCAACGCGAAGTCACCTTCTCGAGCCCGGCGCCGGCGGATCTCGGAATCGACGTGATCGGCGTCCCCGAAGGCGATCCGATCCAGTTCGATCTACGGCTGGAAGCGGTGGTCGAAGGGGTGCTCGTCACCGGAACGGCCCGCGGCCGTCTGGTCGGGGAGTGCGCGCGGTGCCTGGTTGATATCGAGGACGAGTTCCTCGCTGACATCCAGGAGCTGTACGTCTACCCGGAGAGCGAAGCCGAGCCGGACGAGGCCAGCCGGATGGAGGGCGATCTGATCGACCTCGAGCCGGTGCTGAGGGACCAGGTGGTGCTCGCACTGCCGTTCCAGCCACTGTGTACGGACGACTGCACGGGTCTGTGCCCCGACTGCGGGGTACGCCTGGCGGACGAGCCCGGCCACAAACACGAGGACGGGTCCGATCCACGCTGGGCCGCCCTCGGCGGACTGCTCACGCAGGACGAGCAGGACAACTGAAAACAGCTCCACCGCACCACCGCAGTACCGAAATCGTCAGACTGAGCCGGCCGGGTCCACCAGCCCCCGGCCGAACCGAGGAGTCATAACCGTGGCCGTTCCGAAGCGGAAGATGTCGCGCAGCAACACCCGGAGCCGCCGGGCGCAGTGGAAGACGACTGCCCCGTCGCTGGTCACCTGCGTGAACCCCGCCTGCCGCGCGAAGCACCTGCAGCACACCGTCTGCCCGAACTGCGGCCAGTACGGCGCCAAGGGTGAGCGCCGCCAGGTCGTCGAGAGCTAAACGGCAACCTTCACAGTGAACTCTGCCAACGAAACGGGGCTCTACGCCGAGCTGAACCAGCGGCTCGGCGTATCGCTGGCTGACGAACTGCTGGAGCACGCCTTCACCCACCGCTCGTACGCGTACGAGAACGGTGGGCTGCCGACCAACGAGCGGCTGGAGTTCCTCGGGGACTCCGTGCTCGGCGTCATCGTCACGGAGTCGTTGTTCCGGAACCACCCGGACCTGTCCGAGGGCCGACTGGCCAAGCTACGGGCCGCGGTGGTCAACATGCGTGCGCTCGCGGGTGTCGCCCGCGAGCTCAAGCTGGGCAAGTACCTGCGGCTCGGCCGCGGCGAAGAAGCCACCGGCGGCCGGGACAAGTCGTCGATCCTTGCCGACTGCGTCGAGGCGCTGATCGGCGCCGTCTACCTCGACCGCGGCTTCGAGGTCGCGGGCGGGGTCGTGCACCGGCTGTTCGACGACCTGATGGAGTCGTCGGCCCGGCTCGGCGCCGGCCTGGACTGGAAGACGTCGCTGCAGGAGCTGGTCGCCCAGCTCGGCGTCGGCGTCCCCGAGTACGTGATCGCGGAGTCCGGACCGGACCACGCGAAGACGTTCGAGGCGCGGGTCCGGATCGGTTCCGACACCTACGGGCACGGCATCGGCCGGAGCAAGAAGGAAGCCGAGCAGCAGGCCGCCGAGACCGCCTGGAAGGCCCTGCGCGCCGCGCATCCCGACAGCACGGACCCCTCGCAGCAGCCCTGAGTGCCGGAGCTCCCAGAGGTAGAAGTGGTCCGGCGGGGCCTGGTGGAGTTCCTCACCGGGCGGACCGTCGAGTCCGTCGAGGTGCTCCACCCCCGCCCGGTACGGCGTCACGCCGCCGGGCCGGAGGACTTCGTCTCGAGGCTCAAGGGGCAGGTTTTCGCGGAGCCGGCCCGGCGCGGCAAGTACCTGTGGCTGCCGCTGACGTCCGGTGACGCGGTTCTGACACACCTCGGAATGAGCGGCCAGTTCCGGGTCCAGCCGGTCGGCGCGCCCGACGAGCCGCATCTCCGCGTCCGGTTCCGGTTCGCCGACGGCGGCGGAGAGGTCCGTTTTGTGGACCAGCGGATGTTCGGTGGTCTGTCGTACTCCGAGGGCGGCGCCGAGCTGCCCGCCGAGATTGCCCACATCGCCAGGGACCCGTTCGATCCTCTGTTCGATCCGGACGAGGCGACGGCCAAGATCCGCCGCCGCCGGACCGGCCTCAAACGCGCACTGCTGGACCAGACCGCGATCAGCGGGATCGGCAACATCTACGCCGACGAGGCGTTGTGGCGAGCCAAGCTGCATTACGCCCGGGCGACAGAAACGCTGAAACCCTTACGAATAAAGGACATCCTCGAGCAGGCGCACGCCGTGATGGCCGAGGCGCTGACCGTTGGTGGCACCAGCTTCGACGCCCTGTACGTCAACGTGAACGGGGAATCGGGGTACTTCGAGCGCGGCCTGAACGTCTACGGGCAGGAGGGATCGCCGTGCCCGCGGGACGGCCGGCCGATCCGTCGCGAGCCGTTCATGAACCGTTCGTCGTACCGGTGCCCGAAATGTCAACCGGTCCCGCGCCTGGTCCGCTGGTGAACGAGGTATCGTTAATAAACGTGGCCCAGGTTGACCCGTCGCCCTCGCCGGTGTCACCCTGAAAGACGGCACACATTTTCGGCGCTCCCTGATGACCCCGATACGGAGCGCGACCGGCCAGAACCCTTCCGGAGGACAGCACAATGGCCAAGGCTCTTCTAGGGCATCTTGGAGGCACTGACCCGCGCATGCTCGAGCAGGTTCGTCTGCTCAACCGGCGCGTCGCAGATCTGGAGGCGCACGTGATGCGGCTCCAGGCGGAGAACGACCACCTGGTGGCCCAGATCCACGAGGGTCGGCTGCTCACCGTCGACGAGGCACTGCGCACTCCCGCTTCGGTCTGACGCACCAGCGATTCATTTTCGACCGTCCGCAGTAACACTGCAGAACGGCGGTGGCCCCCGTCCGGGCCTCCGCCGGTTGTAGGTTGACCGAGTATCGATTGTTGTGCACCCTTGATCCTTCGCCGGGCTCCCTCTGAACGGCCTGGCCTCCGCTGGATTCCGCGGATCTCTTTGTAGACTGCGAAGCGGAACACCTTCCCCCGGGTAGCGGCAGCGCGACTTTCAGCTACGGCGGTTCCTTCGGTACCGTCTGTCCTTTCACGGGTTGGAGAGCTTCGCCTTGTACCTGAAGAGCATGACGCTCCGGGGCTTCAAGTCGTTCGCGTCCGCGACGACGATGAACTTCGAACCAGGCATCACCTGCATCGTCGGGCCGAACGGCTCCGGCAAGTCCAACGTCGTCGACGCGCTGGCCTGGGTGATGGGTGAGCAGGGCGCCAAGTCGCTGCGCGGCGGCAAGATGGAGGACGTCATCTTCGCCGGCACCTCCGGCCGCGCCCCGCTGGGCCGCGCCGAGGTGGTGCTCACCATCGACAACACCGACGGCGCGCTGCCGATCGAGTACGCCGAGGTGACGATCAGCCGGACGATGTTCCGCAACGGCGGGTCCGACTACCAGATCAACGGCCAGAACTGCCGGCTGCTCGACGTCCAGGAGCTGCTCAGCGACTCCGGTATCGGCCGGGAGATGCACGTCATCGTCGGTCAGGGCCAGCTGGACTCGATCCTGCGCGCCACGCCAGAAGGCCGCCGCGGTTTCGTCGAGGAGGCCGCCGGCGTCCTGAAGCACCGCAAGCGCAAGGAAAAGGCGATCCGGAAGCTGGAGGCCACCGAGGGCAACCTGCACCGGCTCGGGGACCTGATCCAGGAGATCCGCCGTCAGTTGAAGCCGCTCGGGCGCCAGGCGGAGGTGGCGCGGCGAGCGGTGACGATCCAGGCGGAGGTCCGCGACGGCCGCGCCCGGCTGCTCGCCGACGACATCGTCCAGGCGCAGTCCGCGCTCGAGGCGGAGCTGCGGGACGAGGCCGCGCTCACGCAGCGGCGTACGGAGACCGAGGCGAAGCTGCACGAGGCCCGTGAGCTGGAGGCCGAGCTCGAGGAAGCGCTCCGCGAGGACGCGCCGGCGCTGCAGGCCGCCCAGGACACCTGGTACCAGCTGTCGGGCTTCGGGGAGAAGATCAAGGGTACGGCGCGGATCGCGGCGGACCGGATCCGGTCGCTGAACGACGAGGCAGACGAACCGCGCGCCGGTCGCGACCCCGAGGAACTCGAACTGGAAGCGGCCCGGGTCCGCGAGACCGAGGCGCAGATCGAGGCCGAGGTCGAGGCACATTCCGAGCTGCTCGCCGAGTCCGTCGAGCGCCGCCAGCAACTGGAGGCCCAGGAGGCGGAGGAGGAGCGCCGGATCTCGGCGCTGATCCGGGCCGCCGCGGACCGCCGCGAAGGGCTGGCCCGGCTGACCGGCCAGGTGAACGCGCTGAAGAGCCGCGCGGCCGCCGCCGAGTCCGAGATCGGCCGCCTCGCCAGCAACCGGCGCGAAGCCGAGGAACGCGCCGCGAAGGCGCAGCACGACTTCACGGCGCTGGAGACCCAGGTCGCCGGGCTGGACGCCGGCGAGAAGGGCCTCGACGACCAGTACGAGGCTGCCCAGGCGGTGCTCGACGAGCTGGACGAGCGGCTGGCGAAGCTGCGGGCCGAGGAGCGCGACGCCGAGCGTGAGCGCACTGGTCTGGCCGCGCGCAAGGAAGCACTTGAGCTCGGTCTGAACCGCAAGGACGGGGCCGGCGCGCTGCTGGCCGCGTCGGAGCAGATCAACGGGCTGATGGGCTCGGTCGCCGCGCTGCTGAGCGTGCGGCCCGGGTACGAGACCGCGATCGCCGCGGCGCTCGGCGAGGCTGCGGACGCGGTCGCGATCACGCACACCGACGCGGCGCTGCAAGCCGTCGGTCACCTCAAGGAGCACGACCTCGGCCGCGCGGGGATGCTTCTCGGCGACGCCCCGGCCGACGACTACGCCATGTGGCCGGCGCTGCCGTACGGAGCGTCGTACGCCGTGGATGTCGTGGACTGCCCGGAGACGCTGCGGCCCGCTCTGCGGCGGCTGCTGCGCAAGGTCGCGGTCGTTGACGACGTGGACGCGGCACGCTCGCTTCTGCGGAACCTGCCCGACGTCACGTGTACGACGCGCGTCGGCGACGTACTCGGTGCGCATTTCGCGTACGGCGGGTCGGACGCGGCACCCAGCCTGATCGAGGTGCAGTCCGCGGTCGACGAGGCGTCGGAGAAACTGACCGAGGCGACCGCGCGGAGCGAGCGGCTGCGGTTCGAGCTGCAGGGCATGGAGGACGAGCGGAGCCGCCAGAAGGAGTCCGTCGAGATCACGCTGGCCCGGCTGCACGAGTCGGACGCATCGATGGCGGCGGTGGCAGAGCAGCTCGGGCACTTCGGATCGCTGGCGAAGGCGTCCCGCGGCGAGGCCGAGCGGATGGCGGAGGCGATCGCGGCCGCCGAGGAGGAGCGCGACCGGAACCTGACCGGGCTGGCCGAGCTCGAAGAGCGGCTGATGGACGCCGAGGCGTTCGACGAGGACGGCGACGAGCCCGACACGTCGCAGCGCGACCGGCTGGCCGAGGAGGCCAAGGCAGGGCGTGCGGCTGAGATGGAGGCGCGGCTGGCGCTGCGGACCACCGAGGAGCGGGCCCGGGCGCTGTCCGGTCGCGCGGACTCGCTGGAGCGCGCGGCCCGGCAGGAACGCGAGGCGCGGGCCCGGTCGATCGCGCGGGCGGCACGCCGGGCGCGGCAGGCCGAGGCTGCGAACGCCGTACACCTGGCTGCTGGTCACGTGCTGGCGCGGCTGGAGTCGTCGCTGCAGCTGGCGGCTTCTGAGAGGTCGGCGATCCAGGCGCAGCGGGCGGACCGGGAGCAGGCGCTCGCCCAGGCACGCTCCGCGACGCGGAACCTCAGCTCCGAGCTGGAGCAGCTGACCAACACCGTGCACCGGGACGCGCTGGCCCGTGCCGAGCAGAAGATGCGCCTGGAGCAGCTGTATGAGAAGGCGCTCGGCGAGCTCGGTATCGAGGTGGACGCACTCGTCACGGAGTACGGACCGGACCAGCTGGTGCCGCCGCTGCCCACGACCGGTGACGACGACACCCTGGAGCTCGAGGGTGAGCCGTTCAACCGGACCAAGGTCGAGAAGCGGCTCAAGCAGGCCGAGCGTGCGCTGAACCAGCTCGGCAAGATCAACCCGCTCGCGCTCGAGGAGTTCGAGGCGATGGAGGAGCGGCACCGGTTCCTCTCCGAGCAGCTCGAGGACCTGCGGAAGTCCCGGCGTGACCTGATGGACATCGTCAAGGAGGTCGACGACCGGGTCGAGCAGGTCTTCACCGAGGCGTACCGGGACGTCGAGACCGCGTTCGAGCACGTCTTCAGCCGGCTGTTCCCGGGTGGTGAGGGACGGCTCGTGCTGACCGACCCCGACGACATGCTCGCCACCGGCATCGACGTCGAGGCGCGCCCGCCGGGCAAGAAGGTCAAGCGGCTGTCGCTGCTGTCCGGTGGTGAGCGTTCGCTGGTCGCGGTCGCGTTCCTGGTCGCGCTGTTCAAGGCCCGCCCGTCGCCGTTCTACATCCTCGACGAGGTCGAGGCCGCCCTGGACGACACCAACCTCGGCCGCCTGCTGGAGATCTACGAGGAACTCCGCGAGAACAGCCAGCTCCTGGTCATCACCCACCAGAAACGCACCATGGAGGTCGCCGACGCCCTGTACGGCGTCACGATGCGCGGCGACGGCGTCTCCGCCGTCATCTCCCAACGCATCCGCGAACCCGAACGGGTGTAGCCCGGTCTGGAGACACTCCCGGGGGGCCGTGAACAAGCTATTGCCTGTGCCGAGCCCCGATGGGTTGATCACAGACCCTCCGCCTGCTGCAGCGGCTCAGCCGGAACTGGGTCACGCGGTGATCGTCATTGACGTGAGTTGGTCGGTTTCGATGGCGAAGGTGAAGTGGGACGGGCCGTTGAAGCCGTCGCCGCCGACCTCGGTGCGGATGGTCAGCGGGTTGCCGGGGGTGCTGACCTGGGTGCCGGTGAAGGTGGCGCGTTTGCCGATCAGTTCGCTCTCGCTCCAGGAGCGGATCCGGTCGTGGCCGCGGAACTCGCGGCCCCAGTCGTTCACGTAGCCGTCCGCGGCGAACGCTGCCACGAACGCGTCGTTGTCCAGGGCGTCGATCGCGTCGAGCGCGCGCTGGACCGCTGCGGGAATCTCTTGGCTCATGCCGACGACGATATCGCTCCCGTTTGAACCGGTCGGTGGTTTCGCACGTGTGGCGGGTGACGTGCGGACCTGACCGGGGAGCGGTAATGGCTACGGCTACTGACCTGACTGGCCCGGTCGTGGTGTGGGCACCAGCCGATCCCGGTATCGTGCGGTCGGTGGGTGACAACCCAGGGCCGCACGACGCCGAGACCCTGATCCGTGCGCTGTACGCCGAACACGGCCGCAGCCTGCTCGCGTACGCGACCCGCCTCACCGGAGACCGAGCCGCGGCCGAGGACGTCGTACAGGAGACGTTGCTGCGGGCCTGGAAGCACGCGGACGACCTGACCAGCGGCAGAGGGTCGGTGCGGGGCTGGCTGTTGACGGTGGCGCGCAATCTGGTCACTGACCGGGCGCGTGCTCGTGCGGCGCGTCCGACCGAGGTGGCGGACGTGGTGGACAAGCCACCGGTCACGGGGGACCACTCCGAGTCCGTCGTGAACACCATGGTGGTGCTGGACGCACTGGACAAGGTGTCGCCCGAGCACCGCGAAGTACTCGTGCAGCTGTACTACCGCGGCCGGTCGGTCGCTGAGGCTGCCAAGGAGCTGGGTGTTCCACCCGGTACCGTGAAATCGCGTTCGTACTACGCCCTCCGAGCTCTGCGCGCGGTGATGGCAGGGAAAGCAGCGGAGGTGGCCCATGAGTGAGCACGACCGTACGCAATTGGGCGCCTACGCCCTCGGCGCTCTGGAGCCGGCCGAGGTAGCGGCTGTCGACGAGCACCTGGCGACCTGTGCGGACTGCCGCGAGGAGCTGGCTGAGCTGACCGAGATGAAAGACTTCCTGGGAGAGGTGCCGCCGGAGGCGTTCCTGGAGGGACCACCCGAGGGTGGCGACCTGTTGCTGCAGCGCACACTGCGGGAGATCCGGGAGCCCCAGGAAACCCCCAAGCGCCGGTCCCGTTGGCTTTTGATCGCCGCCGCGGTTGTCGTGGTGGCTGGTGCGCTCGGCGGGGGCGTCGTACTCGGCCGGTCTACTGCACCGGGTCCCGATCAGCCTGTCGCCGGCTCCAAGCAGGTCACGACGTCCGACACGACCACTGGCGTCACCATGGCCGCCACGGTGGAGCCACGGGCGGGATGGAGCTGGGTGGAGGTACAGCTGAGCGGTCTGAAGGCCGGTGACCAGTGCGAGATGGTCGTTACCGACAAGTCCGGCGGGAGCTGGACAGCAGGCAGTTGGGTGGTGTCGGAGAAGGCTGCCAAGAGCCGAAGCGCGTTCGGCGGCGGCGTACTGATTCCGCTCGACCAGGTGCGCTCGGTGGAGATCAGAACCGTCGAGGGAAAGCACGTAGTAACAGCCACGATCTAACACAGTTGCGGGACACGAGAGGATGGAGCTGTGGCTACTACCTCCGAGGACCTGCGAGAGCGCCGGAAGAACGCGGCAGACAACTGTGAGCGCTGGCTGACCCAGCGGCGAGTGCCGGCCGCGGACCGGCTGCGGCAGCTCGCGGAGGTCGCCACCGACGACCTGGTCGATGTCTACGGCAACGGTGGTGAGGTAGCCGCGCTGGAGCAGGAGGTTGCCGAGCTGCTGGGCAAGCCGGCCGCGGTGTTCCTGCCGACCGGCATCCTGGCCCAGCAGGGTGTACTGCGGGTGTACGCCGACCGCGCGGGCACCAGCCGGGTAGCAGTCCACGGGCTCGCGCACCTGCTGGTGCACGAACTGAACGCGCTGGAAGAGGTACACCAGCTGCGCATCGAGCGGCTGACGTCAGAACCGCGTCAGCCGCGACCGGACGAGTTGGCGGCGATCCCGGGCAACCTGGCCGCAGTGACGTTGGAGCTGCCGCTGCGGGACGCGGGGTTCGTGCTGCCGACCTGGGACGAGCTGGTCGTGTTCTCCGAGTCCTGTGCGGAGCGAGGCGTACCGCTGCATCTCGACGGCGCGCGGCTCTGGGAGAGCACGCCGTACCTGGGGCACAGCCTGGCTGAGATCGCGGCGCTGGCGTCGACGGTGTACGTGTCGTTCTACAAGGTGCTGGGCGGCATCAGCGGTGCAGCGCTCGCCGGGCCCGAGGACGTGATCGCAGAGGTACGGCGGTGGCAGCGCCGGCTCGGCGGCAACCTGTACTCGCTCTTCCCGTACGCCGTGTCCGCGCGCAACGGACTCCGCACCGTACTGCCGCTGATGGACGACCTGCACCAGCGGGCCGTCGAGGTCGCAATGACCTTGCAGAGCGAAGGATTCCGCGTCTTCCCGGAGCCGCCGCACACCAACTCGTTCCGGGTCTACGCGCCGCGCGCCGCGGACTCGATCGAGCAGACCGCCGTCGAGCGGATGGAGCGGACGCACGAGGCGCTGTGCGGTCCGTGGCAGCCGGCCGACGTACCTGGGTGGTCGTGGGTCGAGCTGGTGATGACGCCGACGTCGCTGGAATGGCAGGTCGACGAGATCGGCAAGGCGTTCGGGGAACTTCTGGCACGCTGAGTACGTCAGGAACTGTGTTGGGGTTGGGGATCCGGGGAGAGAAGTGCTGATATTCGTCGTCACCATGGTGGTTCTGCTGGTTCTGTCGGGGCTGGTGCTCCTGGCGGTAGCTCGGGGCGAAGGGAAGCATTTCGGGTAGCCTCGCTGGATGAGGCGGCTGATCTTCCAGGAGTACGTGACGCTCGACGGGTACGCCGCGGGGCCGGACGGCGGACTGGAGTTCTTCGACGCGATCAGCGCGCATCCGGACAACGACAACCTCGCACTGCTCGAGAGTGTCGACACGATGCTGCTGGGTGCCGAGACGTACCGGCTGTTCGCGCAGTTCTGGCCGACCGAGGCGTCGGCCGACGAGCCGATCGCCGAGAAGCTCAACGCGCTGCGGCTGGTCGTGGTGTCGACGACGCTGGACCGTGCGCCCTGGGGTGCGTACGAGCCTGGTCTGGTGATCCGGGACCTGGACGCGGTGCGTGAGCTCAAGATGGAGCAGACCGGCAAGGACATCATCCTGTGGGGCAGCATCACGCTGTTCCAGTCGCTGCTGCTGGCCGGGCTGATCGACGAGGTGCAGCTGCGGATCTGCCCGATCCTGCTGGGTGCGGGGAAGAGCGCGTTCCCGTCCGGCGATTCGCCAGTGGGCCTGGAGCTGATCGAGGCGCGTCCGTGGGGTGTAGGCGGCGTACTCGTGCGCTACCGGCCGATCAGCTGACTGCGTCGACGATCGCCTTCACGATCGGTGCGGCGATGGTGATCGTCGGCAGGACCAGGAGAGCGGCTGCTGCGGCGTACGTGACCGCGGAGAGCCTGGACTCGTTGGCAGCCGGGCCAGCGAGGCGTTGCACTCTCAGCACCGTGGCGGACTTGGCTGCGGCCAGGGCGGCCTCTGGTGCAGGTGCACCGGCGAGCGCGACCAGCGCACGCGCCAGTGGACGTGGACCGTTGCGGCGGCGGGCGTCGTCGTCGGCGAGCAGCTCGACCAGTGTGCGTGCCTGCTCCAGTGCAACGTCACTGCGTACCCAGCGTGGGAAGGCGTGGTGCAGCGCGGTGAACTCCTCCAGCACCAGGTCGTGCCGAGCCCGCAGGTGCGCCTGCTCGTGTGCGAGGACAGCCTTCAGCTCACTGTCGTCGAGCCGGTCCAACGCGCCGACGGAGACGACAACCCGCGCGCCACGCAGTGCCGGCAAGCAGTAGGCCAGCGGAGTCTCCTCGGCCAGCACCCGCAGTCCTGGGATCAGCCCGTCCGGTGTGGCCAGTACGTCGACCAGATCGCGGTGCCGCTTGCGCCGTGCCCGCGTACCGACCGCTACGCGTCCTACCGCCCACAGCAGTCGCACTACGACCAGAGCGACCATGGCGAGGATCGCCGCCGCCACCAGGTCCCGTGCCGACGACGGATCGAACCGTGGCTCACCTGGCCGTCCAGCAATCGAGTACGACAACGCGATACCAGCACCTAGCGCAGCCAGTACGGCGGCCAGTGCGATCGCCTGCCACAGGATGACTGCGGCGCGGGGGACCCGGTAGGGCCAGGCGGAACGAGCCAGCAGAGCCGGTGCCGGGCCGGTCAGCACCAGCGCCAGTACGGCTAGCAGGACCGCGGTGGTCACCCCGTCTGCTCCTGGTCGTCCAGCTGGGACAGCGCCTCGCGGAGCAGTGCCGCTTCCTCGTCGGACACCTGCCCGACGAAACGGACCAGTGCCTCGCGCCGGTCGCCCGCACGGTCGAGTGCGTCCCGCATCAGATCGGCGGCCAGTTCCTCGCGTGGTGCAGCGGCGCGGTAGCGCCAGGCCTTGCCGTCGCGCTCGCGCTCCGTCAGGTTCTTCTTCGCCAGCCGGTCCAGAACGGTCATCACGGTGGTGTACGCCAGCTCTCGGGTGCCGGCGAGCTGCTCGTGCACCTCACGCACGGTCAGCGCGGCCGACGCCGCCCAGAGCTGCTCCATCACCAGGCGTTCCAGGTCACCCAGGGGCCTTGGTGCCTTGTCCTCACTCGCCACGTGACGAGTATAACTACACGTCGTAGTAGATCCACGCTAGCATCTACTACGACACGTCGTAGATGGGCTGGGGAGGCCTCCCGATGGACACCCTCGATCTGGCGCGCTGGCAGTTCGCGATCACCACCGTGTACCACTTCTTCTTCGTGCCGGTGACGATCTCGCTGGTCGCGATCACCGCCGGCCTGCAGACCGCCTGGTACCGGACCGGGAAGGAGAAGTACCTGCGGCTGACGAAGTTCTACGGGAAGCTGTTCCTGATCAACATCGCGATGGGCGTCGTCACCGGCCTCGTGCAGGAGTTCCAGTTCGGGATGAACTGGAGCGACTACTCGCGGTTCGTCGGCGACGTGTTCGGCGCCCCGCTGGCGCTCGAGGGCCTGCTCGCGTTCTTCCTCGAGTCGACGTTCATCGGCCTGTGGATCTTCGGCTGGGAGCGGTTGCCTCGCCTCGTGCACCTGGGGTGCATCTGGATGGTGGTGCTCGGCACGCAACTGTCGGCGTACTTCATCCTCGCGGCCAACTCGTGGATGCAGAACCCGGTCGGCTTCCGCTACAACGCGGCTCGTGGTCGTGCGGAGCTGACGGATCTGTGGGCGGTGCTGACCAACAAGGTCGTGCTCGTCACCTTTCCGCACACGATCTTCGCCGCGTTCATGGTCGGCGGCGCGTTCGTGGCCGGTGTCGCGTTGTGGCATCTGGTACGGCGTCCCACGGTCGACAAGGACGTGTTCCGCTCGGCGTTGAAGATCGGCGCATCCGTCGTACTGGTGGCCAGCGTCGGCGTCGCGATCAGCGGCGACCTGCAGGGCAAGGTGATGACCGAGGTGCAGCCGATGAAGATGGCCGCGGCCGAGGCCCTGTACGAGACCGAGCAGCCGGCGTCGTTCTCGGTGTTCACCGTCGGGACGCTGGACGGTTCGAAGGAGATCTTCTCGATCAAGCTGCCGTACCTGCTGTCCTTCCTCGCCACCGGGCACTTCGACGGTGAGGTGAAGGGGATCAACTCGCTGCAGGACGCGTACGAGCAGTTGTACGGACCGGGGTCGTACAAACCGAACATCCCCCTGACCTATTGGACCTTCCGGTTGATGATCGGCGTCGGGATGGCGTCCGCCGCGATCGCGCTGTGGCTGTTGTGGACTACGCGCCGCGGCCGGGCTCCTACGCGCTGGCTGATCTGGCTGGCGGCCCCGTTGCCGCTGCTGCCGCTGATGGCCAACACGTTCGGCTGGATCTTCACCGAGACGGGTCGGCAGCCATGGCTGGTTTTCGGTTTGTTGCCGACGGCATCGGGTGTCTCACCCGGTACGACAAGCGGCGAGGTGATCACGTCCCTGGTCGGGTTCACCGCCTTGTACGGCGTACTCGCGGTGGTCGAGACCAAGCTGCTGCTGAGGACGATCCGGGGCGGTCTGGCCGGGACGGATGCGCCACCGGACACGGCTCCGGATCAACCCGACAAACCGCTGTCGTTCGCGTACTGAGGGGCCTCTGATGGAACTCACGACTGTATGGTTCGTCGCGATCGCGACGCTGTGGACCGGGTACTTCGTGCTCGAAGGCTTCGACTTCGGAGTCGGGATGCTGTACCGCGTGCTGGGCCACAACGAGCCCGAACGGCGGGCCGCGATCAGCACGATCGGCCCGGTCTGGGACGGTAACGAGGTCTGGCTGATCATGGCCGGCGCGGCCACGTTCGCGGCGTTCCCGGAGTGGTACGCGACGCTGTTCAGCGGGTTCTACCTGCCGTTGTTCGCGATCCTGGTGGGGCTGATCGTGCGCGGCGTCGCGCTCGAGTACCGCGGCAAGCGGGACGATCCGGTGTGGCGTGCGCGGATGGACGTGATGATCGTCGTCGGCTCGGTGCTGCCGGCACTGCTCTGGGGCGTTGCCTTCGGCAACATCGTGCGCGGCGTGCCGCTGGACGCCGACTACGAGTACGTCGGCAGCTTCGGGACGCTGCTCAATCCGTTCGCGTTGCTCGGCGGCCTGACCTTCGTCGCGGTGTTCGTCACCCACGGCGCCATCTTCCTCGCGTTGCGGACCACCGGCGACCTGCGCGTTCGCGCCAACCGGCTCGCCACCCGCACCGGTGCGGTCGCCGCCGTACTGACGATCGCCTTCCTCGCTTGGGCGCAGGCGTTGCGCGGCGACACCGTCTCGGTCGTCGTGACGATCGCCGCGGTCGTCGCGTTCGCCGGCGGCCTGGTCGCGAACGTCCTGCGCCGCGAGGGCTGGGCCTTCGTCGGTACGACGCTCGCGATCGGACTGGCCGTGGTGTCGCTGTTCGTCGCACTGTTCCCGGACGTGATGCCGTCCACGCTGGACCCGGGGTCGACGCTGACGGTGGTCGCGGCGGCGTCCTCGCCGTACACGTTGAAGGCGATGACGATCATCACGGCGATCTTCTTCCCGCTGGTGCTGGTCTACCAGGGCTGGACGTACTGGGTGTTCCGCAAGCGAGTCACCGTTGAGCCGGTGGCGGCGTCGTGAAGCCGCTCGACCCACGGCTGCTGAAGCGCGCCCGTGGCGCCAGGGTCTTCCGGGCGGCGTCAGTACTGATCGGCGTCGCCAGTGGGGTGCTGATCATCGTGCAGGCGGTGCTGCTTGCACACGGCATCACTGGTGTCGTACTGCGGGGCAGTGGGGTGACTGCTGTCGCCTGGGGTCTGGTCGCTGTTGTCGTGGGCCGGGCGTTGCTGATGTGGGCGCAGGAGGTGGTCGCACAGCGCGCAGCAGCCGCAGTGAAGTCCACGCTGCGGCGGCAGGTGCTGGAGCACTCGCTGAAGCTCGGACCGGTCTGGCTGAGCGGTGAACGCAGCAGTGCGCTGACAACCCTGCTGACAAAGGGCCTGGACGATCTGGACCCGTACTTCGCCCGCTACCTGCCACAGCTGGTGCTGGCCGCCACTGTGCCGGCCGGCGTGATCGGCTGGATGGCAACGGGTGACCTGATCGCTGCAGGCACAGTGCTCATCACACTGCCGCTGATCCCGATCTTCATGGCACTGATCGGCTGGGTGACCCAGGCCCGCAGCCGGCAGCGTCAGCACGCTCTGGCCGTGCTGGCGCATCACTTCGCGGATGTGGTCGGCGGACTGACCACACTGAAGCTGTTCGGCCGCGCGAAGTCGCAGGAGTCCGCCGTACGACGGGTTACCGACCAGCACCGCGCTGCGTCGATGGGGAGCCTGCGGCTGGCGTTCCTGTCGTCGTTCGCGTTGGAGCTGTTGGCGAGCCTGTCAGTCGCACTGGTTGCGGTTGGCGTCGGTCTGCGGCTGGTGGACGGGAAACTCGGGCTCGAGACCGCGTTGATGGTGCTGATCCTGGCACCGGAGGCCTACCTGCCGTTGCGACAGGTCGGCATGCAGTTCCACGCGAGCGCGGACGGGGTCGCGGCGAGCGAAGAGGTGTTCCGCGTGCTGGAGACACCACTGCCCGTACGTGGCGAGCGCACCGACGTACCCGATCTTCGGGTGAGTCCGCTGTACCTGTACGACGTGACGGTGACCTACCCGGGGCGGGACGTGCCGGCGCTGGAAGGGTTCGATCTGGAGCTGCGGCCGGGTGAGGTGGTGGCACTGACCGGGCCCAGTGGTGCTGGGAAGTCGACGGCGTTGGCGGTACTGCTCGGGTTCGTCGAGCCGGAGCGCGGTGTCGTCGTCGCTGCGGGCAGTGCAGCGGACGAGTTCGATCCGGTGGCATGGCGGCGGCAGTTCGCGTGGGTGCCGCAGCGTCCAGGCCTGCGGCTGGGGACTGTGGCGGACAACGTGCGGCTGGGTCGACCGGATGCGTCGGACGACGAGGTCCGTTTGGCGCTCCTGGCTGCGGGTGCTGCCGATCTGCCTCTCGACAAGCAGGTAGGAGAGCAGGGGCAGCAACTCTCGGGCGGTCAGCAACGCCGGGTCGCGCTCGCTCGCGCGCTCCTCACCGACGCCCCGGTGCTGCTGCTCGACGAGCCAACAGCCGGCCTCGACGCCGACACAGAAGCCGCGGTCATCACCGGTCTGCGCGCCAGCGGCCGCACAGTCCTGATGGTCGCCCACCGCCCAGCCCTGATCGCTGCCGCCGACCGCACGGTCACCGTAGGCGCCCGAGAGTTGGTGACCGTATGAAGTCGGATCTCCATCTGACCCGCCCCCCGGCGCCTCTCCACCCCCTCACCCGCCCGCCTCTCCACCCCTTCGCCCGTCGGCCTCTCCACTCCCTCGCCCGCCCGCAGGGCAGTGCGTTGTGGCGGCTGCTGCTGGCGCTGGCACTTGGTGTTGCAGCGGCCGGATCAGCTGTCGCCCTGCTCGCCACCTCAGCCTGGCTGATCACAGCAGCCTCAGCACAACCACCAGTCCTGTTGCTGATGGTCCCGATCGTCGCCGTGCGCGCCTTCGGTGTGGGGCGAGGCGTCTTCCGGTACGTCGAACGGCTCGTCGGACACGATGCGGCGTACCGGGTACTCGGGGAGACCCGCGCTCGCATCACCGGGCGGCTGGAGAAGCTCGCACCACTCAGCTTGCGGCAGGGCGATCTGCTCGCCCGGCTCGTGCTGGATGTGGATGCAGTCCTCGACCTCTGGCTGCGGGTCCTCCTACCCGTTGCTGTCGCAGCCGTCACAGCAGCCGCCACGGTGGGCCTCCTCGCGCTCCTGCTCCCAGCCGCCGGTGCCGCCGTCGCGCTGGTGGTCCTGGTCGCGTGCACAGTCGTACCGTGGCTGACCGCCCGGACCGCCGAGCGAGCCGAGCGCCTCCTCGCTGGCGCCCGTGGCGACATCGCAGCCACCACGACCGAGTCGCTGCTCACCGCAGCCGACGTGGTCGCCTACAACGCGATCGACGCGGTGCTGGACGACTTCAGCCGCCGCGACGCCCGCCTGGCCGCGGCCGAACGCCGGTCCGCCTGGAGCGCCGGTCTCGGCAGCGCCCTGCTCGTCCTGTGCGTTGGCTGCGCCAGCGTGGCCGCCCTGGTCCTCGGCAGTACGGCGAACATCACAGGTGCCGTCTTCGCAGTACTGGTCCTCACCCCGCTCGCCCTGGCCGACGTACTCGGCGGAATCCCGGCCGCCGCTCAACTGGCCATCCGGGTACGGGCGTCCCTCGACAGAGTGCAGGAACTCGTAGACACCCCTGCACCGGTCACCGAGCCGACGAGGCCGCTGCCGCTCCCGACGGGACGCGACCTGCAGGTGAACCTGCTGCGAGCCGGGTACGACGGCGCCGACGTACTCGATGGACTCAGCCTGGACCTGCCGGCCGGGAGCCGTGTTGTGATGACCGGACCGAGTGGCTCCGGCAAGAGCACGCTGGCCTCGGTCCTGCTCCGGTTCCTCGAGCCACGCGGGGGAGAGGTGCTGCTGGACGGTGTCGACCTGGCCAAGCTGGAAGGCGACCAGGTGCGGTCCGTTGTTGGGCTCCTGACCCAGGAGAGCCATGTGTTCGACACGAGCATCCGAGAGAACCTGCTGCTCGCGAAGCCGGGTGTGAGCGACCTGCAGCTGTGGAAGGCGCTCTACCGGGCGCGACTCGGGCTGCTCGTCGAGAAGCTTCCGGACGGCCTCGACACCATGGTCGGGGAACACGGTGCGCGGCTGTCGGGCGGTGAGCGCCAGCGGCTCGCCTTCGCACGGCTGCTGCTGGCCGATCGCGACGTACTGGTGCTCGACGAGCCGACCGAGCACCTGGACGAGGAGACCGGCCGGGGGCTGCTCGCCGACCTGTTCGCGGCGGCGGGCGACCGGACCGTGGTGCTGCTCACTCATCGCCCGGAGTTGGTGCCTCCTCACGTACCGCGACAACTGGTTTCCCTGACGTGACAGATGCGGGCGGCGGGCCGGGCGTCTGCCAAGATGGGGAACCGTGTTGATCCCTTTGCTCGTCTCGCAGCTCACCGACCAGGCGCTGATCACGATCGTTGTGGTGATCGCGGCCGTCCTGGTCGTCGGAACCACCGGTCTGGTCGTCGCGCGGCGCCGCCGCGCCGAGCTGCCGCCGGCCGCTCCCAAGCCTGCGGTGGAGTCCGCCGAGCCGCAGGTCGGTGACGACGCCGAGGAACCGCGGGACACCCCGACCCGCACGCTCGAGGACACCGACCTGCCGGAGCCGGCAGCGGCCCAGCAGACGGTCGAGAAGCCCGAGTCCGCGCAGGGCCGGCTCGTCCGGCTCCGCGCCCGGCTGGCGCGTTCGCAGGGTTCCCTCGGTAAGGGGCTGCTCGCGCTGCTCTCCCGCGACAAGCTCGACGAGGAGGCGTGGGAGGACATCGAGACCACGCTCATCACCGCGGACGTCGGTGTGGCGCCCACGCAGGAGCTGGTCGAGAAGCTGCGCACCCGCATGCGCGTCGAAGGCGTCGGCGCCGCACAGGCCCGTGAGATCCTCCGCGAGGAGCTGATCGACCTGGTCAACCCGTCGCTGGACCGGACGCTGAAGGTCAGCCGCAGGGAGACGCAGCCGGCCGTCGTACTCGTCGTCGGCGTCAACGGCACCGGCAAGACCACCACGGTCGGCAAGCTGGCCCGGGTGCTGGTTGCCGAGGACAAGCACGTCGTACTGGGTGCTGCCGACACGTTCCGCGCCGCCGCGGCCGACCAGTTGCAGACCTGGGGCGAGCGGGTCGGTGTCCGGACCGTGCGCGGCCCCGAGGGCGGCGACCCGGCCAGCATCGCGTTCGACTCGGTCAAGCAGGGCATCGAGGAGGAGGCGGACGTCGTCCTGGTCGACACCGCCGGCCGCCTGCACACCAAGACCGGCCTGATGGACGAGCTCGGCAAGGTGAAGCGGGTCATCGAGAAGTCCGCCGAGGTGGACGAGGTCCTGCTCGTCATCGACGCCACCACCGGTCAGAACGGCCTCACGCAGGCCCGGGTGTTCGCCGAGGTCATCAACGTCACCGGCCTGGTCCTGACCAAGCTGGACGGTACGGCGAAGGGCGGCATCGTGATCGCGGTGCAGCGCGAACTCGGCGTACCGGTCAAGCTCGTCGGCCTCGGTGAGGGGCCGGACGACCTGGCCCCGTTCGACCCCGAAGAATTCGTCGACGCGCTGCTGGACTGATGTAGAGAACCCGGCACCGGCTCCGTCTCCGGGTAAAGGGCTCTACGAAGGAGAGACGACATGACCAAGTTCATGGTGTTGATGAACATGGACGGCGGGAACTGCGAGACGCCGATGCTGGAGTGGGACGAGGCAGACATGAAGGCCCACATGACGTATCTCGGCGACCACGTCGAGCGGCTGCGGAAGAGTGGCGAGCTGGTCGAGGTGCAGGCCCTCACCTGGCCCGCGCACGCCAAGGTGGTCCGGGCGGCCAGCGTGGCTGCGCCGGTGCTGACGGACGGTCCGTACGCCGAGTCGAAAGAGGTCCTGGCCGGCTACATGATCGTCGACGTCGAGTCGGAGCAGCGCGCGATCGAGATCGCGGCGGAGCAGTCCGCGGCGCCCGGGCCGGGCGGTGTACCGCTCGAGCAGCCGATGGAGATCCGCCGCCTGATGGAGTCGGATGCCGATCTCCACGACATCTGAACCGGACGGCGAGCTGGAGGACCTGCTGCGAGAGCTGACGCCGCGGGTCCTCGGCGCCGTTGTGCGCTGGTCCGGTGACTTCGCTTCGGCCGAGGACGCGGTCCAGGAGGCACTGCTCGCAGCGGCGACCACCTGGCCGCGGGACGGCCGCCCGGACAACCCGAAGAGCTGGCTGATCCAGACCGCGTCGCGACGGCTGATCGACGAGGTCCGCCAGCAGCAGGCCCGTCGACGCCGCGAGGAGCGGGCCGCGCTGCGGGAGGTGCCGGCCGGTGAGGTCGAGGAGCACGACGACACGCTGCGGCTGCTGTTCCTGTGCTGCCATCCGACGCTCACACCGGCCTCGGCGATCGCACTGACCCTGCGGGCGGTCGGCGGCCTCACCACGGCCGAGATCGCCACGGCGTACCTCGTGCCTGAGGCAACGATGGCGCAGCGCATCAGCCGAGCGAAGTCGAAGCTCAAGGGCTCCAGCTTCGAGCTGGACGCCGACCCGGACCGGCTGCGCAACGTGCTGCACGTGCTGTACCTGATGTTCAACGAGGGCTACACGAGCACCAGTGGACCGGAGCTGCATCGCAGCGACCTCTCCAGTGAGGCGATCCGCCTGACTCGCGCTGTGCAGACACAGTTGCCGGACGACGGTCAGGTCTCCGGACTGCTCGCTCTGATGCTCCTGACCGACGCACGTCGCACAGCGCGCACAGGTAAGAGCGGGGAGCTCATACCGCTGGCTGAGCAGGACAGGTCGCTGTGGGACCACGACGCCATCACAGAAGGCGTGGCACTCGCGGTACAGGCGTTCAACACGCCTCCGCTGGGGGAGTACCAGATCCAGGCAGCCATCGCCGCGCTGCATGACGAGGTGGACCGCGCCGAGGACACCGACTGGCCACAGATCCTGATGCTGTACGGCCTGCTCGAAGACCTGTCCGGCAACCCGATGGTGAAGCTCAACCGAGCGATCGCCGCCGCCATGGTCGACGGACCGGACGCCGGGCTGAAACTCCTTGCCCCGTTGGACGACGAGCTGTCCGGCCACTACCGCCTCGACGCCACCCGCGGACACCTCTACGAGATGCGCGGCGACCACGAGACCGCCGCCGAACACTTCCGGGCGGCGGCCCGCGGTACGACGAGCCTGCCGGAGCGCGACTACCTGATGACCAAGGCCGCGTCGCTCAGTTAGGTCCTAGTGTCCTGCTTCTGAAGTTCGTGCCATAAGTGCGGCGGGGATTCGACGCACACCCCCGGAACTCGCGGCGCTCGGGCTCCCCAAACCGGTTTGGGGAGCCGTACCCCCGGATCAGCCAGTAACCCTCCCCAAACAACCGGAATCGGCCGCTCCATCTTTGAGAAGCCACCGACCAGAATTCGCCCGCCGAAATGGTTGGTGGGTTCTCAAAGATGTCCCAAAAGGGGGGTGCTGCCGCCTCGCTCCTCCCCAAACCGGTTTGGGGAGACTTTCCACCAGGACTGGGGAGGGCTGCTGCCCGATTCGGGAGGGTAGAACTCCCCACAACGCCGCCACCCCGCTGCCACCCCGCTGCACCCCCGCTGCACCCCCGCTGCACCCCGCCGGGGCGGGTACCCACTCCGGGGATATGTCGCGAACTTCCGACCCAAGTATCAGCTGTACTGCGCGAACGCCGCCGCGAGGTCGTCGTCTGTTGCCAGGAGCAACCGGAGAAGGATGCGCGCCTTGTACGGGTCGAGGAAACCGGCGTCGATCAGGCCGCGCTGCAACAGGTCGACTTCCGAGCCGGGGGAGTGGTAGGTGTTGCGGATCACCGAGCCGGCGCCGGTCCGTGAGGTGAGTACGACCGGTATCTGCGCCGCCAGTTCGCCCAGGACCGGTGCGAGGGCAGCCGGTACGTGGCCGACGCCGTACCCGGCGACAACGAGCCCCTGGTGTGTGTCGGCGAGGCCCTGCAGCAGTAGACCGTCGTCGTCCAACGTGACTGTGTAGAGCGCCACGTGGATGTTGTCGAGCTCAGCAGGTTCAGCACTGCCCTGTACGCCGTCCAGCCGCAGCGGGCGCGTGAGTACGCGCACCTGCTCTTCGACGACGTGGCCGATCGGACCGGTGTTCGGTGACACGAACGTCGCCGTACTCGTGCTGTGCGTCTTGCGCACCCAGCGGGCCGCGTGGATCTCTTCGTTGAAGACGACCAGTGCGCCCAGGTCACGTGCCGCGGGGGAGCAGGCGACCCGCAGCGCGGCCAGCAGGTTCGCAGGGCCGTCGGGACCGGCCAGTGTCGGGTTGCGCATCGCACCGGTGAACACGAGCGGCTGCGGGTGCGGCCAGATCAGGTCGGCCAGGAAGGCGCTCTCTTCCAGCGTGTCGGTTCCCTGAGTGACGACGACTCCCACGGCTCCGGCGGCGACGGCCTTGGAGGCGGCGTCGACGACCTCGAGCAGCTTGGCAGCGGTCAGGTTGGAGCTCGGTACCTTCTCGATGTCCTGGATCTCGACCGAATGGCCCAGCTCGGGCAGGCCGGGCATCGCGGCGGTCAGGTCGTCACCGGTCAGGCGGTGGGTGCCGGCCATCGAGATGGTCCCGCCCAGCGTGAACAACGCGACGCTCACTAGGTCTCTCCTCATGTGGTGCGGGCTCTGACGTGCATCCGCTCCCCCTGCGGGCCGTAAAGACATAGCACCTCAGTCGGTCCAGGTCCCGGGTTGGAGAACCAGTGCGGCACGCGACAGTCGAATTCGACCGCCTCACCCTCCTTGACGATGAAGTCCTGGTCACCGAGCTTGAGCCGGATGCGGCCCGACAGCACGTAGAACCAGTCGTAGCCCTCGTGGGTCTTCTGCACCACGTCATTGCCCGGATACCCCGCCGGCAGGATCTGCTTGAACGCCTGCAGTCCGCCCGGCCGCCGGCTCAGCGGGATGTGCACGGAGCCGTGGCGCTTGATCGGCTTCTGGTAGATCCGCGGGTCTCCCGTCGGCGGTGCGTCCACCAGTTCGTCCAGCTGCACCTGGTGTGCTCGAGCCAGCGGCAGCAGCAGTTCCAGCGTCGGTCGGCGCTGGCCGGACTCCAGCCGGGACAGTGTGCTGACCGAGATGCCGGTCGTCTCGGACAGCTGGGCCAGCGTCGTGCCGCGCTCGCTCCGGAGCGCCCGCAGCCGCGGTCCGACCGACTCGAGAACGTC
This sequence comes from Kribbella sp. NPDC055110, assembly GCF_053607525.1. Lineage (NCBI taxonomy): Bacteria > Bacillati > Actinomycetota > Actinomycetes > Propionibacteriales > Kribbellaceae > Kribbella > Kribbella sp. NPDC055110. The sequence goes on from NZ_JBSGTS010000009.1 coordinate 189,483, forward strand.
CTCGTCGTTTGCCATACCGGCAACAATACTTGTCGAAACTGAAAATCACGACACATCCTCGGTTCAGACGCTAGAACAGAGGAGTCCAGAGATGACGAAGTACGACGTGATCGTGATCGGCGGCGGCGCGGCCGGGCTGAGCGGGGCACTGGCGCTGGTCCGGTTCCGTCGGTCGGTCCTGGTGATCGACGACGGTACGCCGCGCAACGGGCCCGCCGGCGGCGTGCACAACTTCCTGACACGTGACGGCGTACCGCCCGGTGAGATCTACGCGCTCGGCCGCCAGGAGGTGCAGGGGTACGGCGGGGAGTTCGTCAACGGCACTGTGACAACGGCCCGGCGCGACGAGGACGGATTCGCGGTGGAGTTGGCCGACGGTACGACGTACCGGAGTAGGCGGTTGCTGGTGACGACAGGGCTCACTGACGTGCTGCCCGACGTACCTGGGCTGGCTGACCGGTGGGGGAAGGACGTGGTGCACTGCCCGTACTGCCATGGGTGGGAGGTACAGGACCAGGCCATCGGCGTACTGGCGACCAGTTCGATGGCGATGCACCAGGTGCAGCTGTTCCGGCAGCTGAGTGATGACGTGACGCTGTTCCTGCACACTGCGCCGGAACCGACCGAGCAGCAGTGGGAGGAGCTGGCTGCGCGCGGAATCGCTGTAGTACAAGGGAAGGTCGAGCAGGTCGAGGTCACGGGCGACCGGATCATTGGTGTCCGGCTGGAGGGCGGCACGGTCGTTCCGCGGCAGGCACTGGCGATTCAGACCACCATGCGGGCACGCGCGGGCTTCTTGGCCGACCTGGGCCTGGAGACCACTCTGGTGGAGTCGAACGGAGTAGAGGTCGGTACTGCGGTCCAGGTCGACGCTATGGGTGCCACGCAGGTCCCAGGTGTCTTCGCAGCCGGCAACGTCAGCAACCCGATGGCACAGGTGATGCCGTCCGCAGCGGCGGGACTGGCGGCTGCAGGTGGCATCAACTTCGACCTGATCAGCGAAGAGACGCGTCGGGCAGTAGCAGCGCGCAGTAGTTGAGGAGTTGAATAGAGGCGGGAGGGTGGATGCAGGACACGGTCGACCCGGACTTCGCCTCGTTCGTCGATGCGCGGCAGGGCAGATGGCTCCGTACGGCGTACCTCGTCTATGGCGACTTGCGCCGAGCCGAAGAGGTGCTGTTGCGCGCCTTCACGCAGCTGTCGGTGCGCTGGACCAAGGTGGACGACCCGGACGCCTTCGTCCAGCGCATGCTCTACCAGCCGGCCCTGCGGCCGTGGAACCGGACGAAACCGTTCCCGGACGAGGAAGACCCGGTAAAGCTCGCACTGGCTGAGCTGACGCCCGTGCAGCGCACTGTGTTCGTGCTCCTGCACCTGGAGGAGCTCACCGAGTTCGAGGTGTCCGAGCTGCTCGGGCTGTCGCACACCGCCGTACACGCGCACGGCATGAGCGCTTTCGGTCGCTTCCGTACGGCGCTGGGCGCGGGCGACTGGCGTGACGCCCGATGAGACGGGAAGACGTCCAGCCCCTGCTGCTCCAGGCGGCCGACCAGCTACCGGAGCCCGAACTGGCCGACGCAGCGTGGGCAGCCGGCGTGACAGCGCATCGGCGTCGGCGCCGTACCGTCGTGATCTGTGTGATCGCCTTCATCGTGGGGGCGATCGTCGCGTCGGTCCTGGTCGGGATCCGTACGTCGCGCAGCGCCGACGACATCACCCCGCCGAGGACTCCGCCCGGCTACATCGAAGCGTCCGGACAGATCAGCGGGATCGACTTCTGGGTGGCGCCGCCGCCGGGTAGCGAGCGTTTCCTCGACCGCCTCGAGACGCCACTCGGCGATCGGCTGGAGTTGCCGCACAAGGTGCACCCGCTGGCGAAACACACGCTGGGCAGCGTCGCGGCCGTCGTTCTGGTGAAGCAGGGTGACCGCTATGCGCCGGTCTTGCTCGGCGTGGACGGGTCCTGGGCCCAGGCCGACGTCGGCCTCGTCGCGGTCGGTGGCCAGTCGCCACTCAGCTCGGGAGCCGTCTCTCCGTACGGCCGGATCGTCGCGTTCCCGCAGCCGGGCGAGCTGGTCACGGTGAATGCGACGACAGCCCGCATCACCCGGTTCCCGCTGCCTGCCGGTGATTTCCGCAGCGTGTCCTGGGTCCAGGACGAGCAGCGTGTGCTGGTCAGCGGGCCAGGCCACGCCTACCAGGTGCTCGTCGGGGAAGGCGGTGACGGAGAGCAGCCGGTGATCCCGGTCTCGGCGACGAACGATCCGAACGAGTCCACGTCGCCGTACCGGATCCAGACCGGCTCCGTGATGCGGTACCTGTTCAACGGCCAATGGGTGGAGGACAGTCCTCTCACCCTGCCGGTCCGGTCCTGGCAAGGCCAGACGATGTCGTCGAACACCGCCGCGGCGCGCGTCTTCGTCGCGGAGAAGCTTCCGGAGGTCCCGACGAGGGTGTCGCAGCCTCAGGTGCTGGCCGCGATCTCCACGCTGCGGACACTGCCCAGCCGGTTGCTGGTGCTCGGGGAACCACAGGACAATCCCCCGACCAACGAGGGGGCGGGGGATCATCCGTACGTGCGTGAGGCAGGCTGCTGCGTCGTACTCGGTTGGTACGACGACAGCAACGTACTGTTCCGGGTCCACGGCTGGCTCCTGGCCTGGAACCTCGACAGCGGACGGGTTCGACGCGTCACCGAGATGGGCGTCGACCAGGTCGCTCTGGGCCCCGGACTACGGCTCTGAGACAGGCAACTCGAGTACTGCGCGCAGTGTGACGTCGGCCAGGCGATCGGCGTCGTCGGGCGGCGGCATCGGCTGTCCGGTCAGGGCTCGGATCACGAACACCCCGGCCATCCACTCGACCATCAGCACCGGGTCCGCGGTGCTCTTGATCGGTTCGCCACGCGCCCGTGCGCGTTCAAGTGCTTGCCGGGTGAGCTCGATCCGGCGTTCCAGTACACCGCGGTAGATCGCGGCGGACCGCTCGTCGCGGTTCGCCTCCGAGACCGCCAGGCGAATCATCGCCCGGCCGTACTCGCTGTTCGCGAACGCCAGCGCGACGCGGTAGACCTGGCGCAGGTCACCCGCGATCGAACCGGTGTCCGCGTCCGGGATCTCCAGGTCGAACAAATCGGCCATCGCGTCATTGGCGAGCAGCTCCTTGCTGGCCCACCGCCGGTAGATCGTCGCCTTGCCGACCCCCGCGGCCTCGGCGACGTCGTCCACCGTCATTCCTTCGAATCCCCGCTCCAGCAGCAGCTGCACGGCGTACCTGCGGATTCTCGGCTCCGCTTCCGGGTCCCGTGGTCTGCCGCGGCGCGGCCGCACCCCGTGGTTCGGCTCCATTTCGTCGTTCCCCAGCTCAGACGGGTGCAGTGGCGCGGCTGCTGCCCGTGTGGTCCAGGCCAGAGTGCCACATGTTGGCCTCCGGTGAGCCATGTCACCTCGATGTCACCTGGGAGACCGCTTTGTCACATGCCTGAAACAAATGGACCGATCGGCTGAAACGGCGCGCCGACACCGTTTGCCGTGTGGCTGGGCGCGGGCTCCCCGGCGTTGTGGAGTTCTCCCGACTGAGGACGTCGGCCACCCCCTGTATCGATGGAAGGGATGACGTTGATGGAGATCAACGCCGGCGATACCGCCTGGGTCTTGGCAAGTGCCGCCCTGGTGATGCTGATGACACCGGGCCTGGCTTTCTTCTACGGCGGCATGGTGCGCATGAAGAGCGTGCTGAACATGATGATGATGAGTTTCATCACCATCGCCGTCGTCACCGTGTTGTGGGTGGTGGTCGGCTTCTCGCTGACCTTCGCCGGCGACACCGGGCACGTGATCGGGGACTTCTCCGAGGTCGGCCTGAAGGGCCTGCTCGCACCGGAGGCGGTGAGCGGGACGACGCCCACGCTCGCTTTCGTCGCCTTCCAGCTGATGTTCGCCATCATCACACCGGCGCTGATCTCGGGTGCCATCGCGGACCGGGCCACGTTCCGTGGCTGGATCGCGTTCGTCGTGGGCTGGACGCTCCTGGTGTACTTCCCGGTCGCGCACTCGGTCTGGTTCCTGGACGACGGCAACGGCGGCTGGATCGGTGACAAGCTGAAGGCGGTCGACTTCGCCGGCGGTACGGCGGTCCACCTGAACGCCGGTGCCGCAGCGCTCGCGCTGGCGATCGTGCTCGGCAAGCGGGTCGGCTGGAAGAAGGACCCGATGCGGCCGCACAGCCTGCCGCTGGTCCTGCTCGGCGCCGGTCTGCTGTGGTTCGGCTGGTTCGGGTTCAACGCGGGCTCCGCGCTGAGCGCCGGCACCACCGCCGCCGTCACCTTCGTGAACACCCAGGCCGCCACCGCCGCCGCCGTGATCGGCTGGCTGATCGTCGAGCGGATCGTGCACGGCAAGGCCACCACGCTCGGACTCGCGTCCGGTGCGGTCGCCGGTCTGGTCGCGATCACCCCGTCCTGTGGCGCGGTCTCGCCGATCGGTGCTCTCATTCTCGGCCTGGCGGCCGGCGCGATCTGCTGCGGCGCGGTCTCGCTGAAGTACAGGCTGGGCTTCGACGACTCGCTCGACGTGGTCGGCGTGCACTTCGTCGGCGGTCTGTTCGGCTCGCTGGCGATCGGCCTGCTCGGTACGGCGGCAGCTCCGTCCGCGGTCGACGGCCTGTTCTACGGCGGTGGAGCGACCCAGCTCGGTAGGCAGGCGCTGGCCAACCTGGTCGTCGGTGTGTACTCCTTCACGGTCGCCTTCATCCTCGGCAAGATCATCGACAAGACGATCGGCTTCCGGCTCAAGGAGGACGACGAGGTCACCGGTGTCGACCAGGTCGAGCACGCCGAGACGGCGTACGACTACCTGGGTTCGTCCGGTCTGCGCGGCATGACGGCCCGCCCGGCCCCCGCCGAGACCGAGAATGGGACCACTGAGGCCTCGGAGAAGGAAGGTGTCAAGGCATGAAGCTGATCACCGCGGTGGTCAAGCCGCACAAGCTCGACGACGTCCGGGCCGCGCTGGAGACGTTCGGCGTCACCGGCATGACGGTCACCGAGGCGAGCGGCTACGGCCGGCAGAAGGGCCACACCGAGGTCTACCGTGGCGCGGAGTACGAGGTGGACCTGGTGCCGAAGGTGCGGCTCGAGGTGGTCGTCGAGGACGGTGACGGCGCCGATGTGGTGGACGTGATCGTGAAGGCCGCCCAGACCGGCAAGATCGGCGACGGCAAGGTCTGGGTCACGCCGGTAGAAACGATCGTCCGGGTCCGCACCGGCGAGCTGGACGGAGACGCACTCTAGATGGTCGATCGAGCAGAGCAGCGGCGCGGGCGTGCCGAAGAGGCCGACGCGCTGTTGCAGCTGCTGCTCGCAAAGGCTTGTGACGCCCTCGGTGTACCTACCGAGGGCGTTGCCCTGGTTGCGGTGGGCGGCTACGGGCGTGAGGAGCTGTCGCCGTACAGCGACCTCGACGTGATGCTCGTGCACGCCGAGGGGTACCCGCGGATCGACGAGCTGGCCGCCCAGATCTGGTACCCGCTGTGGGACTCGAGGACCAAGCTGGACCACAGCGTCCGCACACTGGCCGAAGCGCAGGAAGCCGCGGCGGCCGACGACCGCGTGGCTCTGGGGCTGCTGGACGCACGGCATGTCGCGGGCGACACGCACCTCACACTGCAACTGCGGTCGGTGCTGATGGCCGACTGGCGGCGTACGGCGCGGTCCCGGATGCCCGGACTGGCGCAGGCGTGCCGTGACCGGGCGTCCACGGTCGGAGAGCTCGCACACCTCGCGGAGCCCGATCTGAAGGAGGCGTACGGCGGTCTGCGCGATGCCGTCGTACTGCGGGCGTTGGTGGCGGCATGGTTGGTCGACGTACCGCATCCTGTGCTGGAGCGTGCGCGGCGGGACCTGCTCGAGGTCCGCGACGTACTGCACGAGGTGGCTGGCCGCGCGACGGACAGACTTGTAGCCGACTTGGCCGGTGAAGTGGCGGCTGGGCTCGGGATGTCGGGGCGGGACGAACTGCTGCGGCACGTGTACGCGACGGGCCGGACACTCGCGCACGTGTGTGACGTGTCCTGGCGGCGTGTCGAGAGCTTGATGACGAAGCCGCCGCGGTCCCGGCGTCGTCAGCGGTCCGGTGGGCCGTTGCTGCTCGCACTGGACGAGGGTGTGGGCCAGCACGAGGGCGAGGTCGTGCTGATGCCGGACGCGCGTCCGGAGCGGGACCCTGTCCTCGGACTGCGTGCTGCTGCAGTCGCTGCGGACCGTGAGCTCGTGCTCTCACCTGCTGTCTGTGCGCGGCTGGCAGCGTCGGCCGCGGACCTGCCCGAGCCGTGGCCGGGGGAGGCGCGGCGGTTGCTGTGCGCTCTGCTCGGTGCGGGCAACGGACTGCTCGAGGTGTGGGAGGCATTGGACCAGGCCGGGTACATCTCCCGGATCCTGCCCGAGTGGGACGCCGTACGGTTCCGGCCGCCGCAGTCGGCGATCCACCGGTTCACCGTCGACCGGCACTTGCTGGAGACCTGCGTCGAAGCGTCCGCGATGGTGCGCGACGTACGGCGACCTGACCTGTTGCTGGTTGCCGCTCTGCTGCACGACCTGGGGAAGGGGCTCGACGGCGACCACAGCGTCACCGGTGCAGGCATCGCAGCTCGGGTGGCGCGTCGCATCGGCTTCAGCGAGGCCGACGCAGACACCATCACCCTGCTGGTCCGACAGCACCTCATGCTTGGGCAGGTCGCCACCCGGCGAGACCTGGAAGACCCGATGACTGTGGACATGGTCGTCGGCATCGTGCGCAGCACCGAGACCCTGGACCTGCTGGAAGCCCTCACGTACGCCGACGCGCGGGCAGCCGGTCCGGCCGCTTCGTCGCCGTGGCGGATGCGCCTGGTCGGTGAGCTGTGCCGGCGCGTGCGTGGTGAGCTGGCCGGTGGTGGCGAGAGCATGTGGACCGAGGTGCCGCCCGTCGCGGTACCAGTGCTGCACCAGGTGGTTGGTGTTGGCCGACTCGGCGTCACCGTGTCCGACCACCACGGCGACCTGCGGGTGAACGTCGCCGTACCCGATCAAGTAGGCACACTGTCGACCGTTGCCGCCGTACTCGCGGTAGAACGGCTGGCGGTGCGGTCTGCCGTCATAACGTCCGTTGACGGACTGGGCATCTCGCAGTGGACCGTCGCTGGATCGCCTCCTGATCCGGTGCGCCTGCGCGACCGGCTCGCGGTGGCACTGCGTGACTCGGCCGACGTCGTACGGCGGTTGGCCGCACGGGACTCGTCACGCGAACGTGTCGCGAGTCGTGTCGACCTGTTGCCGGAAGCGTCGGAAACAGCCACGGTGCTGCAGGTGCGCGCCCACGACCGTCCGGGCCTGCTGTACGACGTCACGGCGGCGATCGCTGCCACTGGTGCGGACATCCGCTCCGCACACGTCAGCACGCTCGGTGCCGAGTGCGTGGACGTCTTCTACCTCACAGACAGCCACGGCGCGCCACTCGAGTCCGAAGACGCGCGGACGACCGCAAAGTCCGTACTGGATCGACTGACCTTCTAATCTCGGCTACGTGGATGTTGTAGAGGCTCTCCAGCGACAAGCGACCGCCTGCGAGGACCTGGGGTCCCCGATGTACGCCGAGCTGCTGCGGCTGCTCGTGGACGACTACGAGGTCGGTGGGGTGTCGGTTGAGGTACTGGCCGAGTACGAGGGCCGTTCGTTCGGTGAGGCGGTCGGTCTGCGGCTGCTGGCTGCTCTACACGGCATGGTGCTGTCCGGTACGGCGCCTGAGCTTGCGGCGTTCTACCCGAGTGTCGGCGGAGCATGGGACCCAGTGCTCGGCTGGGAGGCGTTCGAGCAGGTACTGCAGTCACGGCTGGGAGAGGTGCGGTCACTACTCACGCAGCCGCCGCAAACGAACGAGGTAGGACGGTCGGCTGCGCTGTACGGCGGCCTATTGCACTTGGTCGAGGCGGTGCCGCTGCCGGTGCGGTTGTTCGAGATCGGTGCCAGCGGCGGGCTGAACCTACGGGCCGATCGGTACCGGTACGTGACGGACGGGGCGTCGTACGGGCCAGCCGACAGTCCTGTGGTGTTTGACTCCGCCTGGTCGGGACAGGTGCCGTCAGTGGAGTTGCGGATCGCTGAGCGGGTGGGGTGCGACATCGCCCCGGTGAACCCGCTGACAGCGGACGGTGCGCTCACGCTGACGTCGTACGTGTGGCCGGACATGCCTGATCGCCTGGAGCGGCTCCGTGGTGCGCTGAAGGTCGCGCGGGAGATCCCGGCCGACGTACGGCCGGAGGACGCGGTCTCGTTCCTGCATGGGCTGGAGCTGTCGTCGGGGCACGTGACGGTCGTGTGGCACTCGATCATGTGGCAGTACCTGCGCCGCCCGGACCGGGCCGCGATCGAGGCGCGCCTGGACGAGCTCGGCGCATCGGCCACCCCGTCCGCGCCCCTGGCCCGTCTGCGGCTCGAGCCGCACCAGGTGACCACTCACGGTCCCGGCACGACCGGCTGGGAGTTCCGCGTCGACCTGCAGACTTGGCCGGGCGGAGTGCGCCGGGTCCTCGGGCGCGCCGAACCCCACGGACAGGGCCTGGTGTGGGACCCGGTGTCGTTCAGCTGAGCGCGGCGACCAGGGTGTCGGTGAGTTCGGTGGCGTAAGTGCCGTCAGGGTCGAGGTCGGGGTCGAAGATGCCGATGTCGAACCCGACGCACTTCGGGGACGCGAGCAGCGGCCGGAGGAGCGCCCGTAGTTGGTCGTGGTCGATCCCGCCCGGGTCCGGGCTGTCGACGGCCGGCATGATCGCCGCGTCGAGGATGTCCACGTCCAGATGCACCCAGAACCCGTCCAGCTCGGCCAGGTGCGCCAGCGTTCCTCGGGCGGCCGCGTTCGGATCGTCCGCGATCTTCGACGCCGGCCAGACCGGGATCCCGGCCTTCTCCACGTCGCCGACGTACTCGTCGTCCGCCCGGATCCCGAGCAGCACGACGTCGGTGTCCCGCGTGTACGGCCCGAGTCCTTCGAGATCGGTCAGGTCCACCTGGCCTCGCCCGGTGACCAACGCCAACGCCTCACCACCCGCTGCCCCGACGTACGGCGAGTTGTCGACGGTCCGGAAGTCCGAGTGCCCGTCGATGTACACCACGCCGTACCGGCCGAGCCGCTTCAACGCCAACGCCGGCCCGAGCAGATTGCTGCACTCACCACCCAGCAACACCACGAACTTCCCCTGCCCCACGAACCCGGCCACCCGATCCGCCAACCGCACCGTGTACGACGCCATACCTTCCGCGTTGAACACGCCGTCGCCGGGCTTCCAGTCGTGCATGTCGTACCGCGGCGGCGTCACACACCCGCCGTCCGCCGCCCCGATCCGCCCCACAAACCCCCGATCCCGCACCGCCCCCGCCAACTTGTAGCACCCCGGCACCACTCCCGCCCCAGGCGCCCGCAACCCCAGATTGGAAGGCCCGTCCACCACAACCCGCACCCGAGTCTCCTAACCGATAACCTCAATTGAATAGGTTAGATCGTCGGCGGTCTTGCGATCGGCTGTCAATCAACTACCCGTGGAAACTTCTGCCCAACTGCTCGCCCCGGCGCCGACGCACGGGCGGCCGCTGCTCGCGAACCGTCCCCGAGCGATGGCCGCTCTCCGGTCGCTCCGGCGGCAGGTGCAACATCGTTCAAGAAGCGCGCCGCCGGCACCTCTGCCTGCTTGCTGTCGCGTACGGGTTCCACAGCCCGCTGCCGTACGCCGTCCGCCGCCGGCTCCTGCGCCGTGTGCTGGAACCGGTGCCGAATCTCGTCGACCTTCGAGTTGACCGCCCGCCCGATCTCCTCCGCCACCTGCCGCCCAGCCTCCGGCGACCGCCGCGCCAACTCCTCCCACCTCGGATGCAACATCGCCCCGATCAACTCCCCCCGAACCGCCCGCCGATCCACCCCCTCACCAGGCACCACCTCCTCCAACCGATTCCGCACCACCCCCTCAGCCAACCGATCAAACTGCATCACCGCCGGCCCGCGGCTGAGGCGATTGATCAGGTCGCGCCTGTCGACCCGTGGACCAGCGGCCTGCGCGATCAATGCGGTCGTCGCCGCGTAGGCACCGGTGTGCTGCTGCTCGTCGAAGACCAGTCCTTCGTAGCCCGCCAGTTCGCTGAAGGTGGTGAAGTCGTTGGTGGCGCGTACTGCTGCAAACCCTTCGGCGATGCCCAGGGAATGATTGGTGCGAACCGCATTCGCCTCGCGAGGTGCGTCCAGGTCCATCCCCGCATGCGTGGCGCGGTGCAGGACCGTCGCCAGCGCGTGGGCCTGCCGCCGGTGGTCCGGTGTCTGAGACAGACCCTCACGCAGGATCGGCTCGTGGACTCCGATTGCACCGGTCCGTTGATCGAAGCCACCGAGCCCGCTCGTCGCATACAGCTCACCGTTCCAGCGGTCGATCCCCGTCGGGCGGAGGCGCCGTGCGACGTCGTACAACCGGGCGAATTCCTGGTACGTCGCGGAGTGCTCGGGGACTCGCTGGGCGGACTCAGCCATCGGTCGACGGGAACGGCTCGTCGGTCAGCGGGAACGGTGGGTCGCGGAGGAAGTTCTCGAGGGACTCGAGGTCCTGGGTCATGGCACGGATATCGTCCTGCTCGTCCTGAGGTGCGCGCTCGGCGATCTCCCAGATCTGTCGGCGTGCGTCCGCCAGCATCGTGATCTGCTCCTCGGTGGTACCGGTGGGCGGGTACGCGACGGCGTGGATGCGGTCCGCCTCGTGGAACAGTTCGCTCCATTCACGGGGCGGCGCCGGCGGCTCATCGAGGCGTGCGATCACGCGAGCGGTCCAGTTGAGGTCCTCCTCCGAGGCATCGGCGGGTACGAGCGCGCGCAACTTCTCCTGCTCCGCCGCGACGTCCGTCGGGTGTACGTCGTCGCGCACCCGATCGCGGGCGCGCCCGAATGCGTCGTTGAAAGCGGGGATGTCGAGGGGCATCTCTCGGCTCCTTGGGGGACGGGGGCGACAGGAGCACGGTAGCGAGAAAGAGGGGTTGGCCGGTGGAGTTATCCACAGGTTGGCGGGCCGGTAGACTCGGGGAGTTCATCGCTTCGAGGAAACGGACTGTTTCTCGTGTTCGACACGCTTTCCGATCGGCTCTCCACCGCGTTCAAGAATCTGCGGGGCAAGGGCAAGCTGACCGACGCCGACATCGACGCGACCGCCCGGGAGATCCGGATCGCGTTGCTGGAGGCGGATGTCGCGCTGCCCGTCGTGCGGGAGTTCATCGCGGCGGTGAAGGAACGGGCCTCCGGGGCCGACGTGCGCGGCGGACTGAATCCGGCGCAGCAGGTCATCAAGATCGTCAACGAGGAACTGGTCAACATCCTCGGCGGCGAGACCCGCGAGCTGCGGATGGCGAAGCGGCCGCCGACGGTGATCATGCTGGCCGGTCTGCAGGGTGCAGGTAAGACCACCCTGGCCGGAAAGCTCGCGAAATGGCTGCGGGAGACCAAGCACCAGACGCCGATGCTGGTCGCCGCCGACCTTCAGCGGCCGAACGCGGTCACCCAGCTGCAGGTGGTCGGCGAGCGCGCCGGCGTACCGGTGTTCGCCCCGGAGCCCGGCAACGGCGTCGGCGATCCGGTCGACGTGGCCCGCAAGGCGATGGACGAGGCGCGCACCAAGCAGCACAGCGTGGTCATCGTCGACACCGCCGGCCGGTTGGGTGTCGACGAAGAGCTGATGAAGCAGGCCGCCGACATCCGCGACGCGGTCAACCCGGACGAGATCCTGTTCGTCGTCGACGCGATGATCGGTCAGGACGCGGTCAACACCGCGCAGGCCTTCCTCGACGGGGTCGGCTTCGACGGCGTCGTACTGTCCAAGCTGGACGGTGACGCCCGCGGTGGTGCCGCGCTGTCGATCGCGCAGGTCACCGGTCGCCAGGTGATGTTCGCCAGCAACGGCGAGAAGCTCGAGGACTTCGACGTCTTCCACCCCGACCGGATGGCGTCCCGCATCCTCGGTATGGGCGACGTGATGAGCCTGATCGAGCAGGCGGAGAAGTCGTTCGACGCCGAGGAGGCCGCGAAGACGGCCGCCAAGCTGCAGAAGCGCGGCGGCAAGGACTTCACGCTGGACGACTTCCTCGCCCAGATGCAGTCGGTGCGCAAGATGGGCCCGCTGACCAAGATCTTCGGCATGCTGCCCGGCGCGAACCAGTTCAAGGACCAGCTGGAGAACTTCGACGAGCGCGAGATCGACCGGATCGAGGCGGTCATCCATTCGATGACCCCGGCCGAGCGGAACGACCCGAACATCATCAACGGCTCCCGCCGGGCTCGGATCGCGAAGGGGTCCGGGACCGAGGTGGCGACCGTCAGCGGCCTGGTCGAGCGGTTCTTCGAGGCCCGCAAGATGATGTCCGCGATGGCGTCCGGCAAGGGGATGCCGGGGATGCCCGGGATGCCCGGGATGCCGGGTGTGGGCGGCGGCCGGAAGGCCAAGCAGCAGCAGCAGAAGAAGGGCAAGAAGCGCGGTTCCGGTAACCCCGCCAAGCGGGCGAACCAAGGCAGCCAGCAGCCGCAGGCCCCGCAGCCGGGTCAGCTGCCGGCGGCCTTCGGCGGCGGGCAGGACGGCGGCGACTTCGAGCTGCCGGACGACCTGAAGAAGATGCTCGGCGGCAACTGAGCCCTTCCTGAAAGGGCAGACCCGTGTCGGCCGAACGGATGTCCAAATTGTCATCCGTTCACCCGGCGCGCTCGGTGCTGCCTGAGGCCTACTGTGGTGAGGCGTGGGGGAGTGAACACCGGGGGACGAATACCTGAACTTGCCTGTTCGGTACTCGGTCACGGCGCACCGGCTCCGGTTGTGGCCGACCTTCCGGCGGCTAAGATCGTCCCTACGCCCGAGTGACACACCATCTGCGGAATGCGTCGAGGACGGTTCGGATGAGGCAGCAGTTCAAGAACCTGGACACGTGGCGGGGAAAGCTGACCGCCACCTGGGTCTGCCTGGCTCCGCCCACCGCCATGGTCGCCGTGTTCGTGGTCGGCGGGGTCACCTCGAACACGTTCATCGTCGACGCGCACGCGCTGGCCGCCCCGCGGCAGGACGCGGTGTTCGACGACCTGGCCGACGCGGTGCCGAACCAGCCGGGTGTCGACGGCAGTCTGCCGACGCAGGAGAAGTCCACCGTCCAGGTCCCGATCACGGGTACGACGGACGGCACCGTGAAGCCGATCCCCGGCGTGTTCGGGGACACCTCGGGCATCCCGGGCACCGTGCTGGCGGCGTACCAGAAGGCGGCGCGCGATCTCGCGATGTCGATGCCGGGCTGCCACATCACGTGGCCGCTGCTGGCCGGGATCGGCAAGGTCGAGTCCGGGCATGCGAGCGGCGGCAAGGTGGACGCGAACGGCAACACCCGCGGCAAGATCCTCGGCCCGGTCCTCGACGGCGGCCCCGGGATGGCGGCGATCTCCGACACCGACCAGGGCGTGTACGACGGGAACGCGACGTGGGATCGCGCTGTCGGCCCGATGCAGTTCGTCCCGGGCACCTGGAAGGCGTTCGGTGCCGATGGCAACGGTGACGGGCTCAAGGATCCGCACAACGTGTTCGACGCGGCGCGGGCGGCGGGTGACTACCTGTGCTCCGGCGGCGCGAACCTGGCGGATCCGCAGGGCCTGGTCCAGGCGGTGCTGCGCTACAACCACTCGATGGACTACGTGTCGACCGTGCTGCGGTGGATGCAGACGTACAGCAAGGACACCGTGACGATCCCGGACAAGCCGGGCGTCATCAACACCCCGGACGACGACGGCAACAACGACGAGCGGGATTCGACCCGTACGACGACCTCGCCGTCGACCACCGCACCGACGTCGGCGCCCACGACGGTCCCGACCACTGTGCCCACCACGGTGCCGACGACCGTTCCGACCACGCACCCGACGGTGGCCCCGTCGTCGCGGCCGATCCCGAGCGCGACCGGGTCGAGCAAGCCCACGCCGTCGGTCACCAGGCCGCCGCTCGATCCGCCGACCAGCACGCCGACCAACACGCAGAACACCCCGACGACCACACCGTCGACGCCGACTCCGAGCGACCCGACCTGCACGCCGACGCCGGCGCCGAGCGAGACCCCGACGCCGGCTCCGGAGACCACGACTCCGAGCGGCGAGCCGTCGGGCTCGACGACCACGTCGACGACCCCGGACGGGACGCCGACCGAGCCCACGACGCCGGTTCCGTGCAGCCCGAGCGCCGCGCCGTCCGCCGGCTGAGCCCGGCCGAGCCCGGCCGACGGCGAACTCCCGGTGCTGCTCCGCAGACGACCAACTGAACCGCAGCCGATTGTCGGTCTGGTGCCTACGGCCTGTAGGGTCAGGTAGCGGCGTTCGTTACCTCGGTGCCGGGTTTCCGAGGGGTTTCTGGGCGTCGTAACTTTGCGTCGTCTTGATGTAACTTTCTGGCGCTCGGTTCGTTGAAGGGGCTATGCGCCTAACCCGTAGTGGTAACCGTCGGGTCAAAATCATCATCGCTTCATTGTGTACGGCCCCGCTCCTGGTCGGGGCCATCGTGACCGTCGCCTCGGGCGGAGCCGGTGCCTCCGGACCGCTCACGGCAGGTAACCCGGTCGCCCCATCGCCTGGGGCCGGGCTGAACAGCGGTGAGTTCGACGAGCTGACGATGATCGTGCCGCAGCGTCCCGGAGTGGACGGCCGGCTCGGATCCGACAAACCTGCCCGCGACGACGTCCCCGTGCAGGGGGCCACCGACGGCCGCTCGGTCGTCCGTCCGGGTCGTCCGGGTGCCGTGAACGGCATTCCGCGCGGGGTGTTCCCCGCCTACCGCCGCGCCACCGCGAACCTCGCGGTCGTGCGGCCGAACTGTGGTCTGACCTGGCCGCTGCTGGCCGGTGTCGGCAAGGTCGAGTCCGATCACGCGAGCGGCGGCCGCGTCGACGTGGCCGGCACCACCCGCGGCCGGATCCTCGGCCCGGTGCTGAACGGCCGGCACGGCAACGGCAGGATCGCCGACTCCGACAAGGGCAAGTACGACGCGGATTCGACCTGGGACCGCGCGGTCGGCCCGATGCAGATCATCCCGCAGGTCTGGGACGAGTACGGCGCCGACGGCAACGGTGACGGCTACCGCAACCCGAACAACGTGTACGACGCGATCACCACGGTCGCCGTGGTGCTCTGCTCCGAGGGCGACGACCTGCGCAGCCCACGGGACCTGGTCGCCGCTCTGCTCCGCTACCAGCACTCCAAGGACTTCGTCGCGACCGTGCTGAAGTGGATGCGCGTCTACAGCAAGAACGCGGTCCTGGTGCCGAACGCGAAGGGCAACATCGCGAGCGCCAAGGCGAACGGCAACGCCGACCGCCGGGTCGACCCGCGGGACGTCCCGGACGTACCGGACGACACCAAGACGCCGACTCCGACGCCGACCGCGGTGCCGACGACGCTGCCGACCGCCGTGCCGCCGTCCACGCCGTGGGCGACTCCGACCCTGCCGAGGCCGGTGGACACGCCGACCGACCGGCCGACCAAGACGCCGACGAGCACACCGACCAAGACCCCCACCAAGACGCCGACGAAGACGCCTACCAGGACGCCGACGCCGACCCCGACTCCGACCCCCACGCCGACTCCGACCCCGACGCCCACCTCGACCCCGACGAACACCCCGTCCGGATCGCCGTGCGCCGGCAACGAGACCACCACCCCGACCTGTACGCCGGGCGGCGGCTCGCACGGATAACACTGCGCCGGATACGGTCGCTCCATGAGTGATTCCGGCGTACTCAGGCTGGTCGGCACGGTGCTGCCGGCCGGTGAACAGCAGGAGCTTCACCTCAGCGGTGGGCTGGTCGTCGACCGGCCCACCGCTGCTGATGTGACGACCGTGCACACCGGCGGCTGGATCGTTCCTGGTCTGGTCGACGCGCATTGTCACATCGGCCTCGACCAGCACGGCGGTGTCGACGAGGGGATCCAGGAGCAGCAGGCGATCGCCGACCGCGAGGCGGGCGCGCTGCTCGTCCGCGACGCCGGTTCGCCAGTGGACACCCACTGGATCGACGACCGCGCGGACCTGCCGAAGATCATCCGGGCCGGCCGGCACATCGCCCGCTCGAAGCGGTACATCCGGAACTACGGCTGGGAGATCGAGCCCGACGAGCTGGTCGCGTACGTCGAGCAGGAGGCCGCCCGTGGGGACGGCTGGGTGAAGCTCGTCGGCGACTGGATCGACCGCGACGCCGGCGACCTGACCCCGTGCTGGCCGGCCGAGGCGCTGAACGCCGCGATCGCCCGCGCCCACGAGCTCGGCGCCCGCGTGACCGCGCACGTGTTCGGCGAGCACGCCCTCCCGGACTTGGTGGCCGCGGGTATCGACTGCCTCGAGCACGGCACCGGCATCGAGCCCGGCCTGCTCGGCGAGCTGACCGAGCGTCAGGTGGCCGTCGTACCCACCCTGATCCAGCTCGACAACTTCCCGCAGTACGCCGAGCAGGCCGCGGCCAAGTTCCCGGTCTACGCGACGCACATGCGCGACCTGTACGAGCGGCGCCTGCATCGGCTGCGGGACGCCTTCGAGGCCGGCGTACCCGTGTACGCCGGGACCGACGCGGGCGGTGTCCTCGGACACGGCCTGGTCGCGCAGGAGATCCAGGCGCTGACCGAGATCGGCATGTCGGGGGAGCAGGCCCTCGCCGCCGGGTCGTGGGCGGCCCGCGCGTGGCTCGGGGCGCCCAGTGAGCTGCGGCCCGGCGATCCGGCCGATCTGGTCGTGTACGACGAGGATCCGCGCGCGTACCCCGCCGTACTGACGCATCCCCGGCTGATCGCTCTGCGTGGAAACGTGGTCTTCTCCCGGTGACGGGAAGAAATTCACTCAAACACTAGATGTACCGGAAGATCTTCCCTTAGCGTGACTCTCGGGACCGCCGACGCCCCTCGGCGGACCAGATACGGGAAGGATCCGCCCCATGTCCCGAGTACCGAAACTGGCCGCAGTCCTGGCTGTCGGCGCACTCGCGCTGACCGCCCTTCCGAGCAACGCCGCGGAGCCGGCGCAGCCCACCGGTCAACCGGACCTCGCCGCCGCGTTCAAGACGGCGTCCGCGAAGTACGACGTACCGCGGGAAGTCCTGGTCGGTGTCGGCTTCGCCGAGACGCATCTCGACGGCCACAACGGCACCCCGAGCCAGGCGAACGGCTACGGCGTGATGCACCTGGCAAGCAACAACGTGAACAAGACGATGTCCGAGGCAACCAAACTGACCGGGCTGCCGGTCGCCGAGCTGGCCAAGGACGACACGTCGAACATCCTCGGCGCCGCCGCTGTGCTCGACTCCTACGCCGATCAAGCCAAGCTGACCGACAGAGAAGATCTCGGCAAGTGGTACGGCGTGATTGCGGAGTACTCGCACTCCGCCGACGCCCCGACCGCGCGGCTGTACACCGACGAGGTCTATCGCGTGATCGCCCGCGGCGTCCGTACCGCAGGCGTCTCGACCGACCCGAAGAAGGTCACGCCTGACCGTGGCGTCTACGCGAAGGCCGCACCACTCAGGACCGCTGCAGTCGACTACCCGGGCGCGATCTGGAACCCGGCCAGCACGAGCAACTACCGCGTCGGCCGGACCGCGGCGATCACCACGATCGTCATCCACGTGACCCAGGGCTCGTACGCCGGCACCATCAGCTGGTTCAAGAACCCGTCCGCACAGGTCAGCGCGCACTACGTGGTGCGCTCCAGCGACGGCGAGGTCACCCAGATGGTGGCCGAGAAGGACACCGCCTGGCACGTCCGGACGGAGAACCCGTACTCGATCGGCATCGAGCACGAAGGGTACGTCGACCAGCCGTCCTGGTTCACCGACGCGATGTACCGCTCGTCGGCGGCGCTGACCCGCAACATCGCCGACCGGCGGGGGATCCCGAAGGACCGGGCCCACATCAAGGGCCACAACGAGATGCCGAACAACGACCACACAGACCCGGGACCGAACTGGAACTGGGACTACTACATGCAGCTGGTGAACGGCGGCGACCCGAACCCGCCCGAGTACAACTTCACCACCTGGGGCAACGGCGTGAACGTCCGCTCGGCGCCGAAGCTGTCCGCGTCGGTCGTGACCACGCTGCCCGGCCCGACGCAGGTGTTCGTCGAGTGCCAGGTCCAGGGCGACACGGTGACCGCCGGCGGCTACACCAACAACTGGTGGGCCAAGTTGCGTGACCAGCATGGCTACATGACCAACATCTACATCGACGACCCGAACGCGAAGCTGCCCGGCGTACCGGACTGCTAGAGGATGAAAGGTAGAGCCTGCTGTACCGACTGCGGCTGTGCGGGTGCCGCAAGATAAGAGCATGCTCTCGAAGATCCTGTCCCGGGGCGGCCCGGCCGCCGGCTACCTGGTCGTCCGCTTCTTCAAGTCGGTCACGCTGCTGGCGGCCGTCCCGGTCAGCCTGATCTGGGGCTGGCTCATCCCAGGCGCGACCGCAGGGCTGGTGCGACTCGCGAACAGCGAGCGGTACCGCGCAGCGAAGTACCTCGGCCTCCCGCAGGCCGAGGAGCTGCCACCCGCACTGCCGCGGCAACCGGGTGATGTGGTGACGCTGTTCCGGGACAGGTCTTTCAAGCGCAGCCTGCGGTGCCTGCTGATGCCGGCCGTGATGATCCCCGAGCTGTTCGTTGCCGTCGTCTCGGTGATCGGTGCGCCGGCAGCAGTCGCGAGCATGCTGCTGTGGAAGCTTGACCCGGGCAACTTCAGCCTGATGGGTCTCGACGTCGACAGCTGGTGGAAGGCACTCACCCTCGGCCCTCTGCAGGTCGGTGCCAGTCTGTGGTTCCTGGGCCGGGTGGCGCCCGCTCTGGCTCGTGGCCACGCCAGGGCGGCGCTGAGCATGCTTGCGCCGAGCCAGGAGCAGTTGGAGACAGCAAAGCTCGAGCAGCGTGTCGAAGAGCTCACCAAGAGCAGGGAGGGTGCAGTCGACTCGCACGGCGCTGAGCTGCGTCGTATCGAGCGAGACCTGCACGACGGCACGCAGGCGCAGCTGGTGTCGTTGGCGATGCGGATCGGCATTGCCAAGCAGACGATGGCAGATGACCCGGAGAAGGCCGCCAAACTGCTGGACGACGCCCGTGACGGTGCAGAGCAAGCCATGACCGAGCTGCGCGGCGTACTGCGGACCATGTACCCGCCGATCCTTGCTGACCGCGGTCTGGCCGGAGCGGTCTCCGCACTTGCCGCCCGCTGCCCGCTACCGGTTGAGCTCCGCATCGGCGAGCTGGGCGAGGTCCCGGCAGCAGTAGAGGCCGCTGCGTACTTCGTGGTCGCCGAGTCCCTCACCAACATCACCAAGCACAGTGCTGCGGGACATGTCGACATACAGCTCGAGCGGCGCGGTTCTGAGCTCTACCTGGCCGTCACGGACGACGGGATCGGTGGTGCACGAGTCAGCGAGCAGTCCGACCTGCTGGGCCGGGGGAGTGGCCTGCATGGCATGCTCCACCGAGTGCAGGCGATCGACGGTCACATGGAGCTGCGGAGCCCGATCGGCGGACCGACCACCGTCGAGGTGATCCTTCCGTGCGGGTGATCATCCTCGAGGACAACCCGATCCTCGCGGAGGGTCTGAGCCTGCTGCTCGACAACTCCGGCTTCGAGGTCGCTGCGGTCGCCACCGCCGCGGACGAGTTCGCCAAGGCGATCGACGAGCACCAGGTGGACATCGCGGTCGTCGACGTACGGCTGCCACCGACCTTCACCGACGAGGGCCTGCGTGCCGCGATCGAGGCCCGCCGCGTCCGGCCGGGGCTTCCGGTGCTGGTGTTCTCGCAGTACGTCGAGGAGGTGTACGCCGCCGAACTACTGGCGGCCGGCAGCGAGGGGGTCGGGTACCTCCTGAAGGACCGGGTGTCCCGCGTCGACGAGTTCCTGGAAGCGGTACGCCGGGTTGCGGGCGGAGGGACTGTGCTGGACCCGGAGGTGGTCAGCCAGCTCATGGTGAAGCGCAGCAGCCCGCTGGACCGGCTCACGCCGCGCGAACGCGAAGTACTCGCACTGATGGCCGAAGGCCTCGGCAACACGGCCATCGGGGACAAGCTGGTCATCTCCGACGGTGCGGTGCACAAGCATGTCGGCAACGTGTTCCTGAAGCTGGACCTGCCGCCGACCGACTCCGGCCACCGCCGCGTCCTGGCCGTTCTCGCCTACCTCGGGCTGTGAAGCTGTAGTGAGCTCTTGACGCACCTGACAACGTAGGCCACTCTCGTCCAGAGAGCGCTCTCACGCACCGAACCGCCCCTAGGTGAGGAGAGTTCCGATGAAGGTTCTACTGGCCGCCGTACTCACGGCGGCTGTCCTGACTGTGCCCGCGCAAGCGTTGGCAGCACCCGAGCCGCTGGCTGTGCCCGGCCAGTCTGCTGCCATGCAACGTGACTTCGGGCTGACCGAGCAGCAGATGCAGGACCGCCTGGCAGCCGAGACCTCGGCAGCCAAGTTGTTGCCTGCGGCCCAGAAAGCGGCCGGCGCCGCGTTCGGCGGAGCCTGGTACGACGCAGCCACGCGGAAGCTGGTCGTCGGTGTGGTCGGCTCCGCGCGCGCAGCCGCCGTACGCGCCACAGGTGCGCAAGTGGCCGCCGTACCGGTGCCTGCAAAGGCGTTGGATCAGCAGAAGGCAGTAGTCGACAAGCTGGCCGGCAAGGCAGTGCCGGCTGCGGTCAGCGGCTGGGCTGCCGACCCGCGGACCGGCAGTGTGGTGATCAAAGTCCAAGCAGGCAAGCGTTCCCAGGCCGTCGACGCGTTCGTGGCCAAGGTCGCGAAGGCCGGCGCGGTCACGGTCAAGGAGGTCGCGGCGCAGGCACCCCGCACCTTCGCGGCCGGCACGGTCGGCGGCGACCCGTACTACGTCAGCAACATCCGCTGCTCGATCGGCTTCTCGGTGTACGGCGGGTACGTCACCGCCGGCCACTGCGGCCGGAGCGGCATCGTGCGCGGCTGGGACGGTACCGACCAGGGCTCGTTCCAGGGCTGGTCGTTCCCCGGCAACGACTACGCCTGGGTCGCCACGGGCTACGGCTGGTGGACCGTCCCGGTCGTGCTCGGCTGGGGACAGGTGAGTGACCAGCTGGTCCGCGGGTCGTGGGAGGCGCCGATCGGCTCGTCCGTGTGCCGGAGCGGTTCGACGACGCACTGGCATTGCGGGACGATCCTCGCGAAGAACGAGACGGTGAACTACGGCAACGGGCAGCTGTTCTACGGCGCGACCAAGACCAACGTCTGTGCCGAGGGCGGCGACTCGGGTGGGTCGTTCATCACCGGTGACCAGGCGCAGGGCGTGACGTCCGGCGGCTGGGGCAACTGCAGCAGCGGCGGCGAGACCTGGTTCCAGCCGGTCAACGAGATCCTGCAGGCGTACGGCCTGACCCTCCACACCGCCTGAAAGCAGTAACGTCCGAAGAACCGAGCGCTATAGGCCTCAGTTCTTCGGACGTTACGTGGATTGTCAGGCGGTTTCGTCCGGGACCGGCTCCAGTTTCGGGGCCTCGTTCTGCTTCGTGGCCAGCGAGTCGATCAGCTGCTTGGCCAGTGCGAAACCCGATCCGCCCATCGTGATGGTCTTCACCAGGGTGTCCTCGATGCCCTGGGCACCGTTCAGCACGACCATGTTGCCGACCTTCTCGAACGAGCTCGCCGCGGCCTTCACGATCTCCGGGTAGGCCTCGGCGAGCTGCTGCGCCACGACCGCCTCGGTGTTCGTGGCCAGCGCCTCGGCGCGCGCCTTGATACCAGCCGCTTCCGCCATCGCCTTGGCCTGTACGGCGGACGCCTCGGCCTTACCGTTCAGCTCGGTGGCCTTCGCCTGCGCCTCACCGCGGAGCTGAACCTCCTTGGCGTTCGCCTCGGCGGCCGCGATCTGCGCGTCACGGGCGGCCTGGGCCAGCGTGCGCTGCTTGTATGCCTCGGCGTCGGCCGGCTTCAGCACCGTCGACTCCAGTTGCCGCTCGGACAGCGACGCGTTCAGCTTCGCGGTCTCCGTCTCGGCGACGACGACCTCCTGCTTGGCCAGCGCCGCCGCCAGCGGGCCGGCCTGGAACGCCTTGGAGGAGGCCTGGTCGACCTCGGCCTGGTAGCCGGCCTTCGCGATCTCGCTCTCGCGGATCGCGGCCGCCTTCGCCGCCGCGGCGACCTGCTCGCGCTCGGTCGCCTCCCGGTCCCGCTCGGCCTGCGCGATCCGGGCCGCGGCCTCGACCGCGGCGGCCTGCGGCCGGCCGAGGTTCTTGATGTAGCCGGACTCGTCGTCGATCTCCTGGATCTGGAGCGAGTCCACCACCAGGCCGAGCTTCTCCATGTCCCCGGCCAGCGAGCCGCGGATGTTGGTGGTCAGCGTCTCCCGGTCGTGCAGCATCTCCTCGACCGTGGTGGAGCCGACGATCGCCCGCAGGTGACCCGCGAACAGCTCGTGGATGGTGCTCATCACCTGCTCGTCGCTCTGCTCCAGGAACCGTCGGGCCGCGTTCGCGATCGAGCCGTAGTCGTCACCGACCTTGTACGCCGTGACGCCCTTGATGTGCAGCGGGATGCCCTGGCTGGACACGCACGTCACGGTCAGCGGCGTCGCGCGGATGTCCAGCGGCAACCGCCGTACCGTCTGGAAACCCGGGAGCACCGCGGTGCCCCGGCCGACGACGATCTTGAACCCGAGGGTCTCGTTGACCTGCTCGGTGCTGGAGTGTGCGCCGAGGCCGGAGATGATCAGCGCCTCGTTCGGCTCCGCCACCCGCCAGACCATCCGGAACAGGATGAGCAGGACCACCAGCGCGATCGCACCGGTGATCAGGTACGTCCAGAGCATTTCCCCTCCAAGGGAACAGAAGTTAGATAGCGCGAGCGACGTACACGGTGCGAGGCGGGTCGAAGTCGACGACGACAACCTGCGTCCCCACCTCGAGCACCTCGTCGGTCGCCGGGTAAGCGTAGAAGGCCTCGGTGGCACCCCGGACCGGCAACATCACCTCGCCGACGATCCCGGGTGCGATCCGGCCGATCACCCGCCCCCGCTTGCCTACCATATTGCCCCTCCGACGTACCGCTGCTGCTCTGGGTTCCGCAGCTTACTCCGGAGTTTCAGCCGCGACTTCAGCCGCGGACCGCGCCTTCCGTTGCGCCCTTGATGAACTGGCGGGCGAAGACCGCGAACACGATCACCAGCGGGACCATCGCGAGCAGCGCACCGGTCATCACCATGCTGTAGTCGACGCCGTGCGAGCGGTTCAGGGTGGACAGCGCGACCTGCAGCGTCAGGTGGTCCGGGTTGGTCAGCACGATCAGCGGCCACATGTAGTCGTTCCAGGAACCGACGAACGTGAAGATGCCGAGGAAGGCCAGCGCCGGTCGCGCGGACGGCAGTGCGACATGCCAGTACGTTCCGAAGAAGCCGCAGCCGTCCAGTGTCGCGGCCTCGACCAGCTCGTCGTGGATCGAGTTCTGGAAGTACTGCCGCATCCAGAAGATGCCGAACGCATTCGCCGCACCGGGGATGATCAGCGCCTTCAGCGAACCGACCCAGCCGAGGATCGCCATCGTCTGGAACTGCGGTACGGCGGCCAGCTGCGCCGGCAGCAGCATCGTCGCGAGCAGGATCACGAACAACGCGTTCCGCCCCGGGAACCGGAACTTGGCGAACGTGAACGCGGCCAGCGAGTCGAAGAACAGCACCAGCAACGTGGTCGAGATCGCCACCACCGCGGTGTTCGCCATCGACTGGAAGAACGCGACGTTCTCGAGCACGTGCCGGACGTTCTCACCGAAGTGCCCGCCGAAGGTCAGCTTGGGAGGGAACCGGTAGATGTCCGCGGTCGTGTTGGACGCCATCAGGATCGTCCACACGAACGGGAACATGAACACCAGGAGCGCCAGCACGAGCGCCCCGTGCAGCGCGAGGCCGCGCAGCCGGTACCGCGTCATCGGTCCTCACCCCGTCCACGGAAGATCCGCCAGTTGATTGCCGTGAACAACAACACGAGCGCGAAGATGCTCAGCGCGATCGCGGCGGCGTACCCGTAGTCGTTGTCCAGGAACGCGGCCCGGTAGAAGAACAGCACCACGGTCATCCCGCTCTGCCCGGTGCCGCCGCTGTTGCCGACCATGACCTGCGGTTCGGTGAACGTCTGCAGCCCGCCGATCGTCGACATGACGACGGTGAACAGTACGACGGGACGCAGCTGCGGCAACGTGATCGAGAAGAACGTCCGTACCGCTCCCGCCCCGTCCACCTTCGCGGCCTCGTACTGGTCCTTCGGGATCGCCTGCAGACCGGCCAGATAGATCAGGGTGTTGTACCCGACCCACTGCCACACGATCATCGTGGAGATCGCGATCTTGATCCCCCACGGCTGCCCGAGCCAGTCCTGCTGCGGGATGCCGAGCGACCGCAGCGCCGCGTTCACCAGGCCGAAGTTCGTGCTGAAGATCGAGCTGAAGAAGATCGCCATTGCGACCAGCGACGTGACGTTCGGGATGAAGTACGCGATTCGGTACACGTTCGTGAACCGGACCGCCGACTGCAGCATCACCGCCAGCACCAGCGCGAGCACCAGCGTCGGGACCGTCGACATCAGGAACAGTACGACGGTGTTCTCCAGCGACTGCCAGAACGTCGGGTCCTTCACCAGGAACGCGAAGTTGTCGAGCCCGGTGAACCGGCGGGCGCTCAGGCCGTCCCAGCGCTGGAACGCCAGCACGATCGTGGACAGCATCGGATACAGCCCGAACACCGCGAACAGGACGTAGAACGGCGACAGCGCCAGGTAGAACCGCCAGTACGACCAGACCCGCCGCTGCTGACCGGTCGAAGCACCGGCCAGCGACGTCGTCCGCATCGTTGTCGCTTCGGTCATGGGGCCTCCCGTCCTGGACTGAGGAGCGGAGGGAGCGGAGCGACCGGAGCGACGAGGGAAGGACGGGAGTTCCAGCCCCATGACCCGCCGCGCCGGAGGCGTGGCCATGAAACAGTCACTGGACTCCTTGGCGTTTGGCGATCGCCTTCGCCTTCGAGACGGCGGCGGACCACGCCGCGTCCGAGGTCTTGGCGCCGGTTTGCACGGTCTTCAGTTCGTCGTGGAACGGCGCGGCGACCGAGTCGTCGAACGGGCTCTGGTACGCGACCGGGATCGCCTTCGCGGCCGGGCCGAAGACGTCGATCGGCACCTGTCCGCCGAAGAACGCGTCGGCCGCCTTGAGCTGCGGTTTGTCGTACGCCGCCGGCGTCGACGGGAAGATCTGCGCGTCGGCGAACGCCTTGGCCTCGTTGTCGGCGTTGAGCATGTACTTGATCACGTCGAACGCCTTCTGCGGATCGGCGGCGTTCTTGGTGATCGCGAGGAACGAGCCGCCGAAGTTCGCCGCACCGCCGGGCGTCGGCGCGAGCCGCCACTTGCCCGCGGTCTTCTTCACCGCGGACTTGATGTCCAGCGCGACCCAGGCGGCCCCGATGTGCGCGGGCACCGTGCCTTGGTCGAGGCCGGCGTTCCAGTCCGGGGAGCCGCTCGGCGTCTTGCCGTCGATCTTCATCGTCATCGCCTTGACCGAGGTGTCCCAGGCCTTGCGGATGTGGTCCTGGTCGCCGATGAACTTGTTGTCCTTGGAGATGTACCGCTCGGTGCCCTGGCCGATGACCATGTCGTAGAGGTCGGTGGCGTCCCAGACCAGCAACGCCTTCGGGTTCTTCGCCTTCAGCTGGACACCGGCGTCGAAGAAGTCGTCCCAGGTCTTCAGCTGCTCGGCCACCTTCGCGGGGTCGCTCGGCAGCCCGGCCGCCGCGAAGACGTCCTCGCGGTAGAACAGCGCGGTCGGGCCGACGTCGATCGGCAGACCGATGACCTTGCCGTCCAGTGTCGTGGCCTGCTTGACCTTCCACTCCAGGTAGTCGCCGAGGATCGAGTCCGCGCCGACGGTCTTCAGATCCACGAACCGCTCGGCCTGGGGCAGCAGCGACGCGATGTCCTCGCCCTTCAGGCCGGTGATGTCCGGGATCGACGTACCGCCGTTGAAGGTGGTGATCAGCTTCTGCTTGAAGTCGCCGCCGATCTCGGAGTACTTGATCTTCGGGTCCGGGAAGTGCGCGATCGTGTCGTCCAGCACCGACTTGCCGAGGCCGCCCGGCCAGCACCACATCGTGAGCGCGGTGGCGGTGTTCTTCTTGGCGGTCGTCCCGGTGCTGTTCATTCCTGACGAGCAGCCGACCAGCGACCCGCCCGCTACGGCTGCGAAGCCCCCGAGCAATGTCCGACGTGAGAGCTCCATGGTTCTACCTTCCTGAGTTTGCCCATGAGTGTGCGCTGATCAGCGCCTGGAGGTGGTGGTCTTCGGGATGCGCGGCCTGCCAGGCCACGAGGTCGGCCCAGCGCGGTGCTGCGTCCGCACCGCCGAGCCGGGTGACGGAGAGCGCAGCGGTGAGTGCGGCGAACCGCACCCGTTGCGCTAGCGGCAGGTCCCAGAGCGCGGCAGCGATGAAACCGGCGGCGAACACATCACCCGCCCCGGTGGTGTCCGCCGCCGGAACCGCATACGCAGGTACGGCGACCTGCTCGCCAGTACTCGCGTCAAGTGCAGTAGCGCCCGCAGCGCCGTTGGACACGACCACCAGCGGCACCTGCTCCGCCAACTGGTGCATGGCCTGCTCCGGTGAGTCCGTCCGCGTGTAGTGCATGGCCTCGTCGGCGTTCGGCAGGAACACGTCGCAGTGCTGGAGTTGGTCGAGCACTGCCGGGTCCCACTGCTCGGTCGGGTCCCAGCCCACGTCGGAGAACACCACGCTGCCGGCCGCCTTCGCCTTCGCCAGCCACTCGTTCGGCCAGGGTCCGATGTGGGCGGCGACGGCTCGAGCAGCCGGCGGCGTGGTGATCAGCTCGTCGGCCGACAGCAGGGGAGAGGTACCCCGGGTGACCAGTGCCCTGTCGTTGTCGTAGGCAAGGGCCACCGTAAGAGGGGTCTGCCAGCCGGCGAGTCTGCGGGAGAGTGTCAGATCGATGCCCTCGGCGGTCAGGTACGTCCAGACGCGGTCACCGTCGGCGTCCTCCCCGAAGGCCGCGGCCATGCCGGTCCGCAGGCCGAGCCGGGCGAGCGCGACCGCGAAGTTCGCGATGCCGCCCGGACTCTCGTGCGACTCGGTGGCCCAGACCTCGGTGCCGGGACGCGGCGCAGTGGGCAGGCCGAGCACCAGGTCCTGGAAGACCAGACCGGACACCACAACATCCAGGTCGTGCATACTCAGCACACTCCTGCAGGGTCGATCAAACTCGTGCATGAATCTTGAAACTCCTGCGCAGGATCCGCAATACCTAATCAGAACTTTGACTGAAAATGACGGAGTTTGCGTGATACGGTCTGCCTGTGTTGCCGAAGCAGCGTCAGGATCAGATCGTTCGCGCGCTCCGGGCCGACGGGGCCGGGGGCGTCAAGGTGCTGGCCGGGAAGCTCGGCGTCAGCGAGGCCACCATCCGGCGCGACCTCGAGCAGTTGCACGCCGAGGGTCGCCTGACCCGCGTGTACGGCGGTGCGCTCGCGGTCGACGGCGGTGACGAGCCGTTCGCCGACGTCAACGCCGTACATGCCGAGGAGAAGGACCGGATCGCGCGGCGTGCCGCCGAGCTGGTCGCCGATGGCGAGTCGGTGCTGCTGGACATCGGTACGACGGCACTCCGGGTTGCACAGCACCTGCACGGGCGGTCGTTGACCGTGGTGACCAGCAACCTCGCCGTACTGGAGGAGCTGCAGAACGACGAGCAGATCGAGCTGATCGTGCTGGGCGGGTTCGTGCGGCGCAGCTACCGGTCGCTGGTCGGCTACCTGACCGAGGAGAGCCTGCGGCAGATCCACGTC
Organism: Kribbella sp. NPDC055110; assembly: GCF_053607525.1. Classification (NCBI taxonomy): domain Bacteria; kingdom Bacillati; phylum Actinomycetota; class Actinomycetes; order Propionibacteriales; family Kribbellaceae; genus Kribbella; species Kribbella sp. NPDC055110. The sequence continues at coordinate 217,384 of NZ_JBSGTS010000009.1, forward strand.
GACTGGCTGTTCCTGGGGACGAGTGGAGTCCGGCCGGACGGACGGGTCATGGACAGCACGATGATCGAGGTCCCGGTGAAGCGGGCGATGATCAACGCTGCCGACCGGGTGGTCCTGCTCGCCGACCGGACGAAGTTCCCGGGGCACGGCGTCGCCCGGGTGTGCGAGCCGGGGGAGCTCTCCATGGTCGTCACCGAGCCCGACTCCGACGCGGCAACCCGTGCCCAACTGACCGAAGCAGGAGTAGAGGTGGTTCTCGCTTGACGTCCTCCCCGCCCTCTAGGACGGGGATTCCAACTGCTACGGGGAGGTAGCGCGTTGAGGTTCACGCTTCGGCGAGACCCGTACCGGCGTCTCTCGACGTGCTCTGACGGCCCGTCCGGCCGCGATGTTGATCGCCGCGTTCACGTCCGCGTGTGCCTGGTGTCCGCAGGCGACGCACCTGAAGACCGCTTGACTCTCGCGGTTCTCCGGTGCGCGATGCCCACAGACGCTGCAGGTCTGCGACGTGTACGAGGGGTTGACTTTCTCGACTCGTCTCGGTGCCTTCTCCTCCAAACGACGTACCAATGTTCCCCAGGCGTTGGCCAGAATTCCCCGGTGCAGGCCGGCTTTGGCCCGGCGTCGGTTCGGCAGGTATCCACCGGGCTGTTGGGGATCGGGCTTCGGTTTGGGTCGCCTGGTCATCTGGGTGATGCGCAGGTCCTCAACGCGGATAACGTCGAACCGGCGCGCGAGATGGGTGCTCGTTTTCTCGACCCAGTCCTTGCGCCGGTCCGCGGCGCGGGCACAAAGCTGTGCGATCGCTGCTTTCACACGTCGCCAGCGGTTGGAGCCGGGGCGACAGCGCGCGAGGCGGCGTTGCAGGTGCTTGAGGCGTCCTTGTTCAGTCTCCGACGAGCGAGGGCAGGCCAGGAGTTCACCGGTGGACAGTGCCGCGGACACGGCGACACCGCGGTCTACGCCGACGACCTGACCTGTTCCCGGTGCGGGGATCGGAGTCGGAGGGGCGGCGAAGGCGATATGCCAGCGGCCGAAGCGGTCGTGGGTAATTCGGTAAGACTTCGCCTCGGGGACGGCACGAGACAGCCGGCACCGGACCCAGCCGACCTTCGGCACATTGATCCGTGCCCACTTGCGGTTCAGCCTGACAATCCGGGTCGCCTGGCTGCCGACGATGCGGAATCCCTCATGGCGCCCGACCTTGCGCCAGGTCGGGCGTCGGTGGGTGCCGGCGTAGAAGTACTTGGTGGCTTGGTCGACGTCTCGCAACGCCTGCTGCTGCACGGTCTGCGATCCGGCCCGCAACCAGCTGAACTCGGCCCGCGCCTCGGTCAACTGCCGGCATTGCTCAGCAAAGCTCGGCGTCGAGCCCTTGTCACGGGTCCACATCGACCACTGCTCAAGCGCCAGGTTCCACACATACCGGGCGTGCCTGCACTGCCCCAGCAACGCAGACTGTTGCGCGGGAGTCGGGAACATCCGGAATCGGGACATGCCGTCCACTCAATCAGCTTGCGCCGACAGTTCTTTTCGATCCACGAAGGGAGGGAGTCGCGGTCCCTACGCAGAGAGGGATTCCCGCGACGACCCAGTTGAAACTGACCATCCTCGGCGGGGGCGGGTTTCGGGTGCCGCTCGTGTACCACGCTTTGCTGGGCGACCGCGGTCCTGGACGGATCACGTCGGTGGTGCTGTACGACACCGGCCGTGGCCGGCTGTCCGCGATCGCAGCAGTGCTGCGCCAGCAGGCGGACGGTCTGGCGGACGCTCCGGTCGTCACCGAGACGACCGACCTCGACCAGGCGTTGCGGGGTGCCGACTTCATCTTCTCGGCTATCCGGGTCGGTGGGCTCGAGGGGCGGACCGTGGACGAGCGGGTCGCGCTGGACCTCGGCGTGCTCGGCCAGGAGACCGTCGGTGCCGGCGGGATCGCCTACGGGCTGCGGACGCTGCCGGTCGCCGTACAGATCGCGCAGCGGATCGCAGCCGTCGCTCCGGAAGCGTGGACGATCAACTTCACCAACCCGGCCGGCATGGTGACGGAGGCGATGATTCCGTACCTGGGCGACCGGGTGATCGGCATCTGCGACTCCCCGTCCGGCCTGGGGCTCCGGGCAGCGCTGGCGCTCGGAGTGGACCCGTCTACCGCGTTCTACGACTACGCCGGCTTGAACCACCTCGGATGGTTGCGCGGGCTGCGGTCCGGCGGAGTGGACCGGTTGCCGGACCTGCTGCAGTCGGCTGACGCGTTGGCCTCCTTCGAGGAGGGCCGGCTGTTCGGGGTGGACTGGCTGCGGTCGCTGGGCTCGATTCCGAACGAGTACCTGCACTACTACTACTTCGCGCGCGAGACGCTGGCCGCCGTACAGGGGGTTCGGCAGACGCGTGGCACGTTCCTCCTGGAGCAGCAGTCCGCGTTCTACGCCGAGACCGGGGAGCACCCCGAGCAGGCGTTCGAGCTGTGGCAGAAGACCCGGGCCGAGCGCGAGTCGACGTACATGGTGGAGAGTCGTGAGGTCGCGGACGCGGGAGAACGGGACGAGCGCGACATGGCCGCCGGCGGGTACGAACAGGTCGCGCTGTCGCTGATGCGGGCGATCGCCCACAACGAGCGCGCCTCGCTGATCCTGAACGTCCGCAACCGCGGCGTACTGCACCACCTCGACGACGACGCCGTGGTGGAGATCCCCTGCACCGTGGACGCCAACGGGGCACTGCCGGTGACGGTGTCGCAACTGACCGATCATCAGGCCGGTCTGGTGAGCGCTGTGAAGGCTGTCGAGCGTGCGACGATCGAGGCCGCTGCCACCGCCTCACGGACCACCGCTGTGAAGGCCTTCGCCTACCACCCGCTCGTAGACTCGGTGACCGTCGGCCGCAGCCTCCTGGACGCGTACGTCGAGCAGCTCCCGAACCTGGCGTACCTGCGCGCCTGAGGCCAATTGGTTGGGCGGCCCGGTTTCTGGCAGAATGGCCTGCTGAGTCCGTCCAGGTTCTGTGCAGCCCTCTAACTCCACTGCCCGGCCGGCCCATCGAGTGTGTCACTCCGTTGTCCCCACGACGCTGTGCTGCTCACCCAGTCTGTAATTCCAAGGGAGACCACCCGAAAGTGGCAGTCAAGATCCGTTTGAAGCGCATCGGCAAGAAGCGCACCCCGCACTACCGCATCGTCATCATGGACGCCCGCACCAAGCGGGATGGCCGGGCGATCGAGGAGATCGGGATCTACAACCCGAAGACCGAGCCCTCGTTCATCCGGGTCGACTCGGAGCGGGCGCAGTACTGGCTGGGCGTCGGCGCGCAGCCGAGCGAGGCCGTCGAGGCGATCTTCAAGGCCTCCGGCGACTGGCAGCAGTTCAAGGGCCTGCCGGCCCCGGCGCCGCTGCGCGTCAAGGAGCCGAAGCGGGACAAGCAGGAGATCTTCAACGAGGCGCTGGCCGAGGCCCACGGCTCGCTGAAGACCGAGGCCGTCACCGCCAAGAAGACGGCGAAGAAGGCCCCGAAGGCTGACGACACCGCGAAGGAAGAGGCCGCCGCCGAGGCGCCGAAGGCCGCCGAGGCTCCGAAGGCTGAGGCCAAGGCCGACGACGCGAAGGCCGAGGCCGCCGCGCCGAAGGCCGACGAGGCTGCGGCCGAGACCACCGAGGCCTGACGATGATGGAGACCGAGGCGCTCGAGCACCTGGTCCGAGGCATCGTGGACAACCCCGACGACGTCAGCGTCCGGGCCCGGACGCTGCGGCGTGGCCGCACCCTCGAGGTGCACGTCCACCCCGACGACATCGGCAAGGTGATCGGCCGCAACGGCCGCACCGCCACCGCGATCCGCACCGTCGTCGGCGCCCTCAGTTCCGAGTCCTCGCTGCGCATCGACTTCGTCGACGAGTTCAACAAGCGCCCCCGGCGCTGACTCGGTAGTCCACAGCAGTCCTGTGAGGGGCCGCACCCCGGTCTGGGGTGCGGCCCCTCATCTCGTACAAAGGAGTAGTGCAGGTGTTGGTGACTGTCGGGCGGATCGGCCGCGCACACGGGATCAAGGGCGAGGTCGGTATCGAGGTGCGTACCGACGAGCCGGACCGCCGGTTCGCCGACGGGGCGTCCCTCGTGACCGATGCCAAGGTGTCCCGGACGCTGACCGTCGCTTCGAGCCGTTGGCACAGCGGGAAGTTGCTGGTGAAGTTCGCCGAGGTGCCGGACCGGACCGCGGCGGAGCAGCTGCGCAACCTGGTCCTCCAGTCCGAGATCGACGCCGACGAGCGCCCCGAGGACCCCGACGAGTACTACGACCGCGAGCTGATCGGTCTGGCGGTCCGCACCACTGACGGCGCCGAGGTCGGCGAGGTGACCGACATCGTGCACCTGCCGTCGCAGGACCTCCTGGAGATCCGGCGTACCGCGGGCAACCTCGTGCTGGTCCCGATGGTCGAGGAGCTCGTCCCGGAGATCGACATCGACAAGCGGTACGTCGTCGTGGCGGACCGCCCCGGCCTGCTCGACCCCGAGGGCGCAGAGGTGGTCCAGACCGAGTCAGGGGACTGACATGCGGCTCGACGTCGTCACGATCTTCCCGGAGTACCTGGCCGCACTTGACGTGTCCCTGGTCGGGAAGGCGGCCAAGAGCGGCCTGTTGGACGTCCACCTGCACGACCTGCGCGAGTGGACCCACGACCGCCACCGGACCGTCGACGACACTCCGTACGGCGGGGGAGCGGGCATGGTGATGAAGCCGGAGCCCTGGGGACAGGCGCTGGACGCCATCGCGCCCGTGGACGGTCCCGCACAGCCCCGGCTGATCGTGCCGACCCCGGCCGGGCGGCCCTTCACCCAGGAGCTCGCCTACGAGCTCGCCACGGAGCCCTGGCTCGCGTTCGCGTGCGGCCGGTACGAAGGCATCGACGCGCGCGTAGCGTCGTACGCCGGCGAGCGAATGCGCGTCGACGAGGTCTCCATCGGCGATTACGTCCTGAACGGCGGTGAGGTCGCGGTACTCGTGATGGTCGAGGCCGTGGCCCGTCTACTGCCTGGTGTGATCGGCAACCCGGAGTCACTGGCGGAGGAGTCCCACTCGGGCGACGGCCTGCTCGAGTACCCGGTCTACACGAAGCCGCCGAGCTGGCGCGGGTACGACGTACCTGAGGTCCTGCTGTCCGGCAACCACGGTCTGATCGCCGACTGGCACCACGACGAGTCGGTACGCCGTACTGCGGAACGCCGGCCCGACCTCCTGGCAGCGTGGGGCGATGTGGTCGCTCAGAAGGACGACGCCACGTCAGCGGTCCGTCTGCTGCCTGCTACGGCTGCTGACGCGGGCGAGCTACACGTACTGCAGCTGGCCGCCTTCCTGTCCGAGGCGCAGCTGTACGACGACTACTCGATCCCGCCGCTGACGGACGACCCTGCCGCGACCGCGGCCCGCCTGGAGCGGGGGACTGTGCTGAAGGCCGTCGCCGGCACCCGCATCGTCGGATCGGTCCAGCTCGTCGTCGACGAGGCTGTCGGGCGGATCGAGCGGCTCATGGTTGCCCCGGACTGGCAGGGCCGCGGGCTCGGTGCCCGCCTGCTGCGCGCCGCCGAGCAGGTGGCTCCCGCCGAGGTCACGTCGTACACGCTGGACACGGGCGCGCTGAGCGACCGCAACCTCGCGCTGTACCGGAAAGCAGGCTACCGGGAGCTGAGCCGGGAGCCCCAGACGCCCAAGGTCGACCTCGTCCGGCTCGGCAAACGCAGACGGCGTAAGTGATCACCCTGCGCGGTCGACGGCACCGGATTTCGTCACCGTGTGGGGCGTGTGGCAAGATTGTCTGTTGCTGCCCTTCGGTGCTCCTGCCACAGGGGGTGACCACCGACCGGCAGCCTTTTGATGACTTCATCACCACCTAGATTCGTGGGTGACCTGTGGCACGCGCGAGGAAGAGACACCTGATGAGCAACGTCCTGAACGAGCTCGACAACGCGAGCAAGCGTGACGACATCCCCGCCTTCCGCCCCGGTGACACCGTCAAGGTGCACGTCAAGGTCGTCGAGGGCAACCGGTCCCGCGTCCAGGTCTTCCAGGGTGTCGTGATCCGCCGCCAGGGTGGTGGCCTGCAGGAGACCTTCACGGTCCGCAAGGTCAGCTTCGGCGTCGGCGTCGAGCGGACCTTCCCGCTGCACACCCCGATCGTCGAGAAGATCGAGGTCGTCACCCGCGGCGACGTCCGCCGCGCCAAGCTGTACTACCTGCGCGAACTGCGCGGTAAGGCGGCGAAGATCAAGGAGAAGCGCGAAGTCCCGGCCTCCTGACGCCCGTAACGACGACGGTCACCTATGGCGCCGAGCACTGCGACTCGCGCTCGCCCTCGGCCGGTATCGACGAGGGCACGTCGCAGCAAGGGACGTCACCGCAGGCTGAAGCAGCGGAATCCGCTGCTCAGCCTGCTGGTCGAGATGAGCACCGTCACGGTGCTCGCGCTCGTCATCACGGTGGTCCTGCGACTGTTCGTCGCGGAGGCGTTCTACGTCCCGTCGGAGTCGATGTACGACACGCTGACGAAGGACGACCGGATCCTCGCCGAGAAGATCAGCTACCTGCACCGCGACGTCGATCGCGGTGACATCATCGTCTTCAAGGACCCGGACAACTGGCTGAACGAGGAAGAGGCCAAGCCGGGCACGGTGCGCCGCATCGGTGAGTTCGTCGGCATCCTGCCGCGCAGCGGCGAGGGTCACCTGGTGAAGCGGGTGATCGGCATCGGCGGCGACCGGGTGATCTGCTGCAACAAGCAGGGCCAGATCACCGTCAACGGCATCCCGCTCGACGAGCGTGAGTACCTGCTGAAGGACGCCAAGCCGTCCGAGCTGCCCTTCAACGTCCTGGTTCCGGCCGGTCACCTGTGGGTGATGGGCGACAACCGGGCGGAGTCCGCCGATTCCCGCGCCCACATGGGCGGCCCCGGCGGTGGATTCGTGCCGGTCGAGAACGTGGTTGGCCGGGCCTGTTGCGTAATCTGGCCGTCTGACCGGATGACGATGCTGCGTCCTCCGGAAACCTTCAAGAAGCCGGGGCTGAAGAAGTGACCGATACACCGACCAAGACGGACGCCAAACCTGCCCACCGCTCGGGCTTCGCGGCGGCCGCCCGCGAGTTCGTGCTGATCGTGGTCGGTGCCCTGATCGTTTCCTCGATCCTGCGGGCGTTCGTCGGTCAGATGTTCATCATCCCGAGCGAGTCGATGGAGAACACGCTGCTGGTCGGTGACCGGGTCGTGGTGGAGAAGCTCACCGACGTCAAGCGCGGCGACGTGGTCGTGTTCGAGGACCCGGGCGGCTGGCTCGGCGCCGAGGAGAGCGGCCAGAAGCGCGGCTCGATCGGCCGGTTCTTCGAGATCGTCGGCCTGCTGCCGGACTCCAGCCACGGTCACCTGATCAAGCGCCTGATCGGCATGCCCGGCGACAAGGTCGCCTGCTGCGACGCGAAGGGCCGGCTGCTCGTGAACGGCCAGCCGCTCGACGAGACCAGCTACCTGTATCCAGGCGACGCCCCGTCCCAGATGGACTTCCAGGTCACCGTCCCGGCCGGCCGGATCTTCGTGATGGGCGACCACCGCTCGGCGTCCGGCGACTCCCGCGTGCATCTGCAGGATCCCGACGCGAACGGCGGCAACCAGGGCGACGCGGCGTTCGTCCCGCTCGACAAGGTCACCGGGCGCGCGGTCATGATCGTCTGGCCGGCGGGTCGCTGGGGCAAACTCGGCGTACCGGACACGTTCAAGGCGGTCCCGGCTCCCGGCCCGGCGCCGGACAAACCTTCGATATCCCTCACGCCACCACCTAAGTGAGCGTTCTGTCCCCTCGGACGCCTAGGGTGGGTTGAGTGATGCGGAGGGCTGGATGAGCGCGTTGCCGCGCGGGAGCACGGTACGGCGGGACGCCGGACTGTACGGGTACGAGCGTGCCCTGCGCCGCGTCGGCCTGGACCCGATCGCCGGTGTCGACGAGGCCGGTCGTGGACCGTGTGCGGGTCCGCTGGTGGCCGCCGCGGTGATCCTGCCGGAGGGCAAGCGCGGTCAGATCCCAGGACTGGCCGACTCGAAGCTGCTCACCGCGAAGGCGCGGGAGCGCTGCTACGAAGAGGTCCGCAAGCGTGCCCTGGCCTGGTCGGTGGTGTCGATCGAGGCGGACGAGTGCGATCGGCTCGGTATGCACGTGGCGAACGTGCAGGCGCTCCGCCGGGCGTTGTTCAGGCTCGACGTGCGGCCGTCGTACGTGCTGACCGACGGCTTCGGTGTCGACGGTCTCGGCGTACCGGGCCTGGCGATGTGGAAGGGTGACCGGGTGGCCGCCTGCATCTCTGCCGCGTCAGTGATCGCGAAGGTGACGCGGGATCGCGTGATGGAGCACTGGGACAAGGTGTACCCGCAGTACGGGTTCGGGATCCACAAGGGCTACTGCACCCCTGAACACCAGGCGGCACTGGACGAATACGGCCCGTGCCCACAACATCGACGGCGGTTTGAGAATGTCCGCCGCAGTCTGCGGCCCGTTATGGGACAGAATGTCACCAGTCCCACCGGAGTGGAGAGCCGATGAGTGCAGACGACCTCGAGAAGTACGAGACCGATATGGAGCTTCAGCTCTATCGGGAGTACAAGGACGTCGTCGGGATCTTCAAGTACGTCGTGGAGACCGAACGGCGCTTCTACCTGTGCAACGCGGTCGACCTGAAGGTCCGCACCGAGGGCGGCGACGTGTACTTCGAGGTGACGATGGCCGACGCATGGGTCTGGGACGTGTACCGTTCCGCCCGCTTCGTGAAGAACGCCAAGGTCGTCACCTTCCGCGATGTCAACATCGAGGAACTCGCCAAGTCCGACCTGGAAGTCCCGAAGGACTCCGACTTCGGCCGCTGAGGTTGTCCACAGCCAAAAACTGACCTCCGTTTTCGAGGCCTGATCCCGGCATCTTCTCTGCCGGAGGTGGTCATCGATGCGGACCAGGAACACCGTCGGACGGTACGGCGAGGATCTCGCCGCGAGGTATCTCAGCACCCACGGTTTCGCCGTGCTCGAGCGCAACTGGCGCTGCGAGTTCGGCGAGATCGACATCGTCGCGCGTGAAGGCGACACACTCGTCGTCTGTGAGGTGAAGACCCGGCGCGGCCTGAACTACGGCACCCCGCTGGAGTCGATCACCTACCGGAAGCTGGCCACGCTCCGGAGGCTGGCCGGCCGCTGGCTGCAGACCCATCAGCTCAGACCGGCCGAGATCCGGATCGACATCATCTCGATCCTGTTCGACCACAACACGCCACCCACGGTGGACCACGTGCGAGGTGCGATCTGATGACGCTCGCACACACCTGGTCCGTCGCGCTGGTCGGCCTGGAGGGCCACCTCGTCGAGGTCGAGGCCGACATCGCCCAGGGCCTGCCGAAGACAACCCTGATCGGTCTGCCCGACACGTCCCTGTCCGAAGCCCGCGACCGCGTCCGCGCCGCCGTGGTGAACAGCGGCGAGCGATTCCCCGACCGCAAGGTCACGATCGGCCTGTCGCCCGCCACCCTGCCCAAGACCGGCTCGCACTACGACGTCGCCATCGCGTTGTCGCTCCTCACGGCAGCCGGCGCAGTCGATCCCGGCGCACTCCGCCGTACGGCGATCATCGGCGAGCTAGGCCTCGACGGCCGCATCCGCGAGGTCCGCGGCGCACTCGCGATGACCCTGGCCGCGTCCCGGGCCGGCTTCGACCGCATCGTCGTCCCCGACCTCAACGTCGGCGAGGCCCGCCTGGTCCCCGGCATCGAGGTGTACGGCGCTCGCTCGCTCCGCCAGGTCCTCGCCCTGCTCCGCGGTACCGAGATCCCCGACGAAGCACCACCCCGCGCCGAGCCGCGCCTGGTGTCGGAGTCGCTGATCCGGGTGCCGGGGGTCGATCTCGACGACATCATCGGCCAGCAGGAGGGCCGACGCGCGATCGAGGCGTCAGCCGCCGGCGGCCACCACCTGTTCCTGCACGGCCCACCGGGATCCGGCAAGACGATGCTCGCCGAGCGCCTCGCCGGGCTGATGCCCGACCTCAGCACCGACGACTCATTGGAAGTCTCAGCCGTGCACTCACTCGCCGGCCTGCTCACCAACGACGCCGAGCTGGTCCACCGCCCGCCGTTCATCGCACCGCACCACACGGCGTCCCTGTCCAGCCTCGTCGGCGGCGGCACCGGCGTCCCGAGACCGGGCGCTATCAGCTGCGCGCACCGCGGCATCCTCTTCATCGACGAGGCGCCCGAGATGCATCCTCTGACCCTCGACACCCTCCGGCAGCCGCTCGAGTCGGGTTTCGTCGAGGTTCACCGAGCCGCAGCCGTTGCCAAGTTCCCCGCCCGCTTCATGCTCGTCCTTGCCGCCAACCCCTGTCCCTGCGGCCTGGCCGGCACCAACCAAGGCATCTGCAGCTGCACACCGCAGCACCTGGCGCGGTACCGCCAACGAATCAGCGGCCCGATCAAGGACCGCCTCGACATCCAGCGCCAGATCCTGCCGGCCGCTCGCACCGTCACCGACGGCCAACCCGTGGAGTCGACCGCCGTCGTAGCCGCCCGCGTCCAGGCGGCCCGCGACCGCCAGACGCACCGCTATCGCGAAACCGCCTGGACCCTCAACAGCCAGATCCCCGGCCCAGTTCTACGTCGCGAGCACCCGCTGGACGACGCCAGCCAAAAACTCCTGGAAGCCCACTACACCGCCGGCCGCCTCACAGCCCGAGGCTTCGACCGCGTAGTCCGTCTCGCCTGGACCCTGACCGACCTAGCCGGCGCCAACATCCCCACCGTCGAGCAAACCCACGAGGCCTACCAACTCCGCGCAGGCGAGCCCCTGACCCAACTGTCCGATCTCCGCCCCCTCAAAGGACCCAGCCAATGACCCCCACCTACTACGCACTCACGACCGAAGGTTCTGGCTCCGGGCGAGGAGCGGACGGCTACGAGTCGGTTGCTGGTGGCAACGGAGATGAAGAACGTCTGGCTCGCGCAGGCCTGTCCCGGGTGGTCGAGCCGGGCGACCTCGCCGCTCTGAAAGCCTTCGACGGCCTTTCCCCGTTGGAGATCTGGGACCGTCTCCAGCGCAACGCCTCCGGCCTGGAGCGCTGGTCCACGCGACTCGCCACGGCCGACCCACACCGAGATCTCGAGCGAGCCGCGGCCGCAGGCGCACGATTCGTGATCCCCGGCGACGACGAGTGGCCTGGCGAGGTCGAAGTACTCGAAGAAGCCGGCCAGCTGACCCGCCGCGCCGGCGTACCGTTCGGCCTCTGGGTCCGCGGCCGCGCCAACCTCCGCCAGTCCGTGATTCGATCCGTCGCAATCGTCGGCGCCCGCGCCAGCTCGTCGTACGGCGAACACGTATCCGCCGAACTGTCCTCCGGCCTCGCCGACAACGGCCTCACGATCGTCTCCGGCGGCGCCTTCGGAATCGACGCGGCGGCACACCGCGGAGCCCTCGCAGCCACCGGCCTGACGATCGCGGTCCTGGCCTGCGGCGTCGACGTCAGCTACCCGAAACGCAACTCCGCCCTGCTCAGTCGCATCGCCGAGGACGGCCTGGTCGTCGCCGAACTCCCGCCCGGCTGTGCCCCGACCAAGCTCCGCTTCCTCGCCCGCAACCGACTCATCGCCGCCATCACCCAAGGCACCGTCGTCATCGAAGCCGCAGTACGCAGCGGCGCCCTCAACACCGCCGGCTGGGCCGAACAATGCGGCCGCCCAGTTCTCGCAGTCCCCGGCCCGATCACCTCGCGCATGTCCGCCGGCAGCCATCTACTGGTCCGCGAACGCAACGCCGTCCTGGCCACCAACGTCGCCGACATCATCGAAGCAATCTCGCCGTTCGGCACCAACCTGACCCAACCCCCAAGAGCCGCCGAAACCCTCACCGACACCCTCGACCCCGACCTCCAACGAACCCTCGACGCCGTCCCAGTGCGTACCCCCGCCCCCACCCACCGCATAGCCATCACCGCAGGCCTAGACCTCCCCACCACCCAACAATGCCTACAAACCCTGACCACCCTCGCCCTCATAACCCAAACCCCCACCGGCTGGCGCCTTACCCCCACCCCACCACCCCCGTAATAGTCCCGTCAGCTGGGAGGGACTGTGGATCCAGCAGGGCACCCGTCGGAGATGGTCAGGAATCGAGAAGCGGAGCGCCGTCTGGCTGCATAGCTTGGGGACATGACAACTCTTCACAGTGTGGTTCTGGAAGTGGCCGACGGTGCATCGGCGGAGCGGTTCCTGACGGATGCTTTCGGGCTGACCGAACAGGTACGGGTGCGTGAATCCAACGCGGAAACGGCTGGTTTCCGTGACTTCACGTTGTCGCTGACGGTGGCCCAGCCGAGTACGGTGAGCAGCCTGTTCGAGACGGCGGTCGACGCCGGCGCGACGGTGGTGAAGCCGGTGACCAAGTCGCTCTGGGGGTACGGCGGCGTCGTCCAGTCGCCCGACGGCACGATCTGGAAGGTGGCCACCTCGGCGAAGAAGGACACCGGTACGGCGACCCGCGTGATCGATTCCGTCGTACTGCTGCTCGGATGCGCTGACGTTGCCGTGAGCAAGAAATTCTACGTGGACCACGGTCTGACCGTGGCGAGGAGCTTCGGCCGCAAGTACGTCGAATTCGCCACCACAGGCCCGATCAAGCTGGGCCTGTACGGGCGGAAGGCACTGGCCAAGGACGCCGGCGTACCGGTCGACGGCACTGGCTCCCACCGGATCGCCCTGAGCGCAGACGCAGGCAACTTCGTCGACCCAGACGGCTTCGCCTGGGAACCCGCGCCATCACCGGCCGACGAGCCTCTGACGAGCCGATGACCTGACGGTGCCTCCTCCGGAGCCAGCACCGTCCGCCGAGACCGGCCCAGCGAACCGACCCTGGCGGCCCAAGGTGAGGGCAGAGCTACAGAATCCACGCTGCCCTCGCCTTACCTCATAGAGCACGCACGCTTCTCCGTCTAGCGCCTGGCTATCGAGAATGCCGCCAGCGCTGAGCGAGCCGAGTTCTTGGCCGAGAACGCCCGAACTGGTGAGCAGCTCGGATTGGTTGCATTGGGCATGAATGGCCTTGCCGCCGGTGACGTTCGCTCGTTGTTGGCGAGGTTGTAGCTGAGCCTGGCGGCTAGTCTCGGGCGAGTGACCCGCCAGTTTCCGCCAGCCACGGCCAACGAACGTGACATGCTCACGGGCTGGCTGGACCGCCAGCGCGCCACGGTCAGACTGAAGTGCACGGGCCTGTCAGAAGAGCAGGCCGTACTGGCCGTATTGCCGGCATCTCCACGAATGACCGTGAAAACACTGGTGGCGCATCTCAGACATGTCGAACGAGGATGGTTTGAGATCGGCTTCCTTGGTGTCCAAGAGGTAGGCGCCAAAGACCCTCTCCAGCTTTCACAGCCGCCGGTGCCGTCGCGGGTCGCGGGGAAGTGCGCGCTGGTCGAGGACGTGCTGCCGTGGACCGTCTGCGCGGGGACCTGACGGTGCTCGCGGTGGGAGGTTAGTTGCGCATGTGTTTGCCGCGGGTGGGTTTTTGGGGTTGTTGTTCGGGTGGGGTGCGGATGGCGCGGAGTTCGGTGGGGCGGTCGTGGTCGGGGCGGATGGCTTGCAGGCCGCCGGTGCCGGGGTCGGTGTCGCCGAGGTCGAAGTCCCAGCTGTCCTCGTTGGCGAGGCGGCTGTGCCAGCGGCCGTAGAGGCCGTAGATCGCGATGCCGATGATCATCCAGATGCCGAACTTCGTCCAGGTGCTGGTCTTCAGGTTCAGCATCAGCCAGACCGTGGCGGCGAGCGACAGCAGCGGGATCAGCGGGACCATCGGCACCCGGAATCCGCGCTCCAGGTTGGGCTCCGAGCGACGCAGCGTGAGGACGCCGACCGCGCAGAACGCGAAGCAGAACAGGGCGCCGATGACCAGCAGCTCTTCGAGCTCGAGGACCTTCGGATAGAGCGTGAGCGCCAGCGCGGCGAGACCTGCGAAGGCCGCGGCGCGGGCGGGGGAGGAGTACACGCGGCTGACTCGGCCGAGGCTCTTCGGGAGCAGGCCGTCACGGCCCATGTTGAACAGCACCCGGCTCTGCGCGATCAGGACCACCATGATCACAGTCATCAACGCGAGCAACGCACCCAGGTTGACCACCTTCGCGGCCCACCCGACCCCCACTGCGGCGAGCGCTTCGGAGACCGGTGCGCCGCCGCCCAGCTTGCTGTACGGGCGCATGCCGACCAGGACGACTGCCATCGCGATGTACAGGATCGTCACCGCGCCGACGCCGAGCAGCATGCCCTGCGGGACGGTCTTCCGCGGGCTGCGGGCGTCCTCGGACGCGGTCGCGATCAGGTCGAAGCCGATGTAGGCGAACACGATCGTGCTGGCGGCCGTGAAGATGCCCATCGTCCCGAACGAGCCGAACGACGAGTCCAGGATCCAGCCCAGCAACGTCGGGCTGGCGGTCGCGGGCGCGGCCCGGGCCGGCGGCACGAACGGGTGATAGTTGTCCATGTTGATGTGTGCGGCGCCGACGATCACCACCAGGAGGATCACCGCGACCTTCGCGATCACGACCACGGTCAGCACCCGGGACGAAAGTTTGGTGCCGGTCACGATCAGCGCGGTCAGGATCAGCAGCAGCAGCGGGGCCACCAGGTTCAACTTGGCCTCGGGGCCGAAGAACTGCGCCACTCCGGCGGGCAGCGTCACTCCGAAGCCGTCGAGTGTGGCCAGGAAGTACGCCGACCAGACCCGGGCGACGATCGCCGCCGCGGTGACGAGTTCGAGCACGAGTGCCCAGCCGACCAGCCACGCCCACGCTTCTCCGAAGGTGACGTAACTGAACGTGTAAGCGCTACCCGAAACGGGGATGGTGGACGACAGTTCGGCGTAACAGGCCGCGGCCAGCAGACAGACGATCGCGGCGATGACGAAGGACAGGATCACTGCCGGTCCGGCGACATTCGCCGCCTGAACGCCGCTGATGCTGAAAATGCCAGAGCCGATCATCACGCCCAGGCCAAGTACAACCAGGTCGCGACGACCGAACAAACGCGGCAGACGGTGCCGCGCGTCCTCGACTCGAGTGAACGCCGACTCGACCGGCAGGCGCCGGCCTACGGTCTGTCCGTTCGCTGAGGGGGCCATGGTCAGGGGTGCCTCCGTTGCTACTAGGGCAATCGGGCCGAACAGTAGTCGACCGTTGGGCTATCGACCAGCCCTCCTCTCGTCGGTCTCCGCGCGGTGGCTTGCGATGCAGGGCCACCTCACGCATCGTCGACGTATGACGCCGGACGAAGTCAGCGGAAACCGTTCCTGGCCGGAAGGTTTCACTGCGTTACTGGCCGACTACGAAAGGCATCTGACGGCGGAAAGAGACCTCAGCACTCATTCGGTGCGAGCCTACATCGGAGATGTCGCGGATTTACTCGAACATTTGATTCGGCTTGGTCACGATGATCTCGGGCGGCTGGATATCCGGAGCCTGCGGTCCTGGCTGGCCAAACAGCAAAGTCTGGGGAAATCCCGCAGCACGATGGCTCGCCGGGCGACCGCCGCAAGGGTGTTCACGGCCTGGGCGCAGCGGACCGGGCGGATCAGTGCGGATCCCGGAGCGTTGCTCGCCAGCCCGAAGGCGCACAAGACCCTCCCGGGGGTGCTCGGTCAGGCCGACACCCGCGCGGTGCTCGACGCCGCAGCGGTCGCGGCGGACGACGGCAGTCCGGTTGGGCTGCGTGACCTCGCGATCATGGAGCTGCTCTACGCGACCGGGATCCGCGTCGGCGAGCTGTGCGCCCTCGACGTCGACGACATCGACGACTCGCGCCGCGTCGTACGGGTCTTCGGCAAGGGGCGGAAGGAGCGGTCGGTCCCCTACGGCGTACCGGCTGGGCAGGCGGTTGCGCGGTGGCTGGTCGAAGCGCGGCCGAGGTTGGCGCGCGAGGGGAGTGGGCCTGCGGCGTTTCTCGGGGCGCGGGGTGGCCGGATCGATCAGCGGGCGGTACGGCGGATGGTGCATGAGCGGATCGCTGTCGTCGACGCGCCGGATCTTGGTCCGCACGGTCTGCGACACACGGCGGCCACGCATCTGCTGGAGGGTGGAGCCGACCTGCGTAGCGTGCAGGAGCTCTTGGGGCACGCGTCGCTCGCGACGACCCAGATCTATACGCACGTCTCCACGGATCGTCTCCGTCAGGCCTATCAGCAGGCGCACCCGAGGGCATGACATTGGCAGGGGATGCGGCGCGTGGGCTCCGGGATACGGCAGACTGCGGGACATGCGGGTTTCGGCGAAGTCTGACTATGCGTTGCGAGCTCTGATCGAGATCACTCAGCGGTGGGTGACCGGCGATGCTGCGGTGGTATCGGCCGAGGAGCTGAGCCGGGCGCAGGGGATTCCGCACGGGTTCCTGCAGGGCATCCTGGCCGATCTGCGGCGCGCCGGTGTCCTGTCCAGCCAGCGCGGGCAGTCGGGTGGCTGGCGGCTGGCCGTCGACCCCAACGAGATCTCCGTAGCCGACGTGATGCGCGCGGTCGACGGCCCGATCGTGAGCATCTCGGGCGTCCGGCCGGAGAGCGTCACGTACAACGAGCACGCGGTCGTCCTGCAGCGCGTCTGGATCGCCGCCCGTGCGAGCCTCCGGGACGTGCTCGAGAACACTACGCTGATCGATCTCGCCAAGAACAAGCTCCCGGCCGGTGTCGAGCGCCGCTCGCGGGACGAGGACGCCTGGCAGGCTCGGGTCCCCGGCAGCTGATCGCATGTTACAGTCGTGACTTATATAAGCCGCGACTTTAGGAGCAGGGCGATGCAGCAGATCAAGACGTTCCTCATGTTCGAGGGCGGCGCGGAGCAGGCGATGACCTTCTACCTGTCGCTGTTCGAGGACGCCGAGGTCGTGTCGATGGTCAAGTACGGCGCCGACGGGCCGGGACCCGAGGGGTCCGTGATGGTCGCCGTGTTCCAGTTGGCCGGGCAGCAGTTCATGTGCAGCGACAGCTATACGCATCATGGCTTCACCTTCACTCCTTCGGTGTCGTTGTTCGTTGACTGTGCTGACGAGGCCGAGCTGGACCGGCTGTACGGCGCGCTGGTCGAGGGCGGTGGCGCGTTGATGCCGCTGGGGGACTACGGGTTCAGCAAGAAGTTCGGGTGGGTGAACGACCGGTACGGGGTGTCGTGGCAGCTGAACCTGCCGCACGAGTGAGGCTCATTCGCGCCTGATCAGCAGGCCGGCGGTCAGGGTCAGGGCGGCAGTGGCGGCGATGACGAGCTTGGCTGCGCGTCGGCTGCCGTCCGGCGGGCTCTCTGGTGCCGGCGCAGGCGACTGATCGGATGACAGATCAGATGAAGCGCCGCGTGGTGCTTCCGCGGCGGATCGGGTCTGCTCCTCGGCGAGTGGGAGTAGGCGGACCGGGCGGTTGGGGAGCAGGGTCAGGGGGTTGAGGTACTGCTTGCCCTGCAGCAGGCCCCAGTGCAGGCAGGATCTGGGCAGGCAGTGCGAGCCCGCGGCGGACAAGCGGCCGATCACGGTGCCGGTCTTGACGGTGGTTCCGACCGAGACCGCGGGCACCACAGGTTCATACGTCGTACGGCGGGGGCCGGTGGTGATCGTGATGACGCCGCGGCCGGCGAGCGCACCGGCGTACGTGATCGTGCCGGGGGTGGCTGCTAGGACGGGTTGGCCGGGGCGGCCGGCGAGGTCGACGCCGCGATGGCCGGGCAGCCAGGGTTTCGCAGGCAGCTCGAAGCCGCGCACGACCTCCGGGCGGGGTTGGAGTGGCCAGGCCGCGACGGCGTGCGGGGGTGGGCTGGGTGTGGGTGGCGGGGGTGGGGCTGCGAGGGGGAGCAAGGCGAGGTTCATGCCAGGGAAGATGCCGGTTTCGGGTGGCTGTGGACCGGCGATCGCGGAATTGTGGACAACCTGACCCGGTTCGCGTCCGGCCTGGGTGGTCCCGTACACTTCCGGTGGCGCCACACCTAGGTGGGGCGACTACGCATGCCCGCACCAGTGCGGCGGTCCAGCGGTCCCGGAGCAGTCCGGGCGGACCGGCGCGACGGGCATCAGGAGCTGCGGATCATCCGATCCGAAGCGAGACAACCGAGTAGACCCGGACGCATCAGCCGGGTCGCCAAAGGAGACCACCTCATGGCCGTCGTGACCATGAAGCAGCTGCTCGAGAGCGGCGTGCACTTCGGGCACCAGACCCGGCGCTGGAACCCCAAGATGAAGCGCTACATCCTCACCGAGCGCAACGGCATCTACATCATCGACCTGCAGCAGTCGCTGTCCTACATCGACCGCGCGTACGAGTTCGTCCGCAGCACGGTCGCGTCGGGCGGGGCGATCCTGTTCGTCGGCACCAAGAAGCAGGCCCAGGAAGCGATCGCCGAGCAGGCGACCCGCGTCGGGATGCCGTACGTGAACCAGCGCTGGCTGGGCGGCATGCTGACCAACTTCCAGACGGTGAACAAGCGGCTCCAGCGCCTCAAGGAGCTCGAGCTCATCGACTTCGACGACGTCGCCGCCTCCGGTGTCACGAAGAAGGAGCTGCTGCAGAAGCGTCGCGAGCACGACAAGCTGCTCAAGACCCTCGGCGGTATCCGCGACATGGCCCGGGTTCCGGCCGCCGTGTGGATCGTGGACACCAAGAAGGAGCACCTCGCCGTCGACGAGGCGCGCAAGCTGAAGCTGCCGATCATCGGCATCCTGGACACCAACTGCGACCCGGACGAGGTCGACTACCCGATTCCGGGCAACGACGACGCGATCCGCTCGGTGGGCCTGCTCACGCGGGTCGTCGCCGACGCCGTCGCCGACGGCCTGATGGGCCGCTCCGGCCAGGGCTCCGCCGCCGCCGGCGAGGAGCTGGGCCAGGAAGAGCCGATGGCCGCCTGGGAGCGCGAGCTGCTGGAGAGCCAGAACGGCGCCGCCAAGGCCACCGAGACCGCTGAGGCCGCTCCGGCTGCCGAGGCTGCCCCGGCCGCCGAGGCTGCTGAGGTCACCGAGGTTGCCGAGGCCACTGAGGTCGCTGAGGTTACGGAGGCCGCTCCGGCTGCCGACGTCCTGACCGAGCCGATCGCGACCGACGCCGAGATCATCGAGGCGAAGGACGACGCCCCGAAGGCCGACGAGGCCTGACAGCCCGCTGATGCCGCCCGGGTCGATCCTGGGCGGCACCACCAGCTGCGGCGGCCAGTCCGCCGGCGCTGCCCGCCCACCCAGCCGCATCAGAACAAGACGAGAGATCGAGGAATGGCGAACTACACCGCCGCTGACGTGAAGAAGCTCCGCGACACCACCGGCGCGGGCATGATGGACGCGAAGAAGGCGCTCGAGGCCACCGACGGCGACTTCGAGAAGGCGATCGAGGAGCTGCGCATCCACGGCGCGGCCAAGGCCCAGAAGCGCGGCGCCGAGCGGTCCGCCACCAACGGCCTGGTGGCCGCGGCGGAGAACGCGCTGGTCCAGCTGAACTGCGAGACCGACTTCGTCGCCAAGAACGAGCAGTTCCAGCAGCTGGCCGCCGACATCGTCGCGCACGCTTCGGCGAGCAAGGTCGGCGACGTCGAGGGTCTGCTCAACGAGAAGCTCACCGACGGCAAGTCGGTCGCCGAGAACATCGAGGCGCTGGCCGCGGTCATCGGCGAGAAGCTGGAGCTCGGCAAGGTGGCCGTCTTCGACGGCAAGGTCACGGCGTACATGCACAAGCGCGCCGCGGACCTGCCGGCCCAGGTCGGCGTACTGGTCGAGTTCGAGGGCGACGACGTGGAGGCCGCCCGTGGCGCCGCCATGCAGGCCGCCGCGATGCGCCCGCTGTACACCACCCGCGACGAGGTCCCGGCCGAGACGGTCGAGAACGAGAAGCGGATCGCCGAGGCGACCGCGCGCGAGGAGGGCAAGCCGGAAGGCGCCCTGCCGAAGATCGTCGAAGGCCGGGTGAACGGCTTCTTCAAGGACGTCGTACTGCTCGAGCAGCCGTCGGTCACGGAGAACAAGAAGACCGTGAAGGCCGTGCTCGACGCCGCCGGTGTCACCGTGAAGCGGTTCGCCCGCTTCGAGGTCGGCGCCTGACCGTCAGAGGTCACCCGCAGAAGACGAACGACGAGAGGCCGGAATCGTGACGGAATCCCTGGGTACCGAGACGAGTCCGGCCTCTTCGCCGTCCTCGCCCGCCTACCACCGCGTGCTGCTGAAGCTGTCGGGGGAGGTGTTCGGCGGCGGCAAGCTCGGCGTCGACCCCGACGTGGTCAACTCGATCGCCAAGCAGATCGCGGACGTGGCGCGGGCGGGCGTGCAGGTCGCCGTGGTGGTCGGCGGCGGCAACTTCTTCCGCGGCGCCGAGCTCCAGCAGCGCGGCATGGAGCGGAACCGGGCCGACTACATGGGCATGCTCGGCACCGTCATGAACTGCCTGGCGCTGCAGGACTTCCTGGAGAAGCTCGGCATCGAGACGCGGGTGCAGACCGCGATCACGATGGGCCAGGTCGCCGAGCCGTACATCCCGCGCAAGGCCGAGCGGCACCTGGAGAAGGGCCGCGTGGTCATCTTCGGCGCCGGCTCCGGCATGCCGTACTTCTCCACCGACACGGTCGCCGCCCAGCGCGCGCTGGAGGTCGGCGCCGAGGCGCTGCTGATGGGCAAGCAGGGCGTTGACGGTGTCTACGACTCCGACCCGAAGAAGAACCCGGACGCGGTGAAGTTCGACCAGCTGTCGTACGACGACTTCCTGGCCCGCGGTCTCCGGGTCGCCGACGCGACCGCGATCAGCCTGGCCCGCGACAACGCGCTGCCGATCGTGATCTTCGGTCTGGAGGAGGGCAACATCGCCCGGGTGATCCACGGCGAGAAGATCGGCACGGTCGTCTCCCGGGGCCAGTAACCCGGCGTACCCGGCGTATTAGGTACCCCGCGCGTACGACTAGGATCGTCGGACACGGGTGGATGTCCGTTATCTGGTAGACCCGCGTTCGTAGGGTAGGACTGGCCGCGCCGAGGTGGCCCAGAGGAAGCGAGGAATGTCGTGATCGACGAAGCTCTCCGCGATGCCGAGCAGAAGATGTCGAAGGCCGTGGAGGTTGCGAAGGACGACTTCGCCGCGATCCGCACCGGCCGGGCGCACCCGCAGATGTTCGCGGGCATTCTGGCCGACTACTACGGCAGCCCGACCCCGCTGCAGCAGCTGGCCGGTTTCCAGGTGCCGGAGCCCCGGACCGTGCTGATCTCGCCGTACGACAAGGGCGCGATGGGGGCGATCGAGAAGGCGATCCGCGACTCGGACCTCGGGGTGAACCCGAGCGACGACGGCGCGGTGATCCGGGTCGTGCTGCCGGCGCTGACCGAGGAGCGCCGCAAGGAGTACATCAAGGTCGCGAAGACCAAGGCCGAGGAGGCCAAGGTCTCGGTCCGCAACATCCGCCGGCATGCGATGGACCAGGTGCACAAGACCGTCAAGGACGGCGACGCCGGCGAGGACGAGGGCAAGAGTGCTGAGAAGCGGCTCGACGGGTTGACGAAGAAGTTCGTCGACTCCATCGACGACCTGCTCAAGCACAAGGAAGCCGAACTGCTCGAGGTGTGATGGGCGTCGAGAGCACGCCTGCGCCGAGTCCCAGCCCGAGCCGTGCCGGGCGTAATCTGCCCGCGGCGATCGCGGTGGGGGTCGGGCTCGGCGCCTTGATCCTCGGATCGCTGTACTGGCAGAAAGTCCTGTTCACCGTCCTGGTGCTGGCCGTCGTGCTGGTCGCCGTCGACGAGATGATCAAGGCGCTGCGCACGGGTGGCGCGGTCATCCCGCGGGTCCCGCTGTTCGCCGGTACGACGGCGATGCTGGTGGCGGCGTACTTCGGTGGTCCGATGGCGCTGCTGGTCGCGCTCGGGATCACCGTCCTCGCCACGATCTTCTGGCGGATGCCGGGCGGGTCGGTCGGGTTCGTCCGGGACGTGAGCGCCGGCGTGTTCCTGATCGGGTACGTGCCGCTGCTGGCCGGGTTCGCGATCTTGCTCGTGCAGCCGGATGCGGATGGTCCGGGCCGGGTGGTGACGTTCTTCGCGGTCGTGGTCGCGAGCGACGTCGGCGGCTATATCGCGGGGGTGCTGTTCGGTAAGCATCCGATGGCGCCGACGATCAGCCCGAAGAAGTCCTGGGAGGGCTTCACCGGCTCGGTCCTCGCCTGTATCGGCGCCGGTATCGCGGCGGTCGTCTTCCTGCTCGACGGTCACTGGTGGGTCGGTGCGATTGTCGGCGCGGTCGCAGTCCTGACCGCGACAGTCGGTGACCTCGGCGAGTCGATGATCAAGCGCGACCTGGGGATCAAGGACATGTCGAACCTGCTGCCCGGTCACGGCGGCGTGATGGATCGGCTGGACTCGCTGCTCGCGACCGCGCCGATCGTCTGGCTCCTCCTGCACCTGTTGGTGAAGGCATGACGGTCGCACCGGACGGACGTTCCCTGGTCGGCGACGTCGTACGGCTGGACCGATTGCAGGAGTCCGACGTCGTCCGCTTGGTTGCCGATGGCACCGTCGTCGGTACGTCGAGCCTCGCCGACGTCGACGTGGCGAACGAGCGAGTCCACCTCGGCTAGACCGGTTACGCCCCGGCCATGTGGGCGACCGCGGTCAACCCGGCGGCGAAGCTGCTGCTGCTCGAGCACGCCGTCGAGGACTGTGGATTCGGGCGCGTGAAGATCCAGACCGGCTCGAAGAACACCCGGTCGCAGGCGGCGATCGCGAAGCTCGGGGCGACCCGTGAGGGCGTGCTGCGGCGGCACATGCGTACGGCTGACGGCTCGCGGCTCGAGGACCGGATCAGCCGGTGAGTTTCGCCAGCGCCGCGTAGGTCGCGAGGAGCGCGGCGCGGTCGTAGGTGTTCGTGGTGATGAGAAGCTCGTCGGCAGCGGTACGGCGTACCAGTTCGTCGAGTGCCTCGTCGACGTCGGCGGGTGTGCCGTAGATCTGGCCGCGGAGCGCGTTCTCGAAGAACTCCTGCTCGCGCGCAGTCATTTCGTCCGGTACGTCGGGCTGCAGCGGAGGGAACACGCCCCGCGTACGCGAGTATGCGCTGGCCCATGCCTCCGGCAACAAGAGCTCTCGCGCTGCCTCGGTGGAGTCGCCCACCGCAGCAGTGACCGCGAGGATGACGTACGGCTCCGACGCCCACGCGGACGGCTGGAAGGTGCTCCGGTAATCCTCGAGCAGATCGGCCGAGTCCGAGCGGGCAGCCAGCACCACAGGCAGCCCGAGCGTCGCCGCGATCGTCGCGCCTTCGCCGACGGCGAGAACGAACGGCGGGATGTGCAGGCCCTCGCCTGGTCGGGCGTGCACGTCTGACGTACCGGCGAGGTACCCGAGGAGCTCCCGGACCTGCGCGGTGAAATCGTCCGCAGCTTCCTTGGAGACACCGAGAGCCCGCCGTACGCCGTTGGTGAAGCCGACCGAGCGCCCGAGCCCCATGTCGATACGGCCCGGGTACAGCGACTCCAGTACGCCGAACTGCTCCGCCACGACCAGTGGCCTGTGGTTCGGCAGCATCACTCCGCCCGTGCCGACGCGGATCCGATCGGTGCGAGCGGCAACAGCCGCAGCCAGCACCGTCGGCGCAGAGCCGACCACTCCGGGCACGCTGTGGTGCTCTGACACCCAGAAACGCTTGTAGCCAAGCTCTTCCACCTGCTGCGCCAGTGCAACGGTCGCGCGCAGCGTCTCCGCCTCTGACTCGCCTACTCGCGTCCGAGAGCGGTCCAGGACTGACAGCGGGACGGAGAGCATGCAGAGTCCAACGGCCCCGCCGGAGCCCTCATTCCCCGAGCAGCAGCCTCAGGTCGTCGCGGAAACGGTCCGCCGAGGAGAGGGGAGCGAGGAACTCCTGCTCCACCTCCGACCGGATCCGCTCTGCGGTCTCGAACGTGGACTCGCCCAGTGGCGTCAGTACGACGATGTTCCGGCGCCGGTCCTCCGGGCTACGCCGGCGTTCGACGAAGCCGCGTTCCTCGAGCCCGTCGAGCAGATCGCCGATCGACGTCCGGTCCACCCGCAGCCGCGCGGCGACCTCGAGCTGCGACAGCGGCTCACCGGAGACGATCGCTGCCAGCACCGCCAGATCACGCCCGTTCAGACCGTGCGGGGCCAGCGCCTTCGTCTGGGCCTCGGTGAGCTGCGCGAGGACGTGTTTGAGCAGATACCCGAGCCGATCAGCCATACCGTCAAATCTACCGGCCCACTGATCGTCAGGGGGACTGATCATCAGTTATCCTGATGGTTATGGAACCGACCTTCGGTCTGAAGACGACCCCGATGCATGTCCCGTACGCCGACATCCGCCGCGTCTGGCTCGAGGCCGACGAGGAGCCGCGGATCCGCGACGCCTGGCTCTGGGACCATTTCCTCCCGCTCGCCGGACCGAAGGACGGCGACGTACTCGAGGGCTGGACCCTGCTGACCGCGCTCGCCGCGCAGACCGAGAGGCTTCGCCTGGGTCTGCTCGTCACGAGCAACCGGATCCGCCCGCCGGCCGTGCTCGGCAAGATCGCCAGCACGCTGGACGTGATCTCCGGCGGCCGGCTGATCATGGGCCTCGGCGCTGGCGGCACTCATCAACCGGCCGGTCTGAGCGGGATCCCGGGCCCGAATCCGGCGATCGAGGAGTACGCCGCCTACGGGTTGACGCTCGTGCCGCCGGGGGAGGGAGTCGACCGGCTGCGCGAGACGATCGAGATCCTGCGCCGGATGTGGACCGAGGACGAGTTCGACTTCCACGGCCGGTACTACACGCTCGAGCGGACCCGCAACGCGCCGAAACCGGTTCAGAAAGGTGGCCCGCCGCTGCTGATCGGCGGCTGGGGCAACCGCATGCTGCGGCTGGTCGCGGAGTACGCCGACACCTGGAACATCAGCGGCCCGCCGCACGTCGACTTCGACACGCTTGCCGATCGGGTACGTCGCCTGGACGCGGAATGTGAGCGGATCGGACGGGACCCGTCGACGATCAGCCGCTCGATGCAGCAGATCGTCTCGTACGACGACCCGGCCGAGACCCGCATGATCGTCCGAAAAGCCGTTGGACTCGGCTTCGACCACATCGTGCTCTCGCTGCCCCGCCCGTACCCGGAGCACGCCGTGCGCTGGCTGGTCCGCGAAATCATCGACCCTTTCCACTGAGATGGAAACGGGTGGTGATTTTTTCACCACGACTCAACGCGCTGTGTCAGGATCAAACACAGGACGATCCGCCCCGGTCGTCCAGTGAGGAGCTGACATGACCCCCACGACGAAGTTCAAGGCCGCCCTGAGCGGTCTCGCCCTCATCGCGGCGGCGGTGCTTCCGATGAACTCCGCTACCGCCGTACCGCAGACCGTCTCGGCCGAGGCGGTCGCAGCGACCAAGCCGGTCCCGAAGCTCGGCTACTCGACGCAGACCGTCAGGACGCTGAACATCGACTTCCAGTACCAGCAGACCGGCTACTGGTGCGGCCCGGCCGCGACCCGGATCGCGCTCTCGGCCCGGATCTCTCCGCCGAGCCAGCAGCAACTGGCCAACGAGTTGCCGACGACAACCAACGGCACCGACTGGATCGGCCAGGTCACCCGGGTGCTCAACAACCACCTCGGCACCGGCTGGTACGAGACCAAGGAGACGCCGAACGACCCGCCCACCCAGGCGCAGCGCGACCTGCTCTGGCGGGACGTGGTCCTCGACATCAACAACAACTATCCGATCGTCGCGAACATCGTCGCCCCGGCGAGCAACCACCCGCCGGGCTACCCGAACTACACGATCTACCACTACTTCACGGTGATCGGGTACGACGACAGCGACCAAACCGTACTGATCGCGGACCCGGCCGGGTTCGCCCCAACAGCGACGTACTGGCTCACCTTCAACCAGCTAGCCACCCTCATCCCCCCGAAGGGCTACTCAGCCTGAAGGCACTTTGTGCACCAGATCCGTACGACGACCGCCCCGAGGCACGGATCTGGTGCACAAAGTCGGGCTGGTGCGCGGCGGGCGGCGCGGCGGGCGAGGATACTGGTGCGCGTGAGTCGAGCGCCGCGGGTGGAGATTGAGTACTGCACGCAGTGTCGGTGGTTGATGCGGGCGGCGTGGACCGCTCAGGAGCTGCTGACCACGTTCCCGCAGGAGCTGGGGGAGGTGGCGCTCGTTCCGGGGACCGGGGGAGTGTTCGACGTCAGCCTCGACGGGGAGCTGCTGTGGTCGCGGAAGGCGGAGGGTGGATTCGCCGAGATCCCGCTGCTGAAGCAGATGGTCCGCGACCGGATCGCGCCGGACCGCAAGCTCGGCCACTCGGACCGCAAGGAAAGTGATCCGCAGCACGCCGGGGATGTGAATTTGTGAACCGTCGTACCGGCAGGCGACAATAGGTCGGTTATGTCTACCTCCCTTCCCCTCGTGTTCGATGAGCCGCGCCGTGCCAAGAAGCCGCCGCGGCACCTGGCCGATCTCACCGGGGAGGAACGGCGTACGGCGGTCGAGGCGCTGGGCTTGCCCGCGTTCCGGGCCAAGCAGCTGTCCAACCACTACTTCTCCCGGCTGGTGTCCGACCCGGCCGAGATGACCGATCTGCCGGCCGCGACCCGCGACAAGCTCGTCGCGGACCTGATGCCGCCGCTGCTGACCCGGGTCCGCGACCTGGAGTGCGACAACGGCGAGACCCGCAAGACGCTGTGGAAGCTGCTCGACGGTTCGCTCGTCGAGTCGGTCCTGATGCGGTACCCGGGCCGCGTGACGATGTGCGTGTCCTCCCAGGCAGGTTGCGGGATGGCGTGCCCGTTCTGCGCGACCGGCCAGGGCGGCCTGACGCGGAACATGACGACCGCGGAGATCGTCGAGCAGGTCGTCGACGGTGCGCGGGCGCTCGCGCGCGGCGAGGTCGCCGGCGGTCCGGGGCGCGTCTCGAACATCGTGTTCATGGGTATGGGCGAGCCGATGGCCAACTACAAGGCCGTCATGGGCGCCGTACGCCGGTTCACCGATCCGTCGCCGGAAGGTCTCGGGATCTCGGCGCGTGGTGTGACCGTGTCGACCGTCGGTCTGGTGCCGCGGATCAACCAGCTGGCGACCGAGGGGATCCCGGTCACGCTGGCGCTGTCGCTGCATGCGCCGGACGACGAGTTGCGCGACGAGCTCGTGCCGATCAACAACCGCTGGAAGGTCGACGAGGTGCTGGACGCGGCCTGGGGGTACGCGCAGCAGACCAAGCGGCGGGTCTCGATCGAGTACGCGATGATCCGCGACATCAACGACCACGCGTGGCGGGCCGACCTGCTCGCCGAGAAGCTGAACGCGCGCGGCGACTGGGGCTGGGTGCACGTCAACCTGATCCCGCTGAACCCGACACCGGGCTCGAAGTGGACCGCGTCCGACCCGGCCGACGAGCGCGAGTTCGTCCGCCGTCTGGAGGCCGCTGGGATCCCGGTCACGGTTCGCGACACCCGCGGTCAGGAGATCGACGGCGCCTGCGGGCAGCTCGCCGCCGCGAGCAAGCCCTGATGCTGAAGCCCACGTTCAGCGCGCGCCGGCTCGGCCAGCGCTACGACTGCGACGAGGTCGACCAGTTCCTCGACATCGCCGAAGACTGGTTGCGCTAGCCGCGCCGGGAGGCAATGGGATGATCGGGCGGTGAAGATCCTCTCGATTCAGTCAGCGGTTGCCTACGGGCATGTGGGTAACTCGGCAGCTGTGTTTCCGCTTCAGCGCATCGGCGTGGAGGTGCTGCCGGTGTACACGGTGAACTTCTCGAACCACACCGGCTACGGGGAATGGCGTGGTCCCCTGATCAGCCCGGACGACGTACGAGAGGTTCTGCTCGGGATCGAGGAGCGTGGAGTCCTTCCGCAGATCGACGTGGTGCTCTCGGGGTACCAGGGCGGCGAGGGGATCGCCGACGTGATTCTCGAGACGGTGGAGCGGGTGAAGGCGGCCAATCCTGGCGCGGTGTACTCGTGCGACCCGGTGATGGGCAACGCGAAGTCCGGGTGCTTCGTCGCTCCTGCCATCCCGGTGCTGCTGCGCGATCGGGTGGTTCCGGCGGCCGACATCATCACGCCCAACCAGTTCGAGCTGGGCTTCCTGACCGGCACAGAGCCGGACACGCTCGAGTCCACGCTGGCCTCGGTGGACCTGGTCCGTGCGACCGGACCGCGCACGGTGCTTGTCACGAGCGTCGAGCGCCCCGAGCGCGAGGACGGCACGATCGAGATGCTGGCCGTCGACGACAGCGGCGCGTGGCTCGTGCAAACGCCGTACATCCCGATGAAGGCGAACGGCTCCGGCGACGTGACGGCCGCGCTCTTCACGGCGCACTACCGCCGTACGGGCGATCTCGCCGAGGCACTCGCCCGCACGACCTCGAGCGTCTTCGACCTGCTCACTCGCACCCACGAGTCGGGAGAGCGCGAGCTACAACTAGTCGAGTCACAAGACGCCTACGCCAACCCCCAGATGCAGTTCAAGCCCCACCAGGTCGCCTGACGAAGACGCTCAGCTGACCAGTGAGGCTGCTTCGTCGATGGTGTCTACGAGGTGGAGGGAGTGGGTCATGGGGCGGTTGGTGGCTAGGGACTGGAGGAGCGGCCAGACCGGGAGTTGCGTCGTCCAGTGGTCCACGCCGACGAGGATGAGCGGGATCTGGGTGGCTGCGTCGCCGTAGTAGTTGGGGGTGACGGCTTGGAAGACCTCCTGGACGGTGCCGGCTGCGCCGGGGAGGTAGATGATGCCGCCGCGGGCGCGGCCGAGGAGGACGTCCTCGCGCTGGGCGTTCGAGAAGTACTTCGCGATCGAGCCGGCGAACACGTTGGGCGGCTCGTGACCGTAGAACCAGGTCGGGATCGACACCCCACCGTTCCCGGGGAACCGGGCGCGCACGCTCAGCCCAGTGGCCGCCCACGCCCCGATCGACGGCCGGAACGACGGTACGGCGGCCAGCTCGGCCAGTGCAGCGTCGACGTCAGCCTCGTCGTACGACGCTAGGGACTCGCCGAGGTTGGCGGCCTCCATCGCGCCCGGCCCGCCGCCGGTGACGACCAGGTGGTTGCGCCGGGCAAGCGTACGGCCGAGCAGTACGGCGGCGCGGTAGTTGCCGTCGCTCCGCAGTACGCCGTGACCGCCCATCACCCCGACCCACGGCTCGTCGTCGGGCAGTTCCGCCAACGCATCCGCGATCGCATGGTCGTGGAGCGCGGTCGCGAGTGTACGGCTCGTGTCGCCCTTCTCGTCGTGCTGACGGGACCACGCGTAGATCCGGGCGTCGGGCGTGGCGTCGTACCCGGACTCGAGGCCGGCGTACAGCTCGTCGGCGTCGTACAGCCGCCCGCGGTACGCGTCGAACGGCAGCTCCAGGATCGCCGGAAACACCAGCCCGCCGCCGTCCCGCACCCACTCGTCGGCCTTGTCGTCCAGCAAGCAGCCGAGGAACACCGAGCCGGTCGGCTGCAGCCCGAGGAGTTCCGCCGTACGGCCGGTCAGATCCACCGACTGCACCCGCCACCCGGCCATCGCGGTGGCGCCTGCGTCCAGCAGCCGGTCGAACTGTTCCAACGACTCGATATCCACATGCGGAATGCTCGGCAACGTCACGCAGAGCACATTAATAGACGGCTGCTCTCAGCTGCGGTAATGCTTAGGGCATGACACATGCGGAGCTCTGGGAGCGTCACAAGGCCGTTATGCCTGCTTGGCTCGCGTTGTACTACGAGGAGCCGATCGAGATCGTGCAGGGGTCCGGGCGCCGGGTCACCGACGGTGAGGGGAACACGTACCTCGACTTCTTCGCCGGCATCCTGACCAACGCGATCGGGTACGACATCGCGGAGATCTCCGACGCGGTCCGCGAACAGCTCGGGTCCGGGATCGCGCACACGTCGACGGTGTACCTGATCCGCAAGCAGATCGAGCTGGCCGAGCAGATCGCCGAGCTGTCCGGGATCCCGGACGCGAAGGTCTTCTTCGCCAACAGCGGCACCGAGGCGAACGAGACGGCCCTCCTGCTCGCCACCCAGAACCGCCGCTCCAACCAGGTGCTGGCGATGCGCAACTCGTACCACGGCCGTGCGTTCGGCACCGTCGCGATCACCGGCAACCGCGGCTGGTCCGCGAGCAGCCTGTCGCCGGTGAACGTGCAGTACGTGCAGGGCGCGTACCGGTACCGCAGCCCGTTCCGCGACCTGCCCGACGCCGAGTACATCAAGGTCTGCGTCGACGACCTGCGCAACGTGATCGAGACCACCACCTCCGGCGACGTCGCCTGCCTGATCCTCGAGCCGATCCAGGGCGTCGGCGGGTTCTCGTCACCCCCGGACGGGATGTACGGCGCTTTCAAGCAGGTGCTCGACGAGTACGGGATCCTGCTGATCGCGGACGAGGTGCAGACCGGATGGGGCCGGACCGGTGAGCACTTCTGGGGGATCCAGGCGCACGACGTCGTACCGGATGCGATGACGTTCGCGAAGGGTCTCGGGAACGGGTTCGCGATCGGCGGGGTGGTCGCGAAGGCCGAGTTGATGGACAGCGTCAAGGCGAACTCGCTGTCGACGTTCGGCGGCAACCCGATCTCGACCAGCGCGGCGAAGGCCACGATCGACTACCTGCTCGACAAGGACCTGCAGGCGAACGCGGCCAAGCGCGGCGCGCAACTCGTCGACGGCCTGCGCGGTATCGCCGACGAGTTCCCCGAACTCGGCGACGTCCGCGGCAAGGGCCTGATGCTCGCGGCCGAGATCGTCAAGCCCGAGGACAACAGCCCGGACGCCGCCAGCACCGCCAAGCTCCAGCAGGAAACCAAGAACCGCGGCCTCCTGGTCGGCAAGGGCGGCCTCTACGGCAACGTCCTCCGGATGGCACCCCCGATGACGCTCACCGAAGCCGAAACCACCGAAGCCCTGGACATCATCCGAGACTCCTTCAACACCCTGCGCTGAACAAAGTTCGAGGGCCCCTCCGCGTGGAGGGGCCCTCGCTCAGATCGGCGGTGCCTGGCCGGGATCGGTGGTCAGGGGCAGTGGCGGCGGGGCGCCGGTGATTTTGCGGCGGCGCCTCGAGCGGCCCTCGAGGTAACGGGCCAGCAGGGAGAGCAGTGAGCACAGGCCGATGTAGATGATCGCGGTCACGATGTACGTCGGGATGTAGGGGAAGCCGTACGTGAGCCGGCCACCCATCTGCTTCGCGACGTACAGCAACTCGCCGTACGTGATGATGAAGCCCAGTGCGGTGTCCTTCAGCAGCACGACCAGCTGGCTGACGATCGCCGGCAGCATCGCGCTGATGGCCTGCGGCAGCAGCACGAGCCGCACCACCTGGTTCTTCCGCAGACCGATCCCGTACGCCGCCTCGCGCTGACCCTTCGGTACGGCGGCGATGCCGGCCCGGAAGATCTCCGCGAGCACCGACCCGTTGTACAGCGTCAGACCGAAGACCACCGCCCAGAAGGGGCCCAGCCCGAACTGGAACTGGATGTTGGCGTAGTAGAAGTAGAACATCAGGATCAGCAGGGGAATCGCGCGGAACAGCTCGACGATCAGAGTCGCCGGGGTCCGCAGCCACTTGTGGTCGCTGATCCGTGCCGCGGCGAACACTGCGCCGAACAGGAGCGCCAGGACGGCCGCGAGGCCGGCGGCCTTCAGCGTGTTCAGCAGGCCGTCCAGCATCTGCCGCTGGATCGAGGAGTACTGGAACTGCCGCCAGAGCCTGCCTTCGAACTGGCCGTGCGTGTACATCCGGTGGATCAGCCAGGCGAGCGCGCCGAGCAGGACCAGCAGGACAACGACGTTGGAGATCCGGTTCCGGAGCTTCGCGCGCGGACCGGGGGTCTCGTACAGAACTGCGCTCATCAGGCTACCGCCGTCCGTCGTTCGGCCCACCGTTGCAGGAAGATCAGCGGCACGATCAGGATCAGGAACCCGATCGTGATCCAGACCAGCGTGAGCAACTGGTTCTCACCGCGCTCGGACATCGCCGCCGGGATCGAGCCCGCCTCGACCACCGAGAAGCCGGCCGCGATGGTGGTGTTCTTCAGCAGCGCGATCAGCACGCTCATCAACGGCGGGATGATCGCGCGGAAGGCCTGCGGCAGCACCACGATCGTGAGCACCTGCACGAACGACATACCGACCGCGCGCGCCGCCTCGGCCTGGCCCGGAGCGATGGTGTTGACGCCCGACCGGACCACCTCGCAGATGAACGCCGACGTGTAGATCGTCAGTGCGCCGACCGCGGTCCAGAACGGGTTGGGCAGGGCGAGGTCCATCTTGGCGGCGCCGAAGAACAGGAACGCGAAAACCAGCGTGAGCGGGGTGTTCCGCAGGATGTTGACGTAGCCGGTGCCGAAGCCGCGCAGCGCGGGCACCGGGGAGACGCGGAACGCTCCGAGCGCGGTGCCGAGTATCAGGCTGAGTACGCCGGACACCAGGAACAGCCTGATGGTCAGCCAGAAGCCGTCCCGGAACAACGGCCAGTTGTCGGTGAGGACCGAGAACATCGCGACCTTCCTCTTACCTACCTGTGCCTACATGTACACAGTCCGGCCGCGGAGCCCAGTCGAGGGCACCGCGGCCGGCTGATGGATCAGTACTTCTCGAGCGGCGGCGGCGTCGAGTCCGAACCCGACTTGCCGAGCGTCTCGCCGTAGATCGCCTTCCAGGTGCCGTCGGAGGCCGACGTCTCCAGGATGGAGTTCACCTTGTCGCGCAGCGCCTTGTCGGCCAGCGGCAGGCCGATGCCGTACTTCTCGGTGCTGAACGGCTTGCCGACCACGCGGAGCTCGTCGGGCGCCGTGGCGGCGTACCCCTTGAGGATCGCGTCGTCGGTGGTGACCGTGTCGACCTTCTTGTCCAGCAGCTGGGAGACGCACTCCGAGTAGGTCTTGAACTCGGAGATGTTGCTCGCCTCGGTCAGCTGCTCGTCCTTGACCCGCTGGATCGGGGTCGAGCCGGTCGCCGAGCAGACCTTCTTGCCCTTCAGGGCGGTCTTGCCGGCGTCCATCGAGGTGTCGGCCTTGCGGACCAGCAGGTCCTGACCGGCGACGAAGTACGGGCCGGCGAACGAGACCAGTTTCTTGCGCTTGTCGGTGATCGAGTAGGTGCCGACGTAGTAGTCGATCTCACCACCGGCGATCGCGGTCTCGCGGTTCGCCGACGGGATCTCCTTGTACTCGATCTTGTCCGGGTCCACGCCGAGGCCGGCCGCGACCATCCGGGCCACCTCGATGTCGAAGCCGCAGCGCTTGCCGTTGGCATCCTTGTAGCCGAGGTTCGGCTGGTCGGCCTTGACGCCGACGGTCACCTTGCCGGCGGACTTGATCTTGGTGAACGTCGTGCTGCCGGCCACGTCCACGCCGCTCGCGGTGGTGAACTTGTGCAGCTCGCCGCAGGAGTCGGTGGCGTTGCCGCCGCCGTTGCCGCCGCCGGCGCTCGGCTCGTCCTTGCCACAGGCGGCGGCGGTCAGCGCGAGCGCTACGACGCCGAAGCCGGCGACGAGGGTGCGCATTCTCATGATCAGGGTTCCCCTTCGTTTCGTTGCGTGGTACGGCTGCGGGCGGACGTCAGTGTTTGAGGATCTTGCCGAGGAAGTCCTGGGCCCGCCGCGAGGCCGGGTTGGTGAAGAAGGTCTCCGGGTCGGCCTCCTCGACGATCTCGCCGTCGGCCATGAACACCACCCGGTTCGCCGCGGTCCGGGCGAAGCCCATCTCGTGCGTGACCACGACCATCGTCATGCCCTGCTTGGCCAGGTCGATCATCACCTCGAGGACCTCCTGGATCATCTCCGGGTCGAGCGCCGAGGTGGGCTCGTCGAACAGGATGACCTTCGGGTCCATGGCCAGGGCGCGCGCGATCGCCACGCGCTGCTGCTGGCCACCGGACAGCTGAGCCGGGTACTTCGAGGCCTGGTTGGCCACCCCCACCCGTTCCAGCAGTTCCATCGCCCGCTTCTCGGCCTGCTTCGGGTCGGACTTGCGGACCTTCAAGGGGCCGAGGGTGACGTTCTGCAGGATCGTCTTGTGCGCGAACAGGTTGAACGACTGGAAGACCATGCCGACGTCGGCCCGCAGCTTGGCCAGCGCCTTGCCCTCGCTGGGCAGCGGCTGGCCGTCAAGCAAGATAGTGCCGGAGTCGATCGGCTCCAGCCGGTTGATCGCGCGGCAGAGCGTCGACTTACCGGACCCGGACGGGCCGATCACCACGACGACCTCGCCCTGATCGATGGACAGGTTGATGTCCTTCAGGACGTGCAGTTCGCCGAAATGCTTGTTGACGCCGGTCAGCGCTACCAGACCAGTTTTCGTCAGCGTGTCGGAATCGCTCATGGCCAGAACCTAGCGGAGCCGGGGGTGCGGTCGCAGGCCCGGGTGGTTCCACGGTGGTAACGATCTGCAATAAAGCGAGCGGGCTGTGACCGGATGATCACAGCCCGCTTGCGTCTGTTCGTTTGTGAGCGGACCGCCCGGTCAGGTGACGATTCCGTACTCGCGGATCTTGCGGTAGATGGTGGCCCGGGACATCCCGAGCGCGATGGCGGAGGCCTTCTTGTCACCGTCGTACGTCGACAACGCCTCGACGATCGCGTCCCGTTCGAGCGCTTCGATCGCGGTCAGCTGCCGCCGGGTCGTGGCGCGGCACTCGGGTGGCAGGTCGGCCAGCTCGACCACGCCGGACCGGCGCCGCCGCGCGATCGCTGCGAGGACCGAGCGAAGGTGAGTGATGTTGCCCGCCCACGGCAGCCGCATCAGCTGGTTCATCGTGGCGGTGGAGAAGGTCAGGCCGTTGATACCGGCCTTGGCGAGCAGTGACCGGACAAGTGTCGGAATGTCTTCGACGTGATGCCGAAGCGGCGGCACCTCGACGGTCCGTGGAAAGAACGCCAGCAGTTGGTCGGCGATCTCGACCCGGTCCGCCGGCAGCGTGAGCGCGACCCAGGCGTCCCCGGCCGTCGCTCCGTCGCGGACGTTCTGCAGGAGTTCGGTGAAGCCGTCGAGGATCTCGCCGGTCAGCAGATGCGCCCGCCGGATGATCAGGTCGGCACCGGACTCCAGCTCCGCGCGGGCCTCGGCCACGAAGTCCTCGCCTGTCACCGCCGGATCGAGGACCGCCAGCCGCCGGTCGGGTGCCACCTGCCTGCGGACCGCGCGCAGCAGCGACAACTTGCCCGCGCCCGGCTCGCCGTCGGCGATCAGCCACTCGGACCGGCTGCAGGCATCCAGCATCTCCTGGACGATGTGCTGCCAGACCGCGCTCGTTCCGGTCGTGCCGGGAACCACCGGGAACCGCGCGGCTTGGTGGCCGCGGGCCGGGAGGCGGTGCTCCTTGATCTGGATCACGCCGCCGGCCAGGGTGTCGCCGACGAAGGTCGGCCGATAGGCCATCCGGGCGGTGGTCCCGCTGGGCAGGTCGGTGATGAAGACCTGCGGCTTGGTGCCGCCGCGTGCGTCGCGGGTGCGGTCGATCAGGGCCGCCTGGTCGATGGCGTCGAAGCGGGCCTGCACGTAGGCGTTCATCATGAAGACCTCGTCGCCCAGCGCGAGCACCGGTCCGCCGCTGTGCCGGCAGGCGGCGTAGTAGTCACTGAGCAGGGCGTGGTCGAGCGCGTTCGCCTCCTCGACGACCCGGTCGTGGATCCGCCGTGCCGCGAGTTTGGCGAACGACAGCAGGATCGAGTTCGAGTTCCGGGCCTTGGTGGTGATGTCCAGGACGCCGAGCAGGCCGCCGGTGACCGGGTGCGTGATCGGTGCGCCGGCGCAGGAGAACATCCGCAGTTTCCCGTTGTAGTGCTCGGCGCCGTCGACCAGGATCGGTCCGCAGACCTCGAGCGCCGTACCGATCCCGTTGGTGCCGACCGCGGACTCGGCGTACTGGAATCCAGGCGCGAGGTCGACCGAGTCCAGCCGTCGGAGCAGGGAGGGGTCTCCGCCCCGGCGGTCGAGGACGACGCCCTTCGCGTCGGTCAGGATGATGCAGACGGGCTCGTTGTGGAGCTCCGCGGACAGTGCGTCGATGACCGGCCGGGCCGCCCGCATCAGCGTGGTCTCCCGGTCGATCCGGTCGAAGTACACCGGCGCCGGGCGGTCGATGTCCACCTGGGAGGCGTGTGAACGCTCCCATGAGACCCGGATCGGATCGCGGACAGGCTGTGCAGCGCCCATGGCCGTCTCCTTCACGTCCGTCACCAGCGGAACTGCTCCCACCGTAGCCCCCTGACGCCAGAGTGCCATCTCACATTGAGACACAGACACGTCCGATACGCGGCTTTCATCACTGTTCAACCCCGATGATGGAGGCCCACATTGAGCAGGCAGAGTCTCACCAAGGCCCACGCCAAGATCACCGAGTTGTCCTGGGAACCGACCTTCGCGACCCCGGCGACCCGCTTCGGCACCGACTACACCTTCGAGAGGGCGCCAAAGAAGGATCCGCTGAAGCAGATCATGCGGTCCTACTTCCCGATGGAGGAGGAGAAGGACAACCGCGTGTACGGCGCGATGGACGGCGCCATCCGCGGGAACATGTTCCGCCAGGTGCAGCAGCGCTGGCTGGAGTGGCAGAAGCTGTTCCTCAGCATCATCCCGTTCCCGGAGATCTCCGCGGCGCGGGCGATGCCGATGGCGATCGACGCCGTACCGAACCCGGAGATCCACAACGGGCTCGCGGTGCAGATGATCGACGAGGTCAGGCACTCGACGATCCAGATGAACCTCAAGCGGCTGTACATGAACAACTACATCGACCCGGCCGGGTTCGACATGACCGAGAAGGCGTTCGCGAACAACTACGCGGGCACCATCGGCCGGCAGTTCGGCGAGGGGTTCATCACCGGTGACGCGATCACCGCCGCGAACATCTACCTGACCGTGGTCGCCGAGACCGCGTTCACCAACACGCTGTTCGTCGCGATGCCCGACGAGGCGGCCGCGAACGGCGACTACCTGCTGCCGACGGTGTTCCACTCGGTCCAGTCCGACGAGTCGCGGCACATCAGCAACGGCTACTCGATCCTGCTGATGGCACTGGCCGACGAGCGCAACCGTCCGCTGCTGGAGCGCGACCTGCGCTACGCGTGGTGGAACAACCACTGCGTCGTGGACGCCGCGATCGGCACGTTCATCGAGTACGGCACGAAGGACCGCCGGAAGGACCGGGAGAGCTATGCGGAGATGTGGCGCCGCTGGATCTACGACGACTACTACCGCAGCTACCTGCTGCCGCTGGAGAAGTACGGGCTCACGATTCCGCACGACCTGGTGGAGGAAGCGTGGAACCGGATCACCAACAAGGGCTACGTGCACGAGGTGGCGCGGTTCTTCGCGACCGGCTGGCCGGTGAACTACTGGCGGATCGACGCGATGACCGACAAGGACTTCGAGTGGTTCGAGCACAAGTACCCGGGCTGGTACTCGAAGTACGGCAAGTGGTGGGAGAACTACAACCGGCTCGCCTACCCGGGCCGGAACAAGCCGATCGCGTTCGAAGAGGTCGGGTACCAGTACCCGCACCGCTGCTGGACCTGCATGGTGCCGGCGCTGATCCGCGAGGACATGGTCACCGAGAAGGTCGACGACCAGTGGCGCACGTACTGCTCGGAGACCTGCTACTGGACCGACGCAGTTGCGTTCCGCGGTGAGTACGACGGCCGGCCGACGCCGAACATGGGCCGCCTGACCGGCTTCCGCGAGTGGGAGACCCTGCACCACAACAAGGACCTGGCCGACATCGTGCAGGACCTCGGGTACGTGCGTGACGACGGCAAGACGCTGATCGGCCAGCCGCACCTGGACCTGGACGACCCGAAGAAGCTGTGGACCCTCGACGACGTCCGCGGCAACACGTTCATGAGCCCGAACGTGCTGCTGAACGAGATGTCCGACGCCGAGCGCGAGGCCCACGTGGCGGCGTACAAGGCCAACGGGACCACGGCCGCCTAGGCCCTACCGAGCATCCACGCCGAGCATCAGGAGGAGGCCGACATGGCCGACACCCACCGGATCCGCTTCGAACCGGTCGACATCGAGATGGACGTCAGCGAGGACGACAAGATCCTCGACGCGGCGTTCCGGCAGGGCATCCACCTGATGCACGGCTGCAAGGAGGGGCAGTGCTCCGCCTGCAAGTCGTACGTCCTCGAGGGTGACTTGCAGATGGAGCGCTACTCCACCTTCGCCTGCAACGACGCCGAGGTCGCCGAGGGGTACGTGCTGCTCTGCCGGGCGCACGCCTTCAGCGACTGCACGATCGAGCTGCTCAACTACGACGAGGACGAGCTGCTCGGCGGCATCCCGATCCAGACCGTGGCCGCGCGGGTCACGGCGATCGAGCCGGTCACCAGGGACATCGTCTCACTGCGCCTGAAGACGGCTGAGGCCTTCGAGTTCCGGCCGGGGCAGTACGCCGACATCACCATCCCCGGCACCGACGACCACCGGTCGTTCTCGATGGCGACCACCCAGTCGACGCCGGACGAGATCGAGTTCCTGATCAAGAAGTACCCGGGCGGCCGGTTCTCGGCCCTGCTCGACGGCGAGCTCGGCGTCGGCGACGAGTTGTCGCTGACCGGGCCGTACGGCTCGTCGACGTTGAAGGACGGCCATGTGCTGCCGGTGATCTGCGTCGCCGGCGGGGCCGGGATGGCCCCGATCCTGTCGATCCTGCGACACCTGCGGGAGACCGGCAGCACCCGTCCGGTCCGGTTCTACTACGGCGCCCGTACGGCGGCCGACCTGTTCTACCTGGATGCGATCGCGGAGCTCGGTGCGGACCTCGCCGGCTTCGAGTTCATCGCCTGCTTGTCCGAGTCGGCTCAGGGCGCGGACGGCCTTCAGGTGGAAGTTGGCAACGTCACCGAGATCGTCGAACGGCGCGAGGCCGAGCTGCACCGCGGCGAGGTCTACCTGTGCGGCCCGCCGCCGATGGTCGACGCCGCCTTGGCGTTGCTGGAGGCAAACAACGTGCCGAAGGACCAGGTCTTCTACGACAAGTTCACCAGCCCAGCGACTACCGATGGAGCCTGAGATGACAGAAATCAAGCACCGCAGTTTCCCGACGATCGAGTTCACCGACTCCGAGGCCGGCGCGCTGGAGTTCCCGAGCTCGACCAGCCGCGCGTACAACTACTACAAGCCGGCCAAGCTGCGCGCGACGATGTACGAGGACGTGACTGTCGACGTACAGCCGGACCCCGAGCGGCACCTGAGCCAGGGCTGGATCTACGGCTTCGGCGACGGCCCCGGCGGCTACCCGCAGGAGTGGACGGCCGCGAAGTCGTCGAACTGGCACGCCTTCCTCGACCCGAACGAGGAGTGGGACCAGACGATCTACCGCAACAACTCGGCGGTCGTCCACCAGGTCGACCTCTGCCTGCAGAACGCGAAGCGGGCCCGGGCGTACGACGGCTGGAACGCGGCCTGGCTGAAATTCATCGAGCGCAACCTCGGCGCCTGGATGCACGCCGAGAACGGCCTGGCGCTGCACGTGTTCACCAGCATCCAGCGGTCCGGCCCGACGAACATGATCAACACCGCGGTCGCGGTCAACGCCGCCCACAAGATGCGGTTCGCCCAGGACCTCGCACTGTTCAACCTCGACCTGTCGGAAGCGGATGTTTCCTTCGACGGCACGGCGCACGTCGGGGTCTGGAAGGACGCGCCCGAGTGGCAGCCGACGCGTGAGGTCGTCGAGCGGCTGACCGCGGTGGGGGACTGGTGCGAGTTGTTGTTCGCCACCAACATCGTGTTCGAGCAGCTGGTCGGGTCGCTGTTCCGGACCGAGCTGGTGATGCAGATCGCTGCTCGTAACGGCGACTACATCACGCCGACCATCGTCGGCACCGGCGAGCACGACTACGACCGCGACCTCGGCTACACCCGCAACCTGTTCCGGCTGCTGACCAGGGACGGCGAGTACGGCGAGACCAACAAGGCGCTGTTCGGCGAATGGCTCGCGATCTGGGTCCCGCGCTGCCTCGACGCCGCGCACGCCCTGCAGCCGATCTGGTCGCAGCCGGCCGAGAAGTCGGTCACGTTCGCGTCCAGCCTGGACGCGGCCAAGCAGAAGTTCCGTTCGCTGCTCGAGGATCTCGGGCTCGACTCTCCGAAGGAGCTGGACCAGTGAGCATGCAGTTCGGATCGGCCACCGAGTTCTCCAACAAATGCGGCGTGACCTTGATGAACACGCCGATCGGCCGGGTCGTCGCGGAGGTGATGGGGGCCAAGGAGGGCGTCGAGCTCACCGAGTACCCCTCGATGATCCGGGTCGACGGCATCGGCCTGCTGAACTTCGACTACGACGAGCTGACCGAGGCGCTCGGGTCGGAGTTCGACGGCTCGGTCTTCGAGGAGATCAGCTCGACCCACTACGGCCGGATGGTCCACCTGGACGACAAGACCATCCTGTTCGCCAGCCCGGAGGACGCGGCCGAGTACATCGGCTTCGACCTCACCACGAAGTGAGGTCGGGATGTACGAGAAGAACGGCGAGAAGTACTTCATCGTCGACGCGCACATCGCCCTGTGGGACGGGCGCGCGACGAACCACAAGAACCTCCACGGCAAGCAGTTCATCGACTGCTTCTACGACTACCACAAGAACCTCAGCCCCGAAGAAGCCGTCTGGGACTACGACACCTACACCTACTACGGCGAGCAGCGGCTGCTGAAGGACCTCTTCGAGGACGGGTACGTCGACCACGCGATCTTCCAGCCCGCGATCCTGAGCGACTTCTACGTCAACGGGTTCGGGCAGACCGAGGACGCGCTCGCGCTGACCCGGGCCAACCCCGGCAAGCTCACGTACAACCACGCCTGGGACCCGCGGCACGCCGAGGCCGGGCTCGAGCAGCTGCGCAAGGACGCCGCGCGGATGAACCTGCAAGGCGTCAAGCTCTACACCGCCGAGTGGTACGGCGACTCGCGCGGCTGGAAGCTGGACGACCCGTGGTCGCGGCGCTATCTCGAGGAGTGCCTCGAGCTCGGGATCAAGAACATCCACGTGCACAAGGGCCCCACCATCCGGCCCCTGGACCGGGACTCGTTCGACGTCGCCGACATCGACAAGGTGGCGACCGACTACACCGAGCTGAACTTCATCGTCGAGCACGTCGGCCTGCCCCGGCTGGAGGACTTCTGCTGGATCGCGACGCAGGAGCCCAACGTGTACGGCGGCCTCGCGGTGGCGATGCCGTTCATCCACACCCGGCCGAAGTACTTCGCGCAGATCCTCGGGGAGTTGCTGTACTGGATCGGCGAGGACCGGATCCTGTTCTCGTCGGACTACGCGATCTGGACGCCGAAGTGGCTGATCGAGAAGTTCGTCGACTTCCAGATCCCGGCCGACCTGCCGGAGTACGCGCCGATCACGGTCGAGCAGAAGAAGAAGATCCTCGGGCTGAACGCGGCCGGTCTGTACGGTCTCGACGTACCGGCGGAACTACGGCTGTCCGAGGCCGTGGCGTCATGACCGCGGTCGCCCAAGCCTCGGCCCGGTCGTCGAGCCAGTCGTCGGTGCAAGCGTCGATCCAGGCGCTGCAGTCCGAGGTCGTCGCGGCCCTGGCGACCGTTGTCGACCCGGAGCTGGACCAGCCCATCACCGAACTCGGCTTCGTCCGGTCGATCCGGATCGAACGGGCGGGTGTGACGGTCCACCTCCGGTTACCGACCTCGTTCTGCGCACCCAACTTCGCCTACCTGATGGCATCCGACGCAGTCGACGCGCTGCGCCGGGTGCCCGAGGTGGGGAAGGTGCGTGTCCTGCTCGACGATCACCACGACTCGGACAAGATCAACGCCGGCCTGGCCGCGGACGCGGGGTACGTCGGCACGTTCGGAGCCGAGGCCGAGCGGGACCTGGACGAGCTGCGCAGGATCTTCCAGCGCAAGGCGCACACGGCCGCGATGGAGCGCAGCGTGATGGCGCTGCTCAGATCGACTGCCACCACCGTCGAGCAGTTGCCCGGGCTCACGCTCGGGCAACTGCCCGGCGGTCCCCACAAGGACGCTCTGCTGCGTCGCCGGGCCGCCATCGAGCTCGGCATCCGGCCGGACGACCTGGTGGTGGTCGACGACGACGGCGTACCGGTGCCGCCCGACGCCGTACCGGCCAGGTTGCGTTTCGCCAAGGCGGTGCGGATCTCGGTCGACGGCAACGCGCACTTCTGCCGCGGCCTGCTGGCCACCAGGTACGGCGACGAGCCGGGCGGCCTCATCACCGACACGAGGAGGACGACATGAGAGCGGTGCAGGTGATCGGATATCACACCAAGCTGCAGCTCACCGAGATCCCGGAACCGAAGATCACCGGACCGCTGGACGTGATCGTGCGGATCGGCGGCGCGGGCGTCTGCCGGACCGATCTGCACATCCTCGAAGGTCAGTGGGCGGAGAAGAGCGGCGTACGGCTCCCGTACACGATCGGGCATGAGAATGCGGGCTGGGTGCACGCCGTCGGCGATGCAGTCAGCAATGTTGCCGTCGGCGACAAGGTGATCCTGCACCCGTTGATCACGTGCGGGCTCTGCCGGGCGTGCCGCTCCGGTGACGACGTGCACTGCGAGGCTTCGGCGTTCCCGGGGATCGACACCGACGGCGGGTACGCCGATTACCTGCGCACCACCGCCCGTAGCGTCGTCAAGATCGACGATGCCCTGGAGCCGGCCGATGTCGCAGCGCTCGCGGATGCGGGGCTGACGGCGTACCACGCGGCGGCGAAGGCGGCGCGGTCGCTCCGACCGGGCAACGTCTGCGTACTGATCGGCGCGGGCGGCCTGGGCCACATCGGGATCCAGGTGATGAAGGCGATCTCCGCGGCGACCCTGGTGGTTGTCGACCGCAACAAGGCCGCCGTCGACCTGGCCGTCGAGATCGGCGCCGACCACGGAATCGTTGCCGATGGCACCCAGATCGAACAGGTCCGGGAACTGACCGGCGGCGCCGGCGCGGAGGCGGTGATCGACTTCGTCGGCGAGGGCGGTGCGACCGCGGACGGGGTCGCGATGCTGCGGCGGGCCGGCAACTACTACGTCGTCGGGTACGGCGAGAACCTCGACGTACCGACCATCGACGTGATCTCCACCGAGATCAACTTCCTCGGGAACCTGGTCGGCTCCTACAACGACCTGCAGGACCTGATGGAGCTCGCGGCGCAGGGCAAGGTCGCGCTGCACACCACGAAGTACCCGCTGGAGGACTTCCAGCAGGCTCTCGACGATCTCGACCACGGCCGGGTCCGCGGCCGGGCGATCCTCATTCCCTAGAAGGAGC
The DNA here is from genome assembly GCF_053607525.1 of Kribbella sp. NPDC055110. NCBI lineage: Bacteria > Bacillati > Actinomycetota > Actinomycetes > Propionibacteriales > Kribbellaceae > Kribbella > Kribbella sp. NPDC055110. Next base: position 260,649 of record NZ_JBSGTS010000009.1, read on the forward strand.
TGACCATGGCGAAGGAACTGCGATTCAACACGGACGCGCGACGGCTGCTCGAGTCCGGGGTGAACGCGCTCGCGGACGCGATCAAGGTGACGCTCGGGCCGAAAGGCCGCAACGCGGTGCTGGAGAAGCTCACCGGCCCGCCGACCATCACCAACGACGGTGTCACGATCGCGCGGGAGATCCAGCTGCGCGAGCCGTTCGCCAACATGGGCGCGCAGCTGGTGAAGGAAGTCGCGATGAAGACCAACGGGGTGGTCGGCGACGGCACCACCACCGCGACCGTGCTCGCCCAGGCGATGGTGCGTGAAGGGCTGCGCGAGGTCGACGCCGGCGCGAACCCGATGCGGGTACGACGCGGTATCGAGCAGACCGTGCCGGTCGTGATCGACACGCTGCGGAGCTGGGCCGTCGACGTCGGCGGCCGGGACGAGCTGCGGCACATCGCGACCCTGGCGGCCAGCGACGACGAGACCATCGGCGCGGTGATCGCGGACGCGGTCGACTGGGTCGGGCGCAACGGTGTCGTCACCACCGAGGAGTCCGACACGCTCGGCATGTCGGTGGAGGTCGTCGACGGCATCGAGTTCGATCACGGGTACGTGTCGGCGTACATGGTCACCGACCGGGAGCGGATGGAGACCGTCTACGACAACCCGGTGATCCTGCTGACGAACAAGAAGATCACCCAGGTGCAGGACATCATGCCGACCATCGAGGTGGCCAAGCGCGCGGACCGTCCGCTCGTCGTACTGGCCGAGGATGTCGACGGACCGGCGCTGCAACTGCTGGTCGGCGGCAACATGCACAACACGATGCGTTCCGTCGTCGTCCACGCTCCCGGCTTCGGGCACCGCCGGATCGCGGAGCTGGAGGATCTCGCCACCGCGCTGGGCGGCACGGTGATCGCGAAGGACACCGGCCTCGACCTGCACGAGGTCAGCCGGGAGCACCTGGGCTCCTGCGACCGGATCACGATCACCGAGAACAGCACCACGATCGTCGGCGGTCACGGCGACGCGTCCCTGGTGGAGGCGCGAATCGCTCAGCTGGAGAAGCAGTTCGAACGGGCCAAGATCGACGCCGACCAGGACAGCCTGCAACTGCGGATGGCGCGGCTGGCCGGCAAGGTCGCGGTGATCCGCGTCGGCGGCGCGACGAGCGTCGAGCTGAAGGAGCGGATGCTGCGGGTCGACGACTCGCTGGCCGCCACCCGCGCCGCGCTCGAGGAGGGCGTCCTTGCCGGAGGCGGAACCTCCCTGGTCCAGGCGCAGGCGGCGCTGTCGGAGCTGGAGCTGTCCGGCGACGAGGCGATCGGCCGGGAGATCGTCCGGCGGGCGCTGCCGGAACCGCTGCGGTGGATCGCGATCAACGCCGGGTACGACGGCGACGAGGTGGTCGCCCACGTCGCCGGACTGCCGCGCGGCCACGGCTTCAACGCCCTCACCGGCCAGTACGGCGACATGGTCGCGGAGGCCGTCATCGACCCGCTGAAGGTCACCCGGGCGGCACTGGAGAGCGCTGCCTCGATCGCAGCCCTCCTCATTACCACCGAGACCGCGATCGTCGAGGAGATCATCGGCAACCCCGGCGCGATCATGGCCCCCGGCTTCGGCGACCTCGCCGAAGGCATGGTCCGCCCCTCCAACATCTACTGAGCGGAGCGCATCATGTCCGAGCGACGGCACCAGTTGCTGGAAACCTAAGGAGCGCGTGGACGCGTGATCGAGCCGACCCCGCCGCAGCTCGCCACCGCGGGCCGGACCTTCGGGCTGTTGCTGGCACCGGTCCGGCTGCACCTGGTGGCGTTGGCGAGTTGCGGTGCGTACGACGTCGGCACGCTGGCTGCCCGGGTGGGCGTCACCGTGCCGACGGCGAGCCAGCATCTGGCCAAGCTCCGGCTGGCGGGGCTGGTCAGCGCCCGGCGCGAGGGCCGCCGCCAGCTCTACACCGTCACCGACCCGCACGTGATCGCCCTGGTCGAGCAGATCTTCCAGCACGTCGCCCCCGACGGCTCCCTCGCCCCGGACCCGCCCGCGCCGGGATCCGTCGCAGACGCAGGTTTTCCCTTGCCGGTTCCGGAGCGGGATCGATCACTTCCGTCGCAGGTGCACCGGACGTATGGTCTCGGCGGCTCTGTGCGCTGACCCGGGGCTACGGGAGCGCCGCCTCGGGACGGCGACCCGCCAAGAAACCTGCGGAGTACCTCATGCGAATCTCGCTGGCCACACGCAGTCGCAAGATCATCGCCGGCAGCCTGGGGGCCGCTCTCGTAGCCGCCGGGATCGGCGGCTACGCCGGCCGGTACGAGCTCAAGGAGCAGTGGCTCAAACATCAGTGGGCCGACCGCCATTACAACGCGGCGGTGATGGAGAAGGCCCTGATGATCGCCGGCGGCAACCCGTCGGAGATGCAGAGCGAGTCGAAGGAAGCCTTCACGATCGCCGACGAGTTCGCGCAGGCCCGCACCGCACCGGGCGGGATCGTGGCCCCCGGGGCGTACTCCGCGGCGTTCGCGCAACTGACCGCGATGCAACACACACCGGGCACCTGGCGGGACGTGACGCGGGTCCCGTACAACGCCGACGACCCGAGGTACCGCGACTGGTACTCCAACTCCAGCGGCGGCGCGGGCCACGTCACCGGACGGATCACCGGCCTGGCCGCGGACACCGCGAACCATGTCTACGCGGCCGGCGCCAACGGCGGTGTCTGGAGGTCGTCCACCGGCGGCGGCAACTGGACACCGTTGAGCGACTCGCTGCCGTCCCTGAGCGGCGGGGATCTCCAGCTGGCCGGTGACGGCTCGCTCTGGTACGCGACGGGCGAGGCCAACACCGGCGGTACGTCGTACGTCGGATCCGGTGTCTACCGTCTCGCGAACCCGGTGACCGGCACCTATTCGCCGTCCGACCGGGTTGGTGGCAAGGAACTGGAGTCGACCACCGTCGGCCGGCTTCGGTGGGGCGGCGGGCAGGTGTTCGCCGCGACGAACCGGGGCGTCTGGTACCACGACGCGTCGACCAGCGCCGGCGCGTGGAAGGTCGCGTTCTACCCGAACCCGGACTTCATGCCGGAGATCAAGGACGACGCCGGCAACGTACTGGTGCCGGCCGGCAGTCAGACGGGTGGCGCGACGAATGCGGCGTACAAGAACATCGTCAACGACATCGCGATCGACCCGAAGAACCCCAAGCACGTGATCGCCGCGATCGGCTGGCGCTCGGGCGACACCTACAACGGGTTCTACGAGACCAACGACTACACCGCCGGGCCGTCGAGCTGGAAGCGGCTGAGCGTGGTGCTGGGCGGCATCAAGAACAGCACCGACGTCGGCTACACGACGTTCGCGTTCAGCAAGACCGGTGACCGCCTGTACGCGCTCGTGCAGCAGCCGAGCAAGATCAACGGCAGCACCAGCCTGGCCGGCATCTTCGTCTCCAAGACCGGCAGTCCGTCCGGCCCGTGGAACAAGATCGCCGACCCGCAGATCCTGCACAACAGCGGCTCCGCACTGGACCGCAAGGGGTACGCCGTCGGCGTGCAGGCCTGGTACAACCAGTTCCTGACCGTGGACCCGGCGAACGCCGATCATGTGTGGGCCGGTCTGGAGGAAGTGTTCGAGACGAAGGACTCCGGCTCGCACTGGTCCGCCGTGATGCCGTACTGGAACTTCGGCTTCGGCTGCTGGAACCTCGACGACACGAAGAACACCTGCCCATTGGCCGGGCACCCCGACCAGCACTCGGTCGCGGTCGGCACGTCCGGTGGCACGCCGGTCGTGTTCGTCGGCAACGACGGCGGCGTCTACCGACGTCCGGTGAGCGGCCAGGTCAACGCGAACAACAACGCGACCGACTGGGTCTCGCTGTCCGCGGACGGGACGATGGACGGCCTGCAGTACTACTCGGTGTCGGTCGGCAAGGACACCAAGAACGGCGGAGTCGTCGTGTCCGGCGGCCTGCAGGACAACGGCGTCTCGAACCTCTTCGGCGTCCAGCCGAACGGCAGCAACACCGACACGAAGATGGGCTCGAACTTCGGCGGTGACGGTGGTGACGGCGCCGCGGATCCGCAGAACGGTTGCAACCAACTGCAGGAGTACGTTGCTCTGGCGGTCAAGATCACCAACAACTGCGCGCTGAACAAGGGCGCGCTGAGTGCGGCCGACGCCAGTTCGTGGAGTCTCGACCCGGCCGACCCGGCGCCGCGCTTCATCGCCCCGGTCGCGATCGACTCGGCGAACTCGAACGGTTTCATCGCCGGCGGTGAGTTCGTCTACACCTCCACCAAGGGCTGGGGCATGCGCAGCGCTTCAGAGTGGACGAAGGCATTCGATCTCGGTGCCGGACACTCGGCGACGGCGGTCGCGATGCGCGACGGTGTCGCGTGGGCCAGCTGGTGCGGACCGTGCAACAACGCCGGCTTCACCCGCGGTCTGGCCACGAACGCCGGCGGCACCTGGCACCAGGTGACGCTGCCGTCCGGCTTCCCGAACCGCTTCCTGGCGGGCGTCGGCATCGATCCGGCCAACGGACAGCATGCGTACGTCGCCGTGAACGGCTTCTCGCGGCGCTTCACCGAGGGACCGGGAGCGGGTGTCGGTCACGTGTACGAGACCAAGGACGGCGGCAGCACCTGGTCGGACATCTCCGCGAACCTGCCTGACATCCCGACCAACTCGGTCAAGCAGTTGGCCAACGGTGCCCTCGTCCTCGGTTCCGATCTGGCCACCTTCTACCGCGCACCCGGCGCGACGAACTGGCAGATCCTCGGCACCGGCCTACCCACCACAACGGTCATGGACATCGAGTCCGGCCCCGACGGCAACATCTACGCAGCAACCCACGGCCGAGGCATCTGGAGCATCACCCCGCCCGCCTGATCTCCGGCTAGGCATCTTTGTGCACCAGATCCGTACGCGAAGCGCGCCGCCGTACGGATCTGGTGCACAAAGTGGATGTTCAGGAGTGGTGGCCTCCGCAGCAGCCGCCGGCCGCGAGGGTCGCGGTGGTCGGTGGTTCTTTCACCGCTGCCTCGACGTCGGCGAGCATCCGCTCGCGCTGCGTGGGGGAGATGACGCGACCCCGCGTGACGACGGTGTGGATTCGCCGCGTGTTGCGGATGTCGGTCAGTGGGTCAGCGTCGAGTACGACGAGATCCGCGAGCTTGCGCGGCTGCACCGCGCCGGCCTCCGATCCGAGGAACTTGGCCGGCTCCACGGTTGCGGCGTACAGGGCCTGACGCGGGGTGGCCCCGGCGTCGACGAGGTGCGCGAGTTCTTCGTGCAGGGCGAATCCCGGGACCGAGTACGGCGTACCCGTGTCGGTACCGGCCAGGATCGGTACGTCGTGCGCGAACAGTTCTCGCACGAACCGCTGCCGCCACGCCCACATCTGCTTCTGGTGGGAGATCTCCTCCGCGGTGCGGTTGGCGGCGTACAGGTTCTGGATCACGTAGTCGTACGTGCCGATCGACTCCTCGCTCAGGTACTTCGCCAGCGCCGGGTCGAGCTGTGTGTAGTCGATCTGGTCGAGCACGTTGTGCATCGTCAGCGTCGGCGTGACCCGGGTCCGGTTGCGACGGAGCGTTCCGAACACGTCCGCGGCGCGCGACGGGCTGTAGGTGTGCGCGGCGATCCACTCGATCGGGTGCAGCTGGCGGAACCACGAGTTGTAGTCACCCGTCGCCACCTTGATCTCGAGCAGCATCCGCCGTACCTCGGCCTCTCGGGTCGACACCGCCAGCCCGAGCGAGTGGATGTGCTCGATGCTGCGCTGGCCGGCGTTGCTGACCTCCTTCGACGTGACCTGGTCCGGGCCGTGACCGTGCACGGTCAGGCCGACCTTGCGGGCCTCGTCGACGATCGCGAGCCAGGACTCGCGGCTGAGGCGCGAGTACACCTTCACGAAGTCGGCACCCTCGGACTTCACCCGGCGTACGGCGGCCCGCGCGGAGTCGGCGTCGTCGACGACGATGACCTGGATCAGGTTCGGGTCCCACAGGGTCGGGTCGCCGTCGATGATGTTGCTCGCGACCACCATCCGCGGGCCGAGCAGGGTGCCGGCCTCGATCCGGTCGCGCCAGTCGTACAACATGGGGTTCGTGCCGGCCATCTCGCGGACGGTGGTCAGGCCGTTCGCGAGATAGAGAGGTGGTGACACGCGCTCGTCACCGAGGCTGTGGACGTGCATGTCAGCGAGGCCCGGGATGACGTACTTCCCGGTGAGGTTGAACTCGACGGCGCCGCGGGGGACCGGGATCCGTCCGACCCCGGTGATCCGGTCACCGCTGATCAGCACGGTCTGGTGCGGCTCCCGGCGACCGGTGGCGACATCGATGACGGTGACGTCGGTGAGCGCGGTGATCCCGGTGGGTTTCACGAAGGCCGACGCCGACGTCGAGGTGGTCGAGGTGAAGGTGCCACCGGCGAGCACAGCGGCTCCGGCGACAGTACGAGCGAGGAACTGACGACGAGAACTGTTCATGCCCTCCACTGTTGTTCAGTGGGACACGGGGCGCAGGGGCTGCAGGCAGCCGGTCCCAGGTAGGGAAATGTCTACCGCGGCACGTACTCTAGGTGGCTGTCATGCGTACTTATGAGGTTCGCACCTACGGGTGCCAGATGAATGTTCACGACTCCGAGCGGCTGCGTGGGCTGCTGGAGGACGCGGGCTATGTCCGCGCGCCCGAGGGGGACGAGGCCGATGTGGTCGTCTTCAACACGTGCGCGGTCCGGGAGAACGCCGACAACAAGCTGTACGGCAACCTCGGTCACCTGGCGCCGGTGAAGGCGCGCAAACCCGGCATGCAGATCGCCGTCGGCGGCTGCCTGGCGCAGAAGGACAAGGCGTCCATCACGAAGAAGGCGCCGTGGGTCGACGTCGTCTTCGGGACCCACAACATCGGCGCGCTGCCGGTGCTGCTGGAGCGGGCCCGGATCGCCGAGGAGTCCCAGGTAGAGATCCTGGAGTCGCTCGACGTCTTTCCGTCCACGCTGCCGACCCGGCGCGAGTCGCCGTACTCCGCCTGGGTGTCGGTCAGCGTCGGTTGCAACAACACCTGCACGTTCTGCATCGTGCCTGCGCTGCGTGGCCGGGAGAAGGATCGCCGGCCGGGCGACGTACTCGCCGAGGTCGAAGCGCTGGTCGGCGAGGGCGTTCTCGAGGTGACGCTGCTCGGCCAGAACGTGAACTCGTACGGCGTGGAGTTCGGCGACCGGTACGCGTTCTCGAAGCTGCTCCGCGCCTGCGGGGAGATCGACGGGCTGGAGCGCGTCCGGTTCACCTCGCCGCACCCGCGGGACTTCACCGCCGACGTCATCGAGGCGATGGCCGAGACGCCGAACGTGATGCCCTCGCTGCACATGCCGCTGCAGTCGGGTTCGGACGCCGTTCTGAAGGCGATGCGGCGTTCGTATCGGCGCGACAGATACTTGAAGATCATCGAAGACGTGCGGGCGGCGATGCCTGACGCGGCGATCACGACCGACATCATCGTCGGGTTCCCGGGGGAGACCGAGGAGGACTTCCAGGGCACGCTCGACGTGGTCCGGCAGGCGCGGTTCGCGGGTGCGTTCACGTTCCAGTACTCGAAGCGTCCCGGGACGCCGGCCGAGTCGATGGCGGACCAGGTCCCGCGCGACGTCGTCCAGGATCGGTACGAGCGACTCGTCGCGCTGCAGGACGACATGGCGTGGGCCGAGAACAAGCGGGTCGTCGGCCGGTCCGTCGAGGTGCTCGTGGCCGAGGGCGAGGGGCGGAAGGACGCCGCCACCCATCGGCTCAGCGGTCGCGCCGCGGACAATCGACTCGTCCACTTCGCCGTACCGGAAGGTGTCGAGGCGCCGCGGCCGGGTGACCTGGCAACGGTCGAGGTCACGTACGCCGCTCCGCATCACCTGGTCGCCGACGTGTTCGGCGCCGTACGCCGCACGCGCGCCGGCGACGCGTGGCAGCGCACTCAGGATGAACCGGCCGGCCCGTCGGGCGTGATGCTCGGCATGCCGACCATCGGCGCCAAACCCCTCGAGCCCGCCGCCGGCGGCTGCCAGGTCGGATGAACCTGCCGGAAGACGCCGAGCCGTTCGCGTTCGGGCGGGATGCGGATATCTACTCGATCGATGACGAGTGGGTGCTGCGGCGGTATCGAGATGGGCATCCGGTGCGCGACGAGGCCGACTTCATGCGGCATGTGGCGCGGTACGGGTACCCGGTGCCCGCGGTGCGCGACATCGAGGGCGCGGACATGGTCGTGCAGCGGCTCGAGGGGCCGACGCTCGGTGACGCCGCGATCGCGGGCGACCTGAGCGCGACCGAGATCGGCCTGATCCACGCCGACCTGCACCGCCGCCTGCAGGCGATCCCGGCCCCGAGCGGTACGCCGGGGCGCGTCGTCGTACACGGTGATCTGCACCCGCTGAACGTGATGGCCACCGCCGACGGCCCGGTCGTCATCGACTGGCGGAACGCGGAGGAGGGCACCGCCGAGTTCGACGTCGCGATGACCGCGATCATCTTCGCCCAGGTCGCCCTCGACCCCGCGTTCGAGAACCTCACCGACCTGTTGCGCGACGCCCTCGCGACGTACCTCGCCAACTCGATCGACCCCACCTCAGGGCTCCCCGACGCACTAGAGCGACGCGGCAACAACCGCACCCTGACCCCCGCCGAGCGAGCCCTCCTCCCCGCCCAAGAATCCCTGATCCGCTCCCACCTCTAGCCAACCGCCAACCCAGCGCACCGCCCCACCCGGCCCGCACCACCTGCGTCCTGGCGACTTTGTGCACGAGATCCGCACCGCGACGCTGCCGGCGTACGGACCTCGTGCACAAAGTGCGATGCCGAGAGGGGCGCCGGCCGAGAGCGGCATCGGCCGGCGCGGTCAGGCGTTCAGGAACTGGGACGGTTTCAGCGCGCGGGTGACGATGCGGAGTTCACCGATGTTGCCGGCGAAGCCTTGGTCGACCGTGTTCGCGTAATGCCCGGCGCCGACCAGCCAAGGCTTCCCGGCGGTCGCCAGCCCGTTGGATGGGGTCGCCGGGTTGCGGAGCAGCTCGGACGAGTCGACGTACACGATGCTGTGCCGGCCGTCGTTCACGATCGCCAGGTGGAACCAGCGGCCGAGGACCATCTCGTGGCCCCAGTTGGTGAACGTGTCGTTCTTGTCGAGCGGGTACACGGCCCACTGCAGCTCAGGCCCACCGGAGAAGCCGAGCTTGACCGTCGGCTCGTCCGGGTCGCTGCCGGTCTTGCCTGCGTCGCGTCCCGTGCCGAGCCGGCAGAGCAGCCCCTCCCAGGAGTGGTCCTGCCCGTCGTCGGCCAGCTTCACGAACGCCTCGATCGTGTAGCCACTCGTGAACGTCATGGCGTTGAGCGGCGCATCGTCGGCGGTCTTCAGGTACCCGCCGCGGGCCGGGTTCTTGCCGCCCGGGAACAGCCAGCTCGCGTGCCCCGGCTGGTCCGGGTGGAACTCGGCGCTAGCCGACGGCGCGCTACCGGCGAGCAGCACGCGGGTCAGGTGATTGCCCTTGCCCGACTGGTCGGCGACCTGGTCGGTGGCCGGCCCGTCGAAACGCCAGTACGCCGCCGTGCCGGGGATCACCAGCTGGTTGGCGGGCCGGGCCGGACGTACCGGGACGGGAGCGAACTTGGCGAACCGCTCGGCGAAGTCGATCGGGATGCTGAACCGGTTGGTGTCGTCGGTCAGCTCGATCTCGGCCTCGGCCAGCTCGCTCCGCTTGGCCGGGTCCTGGTCCATGATCCACGGCGAGACGGTTTCCACGTCGATCGTGTTCCTGGCCAGGTCGAAGTGGTAGAGCCGGACCATGCCCGATCCGCCGTAGAACCGGTCCTGGTAGTTGGTGATGTGCAGGTGCACGTCGTTGCCGGCGGCATTCTTCCGGGTCACTCGGCCGGGCGGCCAGTAGTGGCCGTTCAGCGTGAGGAAGATCTGGTCGCTGTCGTTCACCAGCTGCTCCCAGACCCGGTTGCCGTGGTCGCTGAAGTACGCGACCGGGTTGCCGTGGTCGGCGTTCACCAACTCGTGGATCGTGAGGATGACGGGCAGCTTCGGATGCTTGGCGATGACGTCGCGGGCCCAGGCGAAGCTCGCGTCCGACGGCCGCCAGTCCATTGCCAGCAGCAACCACTGCTGTCCGGCGGCGCGGAACACGTGGTACGAGTTGTAGCCGTTCGGCGTCGACCCGCCGTACGTCGCCATCCGCCGGAACCGCTGCGGCCCGAACGTGTGCAGGTACGGTGAATCGCCGCGCGTGTCGTCCTTGGACCCGTCGATGTCGTGGTTGCCGGCCAGCACGGAGTACGGGAAGCGCGCCCGGTCCAGGATCTTGAAGACGGGATCGGCCTGGGCGAACTCCATCGCCAGCGCGTTCTGCACCACGTCGCCGAGGTGCGCGACGAAGACGATGTTCTCGGCCGACCGCTGCTCGATCAGCCACTCGAAGCTCGCGGTCAGCGGCGCGGGATCGCCCCGGTCCTCGTCGTACTGGTACTGCGTATCGGGTACGACGGCCAGCGTGAAGCGCGGATGCTCCGTATCAATCCGCCCCGTACTCGCCGTACTCGCCGTACGCACTGCGCCGCTCGTTGTCGACCCGTTGCTCATCGTCGACCCGGTGCTCGCTGTCGACCTGGTGTTGGCCGACCCGCCGGTGCCGGTCGCTGCGGCCTCGCCGGAGCTGAGTACGCCCGGCATGACCACCGCACCGGCGCCGAGTGCGCCCGCCTGCAGGAGCCGCCGCCGGCTCGTCCCGTCGTTCTGCTGATCCATTGCCGCCTCCACAAGGTCACTGACACCGCAGCGAACACTAGAGCGAGGCGACCCCCGGAAGTGTGAACTCAGGCGAAACCCTGGGCGATCACCGCAGGAAGCGCAGCACCGTCGGCCACTGCGCCGAGCACTCGCGCCTCGTGCGGCACCAGCGGCTCCGGGAGCTTGTCCAGCGGGTACCAGTCGAGGGCAGCAGCCTTCTCCGGCTCCATCAACCGCGGCTCGCCGGTCCACGTCGACGTCATGAAGAAGAAGTCGACCCGCTCGTCGATCGGATCGCCGTTCCCGCCGGTCCGATGCATCGCCGTCACCGGCACCAGATCCGCCGCGTCGACGTCGATCCCGACCTCCTCCTTGAGCTCCCGCACCGCCGCCGCCACCACCGACTCCCCGAGCTCCACATGCCCCGCCGGAACCGCCCAATGCCCGTCCATGTACCCGGTGTTGGCCCGCAGCAGCAACAACACCTCATCCCCACGCCGAACAATCACATAAGCCGCCGGCACCACCCGAAACCGATCCATCCCCAGACCCTAACCACCCCCACCGACACCGCCCCGCGCCGGCCGCCGTCAGGCGAACAACTGTGTGAACGACAGGTCGGATCCGGGCTGCCGAGTCGTGGATTTCGGCTGCGGAAACGAGCCCCGATCCACGACTCGGCGAGGCTCCCCGGAGCCGAACGCCACGACTCGGGTTCGGGGTGACGACTACCAGGCGGCCGAGGGGAGGCTTGGCGAGTGGGTTGCCGCGTTCGACGTGGTCGGACTGCCGGCGGAACGCTCCCCAGTGGTCGGCGAACTCGTCATTGTCGGGCGTCAGGACCTGTGCTCGGCCGAAGAGTTGGGCGCCGCGACTGCTTGCCTGACCGACCAGGGGAGCGAAGATCCGGGTCTTCTGTCCGATGTGTGGGTGGTCGTCGCCCCACCAGGGACCTGGGACAGGTTTGTGCGGGGCCGCTGCCCACCACGCGGGCTCACCCGTGAATGACGGAGGTCAGTGGGGGAGAACTCCTGCTCGATCCGCGCCAATCCTCAAGAGCGGGGAAACAAAGTTGCACGGAACGACGATTTCTTTCCCCGCCGCGCCAGCTCACGCGGGCCGCCCGTGCAGCCTCACGTCGAGTCTGGCGCCGCCCAACTCAGCCCAGCCGACCCGCACCTGCGTCACAAGGCCGGATATCCCCTCGCGTTGGGGGTTCTCCCCTGGTGTACGAGCAGAGAACCCACCATTCGAGGGGATATCCGTTCTTCTGCCCGAGGTGTGGGTGTGGTGGTGCCGGCTGGGTGATCGGGTTGGTGGTGGCGTGGTGGCGTGGTGGCGTGGTGGCGTGGTGGCGGGGGTGATGTGCAAGGTCGACAGGTAGTGCACCGGCGAGACGGTGTACGCGCGGGCGCGTTCACGCTCAGGTGCACTACCCGGCCGCCCGACATCTCCTGTCGAGCTTGCACATCACGCCGAGCCCGGTACCGCCCTGGGACCTGTCGACCACCCACACATCGGTCACAAGAGCCGAAGATCCCTACCGAGACCCGCGGGTCCGCGGCCAGGTTCCGCATCTTCGGTGATCGCGGCGAGGCCGTGAACATCAGCGCGAAATCCAGGTGGTAGTACCGGACCGGCGTCGCCAAACGGCCCGTCCGGACCGGCCGTCGCGAGTACGCACATGTTCTGGCTCGACAGCATGTTCAGGATCCGTTCGGACAGACGGTCGTACGGAAGCTTCCTGGTCGGAGCCGGGCCGGACAACCACGGATTCGTCAGCACCGTGCCAGATCCTCGCACGGGGCGAGTCGGCGTTCAGGTGCGCTTGGCGACGGTCTTGGTCATCACGGTGTGGTTCTTGCCTTTGGGGCGTTGGTAGGTGAAGCCGGCCTGTTCGAACAGCGAGCGGGTGCCGTTGTAGAGAAAGGATGCGGTGATCTTCTTGCCGGCGGTGTCTTGGGGGTAGGTCTCGACGAGTCCGCCGCCGGCGTCCGCGATCAGGTCGAGGGCACCGCGGAGGGCGACCGCTGAAACGCCTTGGCGGCGGTAGTTGCGGTCCGTGAAGAAGCAGGTGAGGCGGTAGTCGGGCGGGCGCTCCAGCCCGGCCTCGTATTCCTTGCGGTGGTTGATGTTCGGCAGCTCGGCCGGCGTACCGTACTCGAGCCACCCGACCGCCAGTTCACCGTCGAACACGAGCGCCGCATGCGCCCGCCCCTCCAGTACGAGCCGGTGCTTGAGCTCCCGATTGCTCTCCGCGTCGAACGTCTTCTCGTTGTGCATGGTGTGGAAGTACGTGCACCAGCATCCGCCCCACACCCCGTTGTGCCGTTCCGCGAGTGCCGCGAACGCATCCCACGTCTCCGGCGCAAGCGCCCGTACCGTCAACTCGTCGACGTCGACCATAAGCCGACCGTACGCCGTATTCCGGACGATCCCCCTCCGGTACGCCGGCCGACGCACCTACTCCGCGACCGGATGCCGCCGAGAACCGGGGATAGCCCTCAGCGACCGGGAACAGGCAATGGCATGTTCCCAGTCCCCGCCGCCTATCCCCAGTCTCCCAGCCGCCGCCGCCCCGCCCGCCGTGCCGGGCCTGGGCGTGGCGAAGGGCCGCAAGCGGGTGCTTGCGGCCCTTCGAGAGGGTGTGTCAGGCGGGCTGGCTTGGGCCGTCGGGGATGTCGTCGTTCTGGCCGTCCAGGTTGTCCAACCCTTCCTTGGCCTTGTCGACGCCCGTGTCGATCTTGTCGCCGTACTTGCCGCCCGTTTTCTCGTCGACGAAGTCGCCGGCCTTGTCCAGACCTTCACCGACCTTGTCGCCGTGGCCGTCGACCAGGTCGGCGGCCTTGTCCTTCAGGTCCTCGGCCTTGTCCTTGAACTTGTCGAAGATGCCCATCTCGGGGCTCCCATTCCTGCGTAGTTAAGTGCTTACAGACAGCTAGCGGCGATCTTCGCACCAACCATGCCTGAACTGTGGGATCTCCGCGAGTGCCGTACCCAAAACGATGCCGGACGGCACTTACTCTACGTCGCCGCCACTATCCGAGCTGCCGCCACCGGACTCGACGTCCCCACCGGATTCGACGTCCCCGCCCGACTCCACATCGCCGCCGGACTCCACATCGCCGCCGGACTCGACATCGCCGCCGGAGTCTCCGCCGGGCTGTACGTCGCCGGCGCTGAACTCGACGTCACCACCGCTGCGCTTGGCAGCGGACAGGGCGTCGGCGTCGTCCCCCTGGCCGAGCGCGTCCTTGGCCGCGTCAGCCTCTTCCTCGAACGGATTCGTCACGTGATTCCTCCCGTAGAAATGTCTCGAACTCCAGAATTCCTACCGCTCGTCCAGGGTCATCGACAAGGCTGGTACAGACCTCTTGGCCAAGTCTTGAGCGGGGTGCTGCCAGACTGGAGCGATGCCTGCTGCCCTCGTCGTCGCGGTCGTCGGCCCCACCGCGGCCGGCAAGTCCGACCTAGCTGTCGCCCTCTCGCACCGTCTGGGCGGTGAAGTGGTGAACGCGGACGCCATGCAGGTGTACCGCGGCATGGACATCGGTACGGCGAAGATCGGTACGTCGGAGCGCGCCGGCGTACCGCACCATCTGCTGGACATCCTGGACGTCACCGAGACCGCGACCGTGGCCGAGTTCCAGGAGCTCGCCCGGCACGCGATCGACGACTGCATCGGCCGGGACAAGGTTCCGGTGCTTGCGGGCGGCTCGGCGCTCTACGTCCGCGCGATCCTCGACGACTTCGTCTTCCCCGGCACCGACCCAGACGTCCGCGCGCGGCTGGAGGCAGAGCTGGAGGTCCACGGCTCCGGAGTCCTGCACGCAAGACTCGCGCAGAAAGACCCGAGGGCCGCCGAACAGATCCTTCCCAGCAACGGCCGGCGGATCGTCCGCGCGCTGGAGGTCATCGAGATCACCAAGAGCCCGTACGTCGCCACGCTGCCGGAGCACCGTTACGTGTACGAGGGCGCGATCCAGCTCGGTCTCGACGTACCGCGGCCGGTGCTCGACGAGCGGATCGACCGCCGGGTGGACCGGATGTTCGACGCCGGATTCGTCGCCGAGGTGCGAGGTCTGCTGAACAAGGGTTTGATTGAAGGAAGAACTGCCAACCGCGCCCTCGGGTACTCGCAGGTGATCGCGTTGCTGAACGGTGAGATCGACGAAACGCAGGCCCGGGAGCGGACCGCCCAGGCCACCCGCAGGTTCGCCCGCCGGCAGGACTCGTGGTTCCGTAAGGACCAACGCATCACGTGGCTCCCGTACGACGCCCCCGACCTGGTGGAGAAGGCACTTCAAGTGATAGCCGAAGGCAACCGCGAAGGCGTCCCCGGCGTAGTCGAGGTGAACAAGGGCCCCGGGCAGAATGCAGGGGCCGTCGATGCGAGGGGGTGACCGTGAGGCCGAGTTCCGTGAGTACCTGCTCGCGGACCGCACGCGGCTGATGCGAACGGCGTTGCTGCTCACCGCTGGGGACGTGCACACCGCCGAGGATCTGGTCCAGACCGCGTGCACCCGGGTGTACGTGCACTGGCACCGGATCAAGCACGAAGGTGCCGGACCGTACGCGCATCGCATCCTGGTCAACGCCTTCCTCGACGAACGCCGTCGGGCAGGCCGCCACCCGGAGGTGATGACCGCGGAGACGGTCGAGCCCCGGTTGACCGACGTACCGGACCAGGCGGACACGCTGGCGATCCGGGACGCGTTGCTGGATCTCGCGCCGCGGCAACGGGCGGTTCTGGTACTGCGATATTTCCAGGATCTCGATGTCGCCAGCTGCGCGCGGATCCTGGAGTGCACCGAAGGCACTGTGAAGAGCCAGACAGCCAAGGCGTTGAAGCGCCTGAAGGAACTGATGACGGAAGAGACGGGGAGTAGCTGAGACCGCCGATGGATGAGGTCAAGAGGTTGTTGGAGGGGTTCGCGGACAGTGCCGCCGAAGGGCTGCCGGACGCGGACATCGACGCGGACGTCACGCGTGGCCGGCTCGCGCTGCGCAGGATCAAGCGCCGGCGCCGGGTCACCGGGGTGCTGTGTGTCGCCGCCGCGTCGGCACTCGTGCTCGCGATCGGCAACCAGGTGAAGTGGTGGGGGAGCGGCAGCGAGGTGGCCGGCGGGCCTCCGGAGCAGGAGACCGCCGCTGCGTCCGCGAGTCCCGCGACGGTGCCGCCCGCCACGCCGTCGAGTGGTGAGACGATCTCGATGTTCGGCGCGTCGGTCGTCGAGCTGGTCGCCAACAAGCAGGCGTGGAGCACGTTCGACTGCACGCTGGCGCCGAAGGGGTGGAGCCCCGAGACCCCGATGACGGCAACCCGCGTTGTACTGTCCCAGCCGGAGATGCGGACCGCGGACAGCGCCGCCAAGGTGGTACTGCAAGCCGCGCCGCAGGCCCGCAGCCTGTCGCAGGTCCGCGTCATCGACGCGAGCGGCAAAACCTTCCATATCGGCACCCTCGAAGGCCGCCTGACCGGTCAGGTGAAGCTGTCCGACAAGTGGTTGCTGGTCGAGCTCCCGACCGGCACGGTCGAGTGGCCGGACGACGTACTTCGCCGCTTCCTGGACTCTTGCACTGTGAACTAAACGCGCCGCGACTGGCGCGCGACCTCCAGGTGAGATAGGCAGGGGCTTGTCCCTGTCCCCGAGCCCGTCTGGGGGGAACTCGTGAAGAAGCTGGTCGCATCCCTGTCCGCCGGCACCTTGGTTCTCACTGCCTTCACCGCCTCAAGCACTGCGCAAGCGCAAGCTCCGACGCGGCAGCCGACCGCGATCGGGTACGGCGGCGCGGTGTCCTCCGTCGACCCCAACGCGACGAACATCGGCCTCGACGTACTGCGTCGTGGTGGTAACGCCGTCGACGCCGCAGTTGCCACGGCCGCCGCGCTCGGCGTCACCGAACCGTACTCGGCCGGCATCGGCGGCGGCGGGTACTTCGTGTACTACAACGCCAAGTCCCGCAAGGTGTTCACGATCGACGGCCGTGAGACCGCGCCCGCGACGATGCCGTCGAACGCGTTCATCAACCCGGCGACGGGTACGCCGTACCCCTTCGCGCAGCTCGTGACGTCGGGGGTGTCGATCGGCGTACCGGGAACGCTCGCGACCTGGGACAAGGCCCTGAAGCAGTGGGGTTCGCTGTCGCTCGGCAAGGCACTGAAACCGGCCGCGGATCTGGCCGACCGTGGGTTCGAGGTCGACCCGACGTTCCGCCTGCAGACGTTGGAGAACAAGGACCGGTTCGCGCAGGTCGTACCGACGGCGAAGCTGTTCCTGCCGAACGGCGACGCGCCGCAGGTCGGCACACTGTTCAAGAACCCCGAACTCGCCGCCACCTACAAGCTGATCGGGCAGCAGGGCTCGTCGGCGTTCTACAGCGGCGCATTGGCCGGCGAGATGGCGGCCGTCGCGAAGAACCCGCCGAAGACACCGGGTGCGACGCTGCCGTTCTTCCCGGGCTACCTGGAGACCGGCGACCTCGCGTCGTACAAGGCGATCGACCGCACGCCGACCAAGGTCAGGTATGACGGCCTGGACGTCTACGGCATGCCGCCGTCGTCCTCGGGCGGCACCACCGTCGGCGAGGCGTTGAACATCCTGCAACCGCAGCACCTGCGGCAGCAGTCGACGACGCAGGCGCTGCACACCTACCTCGAGGCGTCCGCGCTCGCGTTCGCGGATCGCGGCGCGTACGTCGGAGACCCGGCGTACGTCGACGTACCGCTGAAGGAACTGCTGTCGAAGGGGTTCGGAGCGGAACGGTCCTGCCTGATCGACCCGCAGCACGCGGCGACCAAGCCGGTGGCGGCGGGCTCCCCGGACGGCCAGTACTCGCGGTGTGACCAGGGCAGCGCGGTCGAGCAGCGCCCGGACACCGAGGGACGGTCGACGACGCACATGGTCGCGGCCGACAAGTGGGGCAACGTGGTCTCGTACACGTTGACGATCGAGCAGACCGGCGGCAGCGGGATCACCGTTCCGGGGCGCGGGTTCCTGCTGAACAACGAGCTGACGGACTTCTCCGCCGCACCGAACCCGGCGGACCCGAACCGGGTCGAGGCCGGGAAGCGGCCGCGGTCGTCGATGTCGCCGACGATCGTGCTGCGGGGCGGCGAGCCGTACCTCGCACTCGGTTCGCCGGGCGGTTCGACGATCATCACGACCGTCCTGCAGACGCTGACGAACCGGCTCGACCGCGGCATGACGTTGCCGGAGGCGATCGCGGCGCCGCGGGCGTCGCAACGCAACACCGCACTGGTGACGGCCGAGCAGGGGTTCATCGATCGGTACGGCGCTTCGCTGGCGCCGTACGGCCACACGTTCACGCCGGCGGGTGCGCCGGGGAGCTCGGCCGCGGAGATCGGAGCGGTCGCGGCACTGGAATTCCTGCCCGGCGGGGCGATTCTCGCGGCGGCCGAGCCGACGCGACGCGGCGGGGGAGCAGCCGGAACTGCCTGGCCCTTAAAGTGATTTGATGATCGCGGCGACCAGGTCGGCTCGTTCGGTCAGGGTCGCCGCGATCACCTGCTCGTGGACGGCGTGGGCGCCTTTGCCGAGCGGGCCTAGGCCGTCGAGCGTTGGGATCCCCAACCATCCGGTCAGATTGGTGTCGGCCGCGCCGGTCGCGGCCGCACCGCCGACCTCCTGACCGACGGACCGCCCGGCCGCACTCACCTTCGCCAGCAACTCGTCGGTCGCCGCCGACGGTTGCCAGGCCGGCCGGTTCGACATCACTTTCACGCTGAGCCGCGCGTCCCGCACCGGCTCCAGCCCGGCAACAGCGTCCAGTACGGCGCTTTCCGTCCCAGGATCGACGAAGCGGAACCCGATGTCAGCCGCAGCCGATCCCGGTACGACGTTGGTGCGCCCGCCACCTGTGATGGTGCCGACGTTGCAGAGCACCTCGTCGTACTCGGCGACGATCCGCCGTACGGCGATCAGCTGGTCGACGAGCTCGTCGATCGCGGACACGCCGCTCGCCGGATCGAGCGCGGCATGCGCCTCGCGGCCGGTGACCTCGATACGGACCCTGGTGCTGCCCCAGCGCGACGTCTTCAGGTCGCCGTTCGGATGCGGCGGCTCGAACCCGAACGCGGCGTACACGCCCTTCGCCTCCTCCGTCACCAGCGCACGCGCCGACGGCGATCCGACCTCTTCGTCGGCGACCACGATGACCCGCAGCGGTCGGTGATCGTGGCCGGCGATCTGCTCCAGTGCGGTCTCGAGAACGACCAGGCCGCCCTTCATGTCGAACACGCCTGGTCCATGGATGACACCGTCCTCGAAGCGCCACGGCATCGCGTTCTGCAGCTGCCCGATCGGCCAGACGGTGTCGTGATGGGCGAGGAAGAGCAGGGGAGCCTCGTCGGCGCGGCCGGAGAAGTCGGCCACCAGGTGGTCGCCGGTCGGCGTCGGCACCCGGCGGACGGTCGCGCCGAGTTCGGCGTACCGCGTCCCCAGCCGGTCGGCGAAGGCGTTCAGCGCAGCCGCGTCGCCGGTGGGGGTCTCCGCGCCGACGTACTCCCTGAGTCGCTCGATCATCATAGATAGCCAACGTATCATCATCCGATCAGCGATTGACCAGCGTCGAACATGCGGGGCTAGGATCAGGATATGAATCGTATCTCTGAGGTGAGCTTCAGGGCGGTCTCGCTCACCACGGCGTCCCGGTTCGCCGAGGCCTCCGCGCTGTACCGGGCGGTCTTCGGCTACCTCGACCCGGCGTACGGGCTGAACCCGCGGCTGCTCGGCGCGCTGGCGAGCAACGGCGGTTCGGTGGTCGGCATCCTCGACGAGAGCGACCAGCTGGTCGCGTTCGCGTACGGCTTCTGCGGCACCGACCGGCGCGGTTTCTACCACTACTCGCAGTCGGCCGTGGTCGCTGCCGGGCAGCAGGGCCGCGGCCTCGGCAGGATGCTCAAGCACGCCCAGCGAGAAGTTGCCCTCAGCCACGGTATGTCGCGGATGCGCTGGACCTACGACCCGGCGCAGATCCGCAACGCGCACTTCAACCTGGATGTGCTCGGCGCCCGCGGCCGCTGGTTCGCGCCCGACATGTACGGTCCGGGCACCGACCGCGTTGTCATCGAGTGGGACCTGACTCGCGAGCACCCCACCACTCCGGATGATTTGACCGAGCTGGTCGTGCCTGCCGACCCGTCCGAGCTGCGCACCGCCTTCGAGGGTCTGCTGGCGAAGGGGCTTGTCGCCGTCTCGTGCCGTCGGCTTCCGGACGGCACCGGCGTCTACTACTTCGGGCCGGGCGACGATGCCTGACGATCTCCACAAGCACAAGAGCAACCGCGAACTGGCAAGCCCTCACGAGCGGTACGACGCTCGGCTGCAACGCCGCTCGTCGACGCTGCTGCAGCGTCGCGTGGTCGAGCAGGAACGCGCCTCGATCGACGAGGCCCTGGACCAGATCCTCACCGACGAGTCGATCGCGCAGGCCGCGGCCCGGATCGTCGCGGCCCGCCGGCGCTTCGTCATCGGCTCGGCGAAGTCGTACTCGTACGCGTCGTTGCTGGCCTTCGACCTCGGCGTCGGCCTCTCGCAGGTGACGCTGATCGACGGCACCGTCGTCCGCGGGGTCGACGTTCTGTCCGACGTCCGGTCCAACGACCTGATGGTCGCATTCTCGTTCCGCAGGTACCGCCGCGACACCGTCGAGATCGCGCGCCGGTTCGTCGAGGCGGGTGGTGAGCTCGTCGCGGTCACGGACTTCGAGGACGCGCCGCTGGCGAAGCTGGCCGACCAGAGCATCTACGTCGCGACCGGGAGTGCGTCGTACGTCGACTCGCCGACCGTCGTCGCCTCGGTGCTGCACGTGCTCGCGACGCTGACCACCGCGAGCTCGAAGGGCGCGCGACGCCGGCTGATGGAGCGCGACCGGTTGAACACGGAGCTGGGGCTGTATGTCAACTGAGCTGAAGGTCGTCGCCGCGCGGCTGCATCGGGTGCGGATGCCGCTGGTGCACGAGTTCCGGACCAGCTCGCACCGCAAGACATTCCTCGATCACATCCTGGTCGAGCTGGAGGACGCGTCGGGCGCGATCGGGTGGGGCGAGATCGCGTCGTCCTCGGACCCGTACTACGCCCCCGAAACGGTCGAGTCCTGCTGGCACATCGCCTCGCAGTACCTGCTGCCCCCGGTGCTCGGCCGGCCGTGGGATCACCCCGACCAGCTGGCCAAGCTGTGGTCCAAGGTCCGCGGCAACAACTTCGCCAAGGCCGGCGTGGACATGGCCGCGTGGGTCCTGTGGGCCGAGACGCAATCGGTGCCGCTGGCAACCGTCCTCGGCGGTACGCGGACCGAGGTGGTCGCGGGCGTCTCACTGGGCATCGAGCCGACGATCGACGACCTGCTGACCGAGGTCGAGCGCCAGGTCGCCGCCGGGTATCCACGGGTGAAGCTGAAGATCGCTCCGGGCTGGGACGTAGAGCCGGTCCGGGCCGTGCGTACGGCGTACCCCGAGCTTGATCTGCATGTGGATGCGAACGGGATCTACACCGCCGACGACCTCACGCAGCTGCGGAAGCTGGATGAGTTCGGGCTGACGATGATCGAGCAGCCGTTCACGCCTCGGGACCTGCTCACGCACGCCGCACTGCAACGCACGATCGGTACGCCGGTGTGTCTCGACGAGAGTATCGAGTCCGTCGACGACCTGTACACCGCGCTGGCGTTAGAAGCGCTGCAGGTCCTCAACATCAAGGTGTCGCGGATGGGCGGGCTCGGCGCGGCGCGTGCGGCGCACGATCGGGCGCAGGAGGCCGGGCTCGCCGTCTGGTGCGGCGGCATGCACGAGTTCGGCATCGGCCGGCTCGCGAACGTCGCGCTGTCCAGTCTCCCCGGGTTCACCCTCCCATCGGACGTGTCCGCCTCGGAGAAGTACTACGCCCGGGACCTCGTCGTACCCGCCGTGGTCGCGGTCCGCGGCGTCGTACAGGTGCCCGAGGCAACCGGTCTCGGGCATGCTGTGGACCGCGAGCTGATCGCCGCGAACACGGTCGACCAACTGTCCTTCGGACCAGACATCGCCTAGCTGTCCTTCGGACCAGAACAGGAGTGATTCGATGCGCGTGGCACTGACCGGCGGCCTGATCGCGGACGGCACCGGCGCCGGGCTGGTGCCCGGGACGGTGCTGGTCGAGGGCGAGCGCATCACCGCGGTGCTGCCGCCTGGTGAGCCGGTCGCCGAAGCCGACGTCATCGATGCCACGGGCAACATTGTGGCACCGGGATTCATCGATCTGCACTCACATGCGGATTTCAGTCTGGGCTCAAGTCCGGCCGCGGAATCGCAGCTCACGCAGGGTGTCACCACGCTGGTCGCGGGGAACTGCGGCTGGTCGCCGTTCCCGATCACCGACCTCGAGACCCTGCGGGCGGGTACGGCGTTCCTCGGTCCGCAGCACGACTGGTCCTGGAACGATCTCGCCGGGTTCGCTGCAACGTTGCAACCGGCGGTGAACCTGGCGCTGCAGGTCGGCCACTGCACGCTGCGCATCGCCGCAATGGGCAGTGCCCGCCGCGCCCCGTCGCCCGACGAACTCCGGACGATGCAGGACCTGCTGCGCGCGGCCGCCGACCAGGGCGCGGTCGGCTTCTCGACCGGGCTGATCTACGCGCCCGGCGCCTACGCATCACCCGAAGAGGTGGCCGCGCTGGTCGCCGCTGCTGCCGAATGCGGCCTGCTCTACTCAACCCACATCCGCAACGAGGGCGCAGGTCTGCTGGCCGCGTTGGACGAGGCGATCGCGGCGGCGCGGGCGGGCGGCGCGCGACTCGAGATCTCGCACCTCAAAGCCGTTGGCAAGACCAACTACGGTCTCGTCAACGCCGCGCTCGAACACCTGGACCAGGTCGACGACGTCGACCTCGGCTGGGACGCCTACCCGTACACCGCCACCAGTACGACCCTCACCACCAGGCTCCCGACCTGGGCCCTGGCCGGCGGCACCCTCCTCGACCGCCTCGCCGACCGGTCCAAACGCGATCGGATCGCCGAAGCCCTGCGCGCCGATGAGCTGCTCTCGCCGGACTCGGTCGTGGTCGCCTCGCTGCCGCCGGGCCGCTACGAGGACAGTCGCGGACTCAGCCTCACCGAGATCGCCCGGCGCGACGGGGTCGACGCTGCGGAGATCGTGCTGCGCATCCTCGAGTCCCACCAGGCCGCGGTCAGCGTGGTGAACCACGCGATGAGCGAGGACGACGTGACGACCGTTCTCGAGCATCCGCGGACGGCGGTCGCCAGCGACGGCTGGATCATGGACGCGACCGGACCCGGACACCCGCACCCACGCAACTTCGGCACCTTCCCCCGCGTCCTCGGCCACTACGCCCGCGACCGCGCCGTCCTCACCCTCCCCGAAGCAATCCGCCGAATGACC
Organism: Kribbella sp. NPDC055110; assembly: GCF_053607525.1. Taxonomy (NCBI): domain Bacteria; kingdom Bacillati; phylum Actinomycetota; class Actinomycetes; order Propionibacteriales; family Kribbellaceae; genus Kribbella; species Kribbella sp. NPDC055110. The sequence continues at coordinate 283,817 of NZ_JBSGTS010000009.1, forward strand.
GCACTCCCCGCATCCCGCCTGGGCCTCACCGACCGCGGCACCATCACGCCAGGCGCAATCGCCGACCTGGTAGTCCTCGACCCACACCAGATCACCGACAACTCGACGTACGACACCCCCTGGCAACTCTCCACCGGCATCACCCACACCCTCCTAGCCGGTCAACGAACTGTCGCGAACGCCGGCCCAACCGGCCACCGCCCCGGGCGGATCATCGGGCGTTCTTGAAGCGTTTCGGGGCGTCCGGGAGTGGGGGAGGGGCCGCGGGGGTGTCGTCGGCGTCGATCTCCAGCCAGCCGTGGTGTTCGGTCAGGAGTTCGTCGAGGGCGGTGCGGTCCACGCCTTCCAGTACGACGAGCCACGGGTGGTCCTCGTCGTCGTCCTCGCCGTGAAACCGCCCACGCCGTACCTCACCGCCCAGCCGGTCAGCGACCGCGACGGCATCCTCCCGCTCCCAGAAGTACGCGATCATGCCCAAACGGTACGGGGCCGGACCTCCACCACTCACCAACCGCCTCCACGGCACGGGTGGGCGGCGCGGTTGAGCGTGCCGCGCTCGGCTGACGGCTCGTTGGTGAGTGCCGGCGGTCCGCCCCGTAGGCTGGCCCCATGAGTACGTTTCCCTGGTTGAAGGGGCACGGGACCGAGAACGACTTCGTGGTCCTGCCTGATCCGGACGGTTCCGTGCACGGCGAGCTGGACGCGTCCGTCGTGCGGTTCCTCTGCGACCGGCACGCGGGGCTCGGCGCCGACGGTGTGCTGCGGGTGATTCAGGGCGACAAGCAGTCGTACGTCGAGGACGGCGGCGAGTGGTTCATGGACTACCGGAATGCGGACGGTTCGATCGCGGAGATGTGCGGGAACGGCATCCGGGTGTTCGTGAAGTACCTGGCCGAAGCGGGCCTGATCGACGGCAAGCCGGTCCGGGTCGGCACTCGCGCGGGCGTCAAGGAGGTCGCGCAGAACGACGACGGCACGCTGACCGCCGACATGGGCGAGCCCAAGCTCCCCGACGCGGCCGGGATCGTGGTGGAGGCCAACGGTCACCAGTGGCCCGCCGTCCACGTGGACATGGGCAACCCGCACGCGGTCACCTTCGTCGACAACCTGAACGAGCCGGGCAACCTGTGCGATCAGCCCACCTGGTCGCCCTCGGATGCGTTCCCGCACGGGGTGAACGTGGAATTCGTCGTACGGCGTGGTCCGCGCGACGTCCAGATGCGGGTGCACGAGCGCGGATCGGGGGAGACGAGATCGTGCGGCACGGGCACCTGTGCCGTGACGGTAGCGGCCGCGCGGGCGGCCCGTGACGAGCTGCCGGTGACGTACCGCGTCGGCGTACCTGGTGGTGAAGTGAGCGTGACGTGGCGCGCGGACAACCACCTGGAACTGACCGGGCCGGCCGTTCTGCACGCTCGCGGCGAGTTCGATCGCGACTGGCTGCCGGGAATCTGAGTTCTGCGTGGGGCGTTGACTGCTGTAAACGGGTCGCTTGTACTTGAGGCCCGTGCCACCATGGAAGGTATATGACGACCCAATCACATGCATTTGACGAGACCACCGACGTCGAAACCGACCTCATTGAGGGCGATGACTCCGGCGATTCGTCGACGGGTCACGATGAGTTCGAACATGAGCTGACCACCGAGGGCCTTGAGCTCGAGGAGCGGCAAGCGCTCCGGCGCGTGGTCGGGATGTCGACCGAGCTGACCGACATCAGCGAGGTCGAATACCGCAAACTGCTGCTCGAGCGGGTGCTGCTGGTCGGCGTCTGGACCGAGGGCAGCGCCGAGGACGCGGAGAACTCGCTGGCCGAGCTGAAGCTGCTCGCCGAGACCGCCGGCTCCGAGGTCCTGGACGGCGTGATCCAGCGGCGGAAGAAGCCCGACGCGGCGACCTTCATCGGTTCCGGCAAGGTGGCCGACCTGCGCAACCTGGTCGCGTCGCTCGGCGCGGACACCGTGATCGCCGACGGCGAGCTGGCGCCCGCGCAGCTGCGGAACCTGGAGGACCGGCTCAAGGTCAAGGTGGTCGACCGGACCGCGCTGATCCTGGACATCTTCGCCCAGCACGCGAAGAGCAAGGAAGGCAAGGCCCAGGTCGAGCTGGCCCAGCTGCAGTACATGAAGCAGCGCCTGCGTGGTTGGGGTGGAAACCTGTCCCGCCAGGCCGGTGGACGGGTCGGTGCGGCCGGCGGCGGTATCGGCGGCCGTGGTCCCGGTGAGACCAAGATCGAGACCGACCGGCGCCGGATCAACACCAAGATCGCGAAGCTCCGCCGGATGCTCAAGAACCTGAAGAGCACCCGGTCGACGATGCGTCAGGAGCGTCGCCGCAACCTGGTCCCGTCGGTCGCGATCGCCGGGTACACCAACGCCGGCAAGTCCTCGCTGCTGAACCAGATCACCGGCGCGGGCGTGCTGGTCGAGGACGCGTTGTTCGCGACCCTGGACCCGACGACCCGGCGTACGACGACTGCGGACGGCCGCGTGTACACGCTGACCGACACGGTCGGGTTCGTCCGGCACCTGCCGCACGACATCGTCGAGGCGTTCCGCTCGACGCTGGAGGAGGTCACCGACGCGGACCTGCTGCTGCACGTGGTCGACGGTTCGCACCCGGACCCGCTCGCGCAGATCCAGGCAGTCCGCGAGGTACTGACCGAGATCGGGGCGATCGACGTACCGGAGATCGTGGTGATCAACAAGGCCGACGCCGCCGACCCGCTCGCGCTGGCGCCGATCCTGCACCGCGAGCCGACCGCGATCGTCGTGTCCGCCCGGACCGGCGAAGGCATGGACAAGCTCCGCGAACTGATCGAGGGCGCCCTGCCTCAGCCGCATGTCGCGCTCGAGGTGCTGCTGCCGTACGACCGCGGTGACCTGGTCTCCCGGATCCACTCCGAAGGCTCGGTCGAGCAACTCGAACACACCGCTGAAGGCACCCGCCTGACGGCCCGGGTCCACCCGGCCCTCGCGGGCGATCTGACGCCGTACGCAATCGCCTGAGTAACGCAACAGCCCCCGAAGTCCGAGGACTTCGGGGGCTGTTTCACGCGGTCACTTGCGCTTCGAGACCTGGATCTTCATCGAGGTGCCGTTCTTCGCGACGACCTTGATGTTGACGCCGTTGTTCGGGATCTTGACGCTGCTCGTCGGCTGGTCCGCGGTCCAGTACGACTTGCTGTCGTTGAACGTCGGTACGGCGTTCTGCCCGCGGATGTAGCTCGCCTGCCCGTTGACGTGCAGGGTGAACGAGTCCGCCTTCTCGAGGCCGAACGGAGCGTCGTACCCGCCGATGCGCGGACGCCACAGCTGGCCGTCGATCCGGTTGATCGGGACCGGGTGGCTGTCGATCGGCAGGACCAGGCCCTCACCCGGGTGGGTGTTGGTGTTGTTGTTGCGCTGCGACGTGTCCCAGTACCAGATCAGCAGACCGTCCTGGTACGGGAAGTGCTCCACCTTGTCGCCCAGCGTGCTCGCCCAGCCGAAGTTGTACGGCCCGGTCTTCAGGTGCTGGTCGTACGACGTGTAGGTGATGTTCGAGGCGAGGTAGTAGTTGTCGTACGGCGTCGTGATGGTCGCACCGACCGAGCTGAAGCCGTTCAGGGTCCAGCCTTCCGGCGTGGCCTCGGCACCCGAGTCGAGCAGCGTGGTCGAGCCCGACGTCACCTTGATCGCGTCGGCGAAGAACCCGAAGCCACCGGTGTTCGCGTCGGTCGAGTAGCGCAGCTGCAGGCCGATCGTCTTGCCCTGGTAGGCGGACAGGTCGAACGTCGCCGGAACCCAGCCGTTGCTCTTGCCGTCGATGCCGTTGCCCTCGGCCGCCTTGGTGATCGAGCCCGCGATCGGCTTGTAGCCGGTGCCGTCGTCGACCTCGACGTACGCGTAGTCGCACGCGTCGGGGCCACAGTCCTCGATGTCCCAGTTGGCCTGGAACGTCAGGGTCGTGGTGCCTGCCGGTACGGCGAGTTGCCGGTTCATGGTGTGGGTGAAGTCGTCGCCCTCACCGCTCCACCACGACTTGCTCCCGGCCGCGGGTGGCTGCAGGGGCGTGGTGACGAGCTTCTTCGGCAAGGTGACGACCGCGGCCTGCGCCTTGGCCGAGTTGTACTCGTGCGGTCCGAGTTCGAGCGTCCTGTTCTGGCCCGCGTTCACGATCTCGTAGTCGAGCCAACCGAGCTGGAGCTTGTCCCAGACGCCGAAGTCGGCCGCCTGCTCGCCGATACCGCCGTCACTCGGCTTGCCGACCCGGCTCTGCGCCATGATCGTCCACCAGTTCACGCCGTTCTCGACCGCGGCACCCGAGGTGTCGTAGTGGTCGGGCAGGCCCAGGTCGTGCCCGTACTCGTGGGCGAAGACGCTGATCCCGCCGTTCTCCGGCTGGATCGTGTAGTCGCCGACGTACACGCCGGTGTCGCCGATCTGCGCGCCGCCGATCGGGTTGTTCGCCGGGCCGCCGGGGAAGTTGGCGTACCAGCGGTGCGACCAGATCGCGTCCTCACCCTGCTGCGGGTCGCCGTCGGCCTGGTCGCCACCGGCGTGCACGATCTGGAAGTGGTCGATGTAGCCGTCCGGCTCGTTGAAGTTGCCGTCACCGTCGTAGTCGTAGCGGTCCCACTGGTCGAACGTCTTCAGGTCCGCGGTGATCTGCGCCTTGGTGCGCCCCGCCGCCTGCTGGTCGACGACCCACTGGTTCACCGCGTCCTGGATCAGGTTCCAGGTGTTGCTGCAGACGTTGCTCGCGCACGGGAAGCCGTTCGAGCGGCCGTACCGGGCCTCGTTGTACTTGACCTTGACCCAGTCGGTGACCTCACCGGACACCGAGTACCGGCCCGACGACTGCTTCTCGTAGTACTTCTTCACCGAGTTGCCGTCGCCGAAGTACAGGTCCTGGTAGTGCTTCTGGTTGTAGTCGGCCTGCCAGACCGTGGAGTTGTCCACCGAGCGGTCCGGCGCCGGGATCGCGTTGTTCAGCGGGCCCTCGAAGGTGGCCGGGCCGGGGATGCTCGGTGCCTGGTCCTTGTCCGGGTAGTCCGGGTGCCGCTCGTTGCCGAACTCGGCCAGCACCACGAAGATCCGGTCGGTCTTCTCCCGGGAGAGCTCGACGTACTGGTCGACGCGGCCTTTGGCGCTCTTGGCGTTCTTCGCGCCGTACGCGCCCTTCGCGCCGGCCGTCTTGGTGCCGAGCTTGACGACTGTGCTGCCGTTGCGCTGCTCAGGCTTGGCCTGACCGTTGATGACCTTGGTCAGGGCCTCCTCCCGGAGCTCGCGGCGCTTGTCCTCGAGCGGGTTGGGCAGCTCGTCGGATACCGGTGCGGGCTCACTTGCGCTCGGAGCCGACCCTTGTTTGGACGGTGTGGCGGCGTTTCCGGCCGTGGCCGCGGCGATGCCGAGCCCGGTCGTCGCCGCCAGTGCCAGGCTGAAAAGCCCAGCGGGTAGCTTGCGCACGATTCCCCTCCGTGTCTGATAACGCAGTGTGTTCGTAGCTCCCCCGAGCGTGTTTTGCGCGAGAGTACGGGGAAAATCAGCGCAGCTGAAGTGGAAACTGAGGAAAAGCTGTGAAAGGGCGGGGAAACCTGCAGTCTGAGTAGTAGGGCTCACGCGTTCCAGCCCTGACGCTTGGCAGACTGTGGCGCGTGGAGCCCAAGACCGTCGACCTGCTGCAGCCGCTGTGGCGTGCGCTGGTTGTGTTCCGGGTCCTGACCTGGGCGTTCGCCTGCTTCGGCGTGTGGACACGCTGGGACGGCATCGTCCGGCCGTACGGCGCGGTGCTCCAGCTGGCCGTGATGGGAGTCTGGACGCTGATCTCGTCGTACGGCTACAGCCGCCGCTGGGGCCGCCGCAACACGCGGCTCGCGTTCGCGGACCTGATCGTCACGGTCGGCTGCATGTTCGCGACCTTGTGGGCGCAGCCGCTGCTCGACATCCGCGCCGGCGCCTCCGTCCTGACCTCGGTGTGGGCGGCCGGTCCGGTCCTCGCGCTGGCGATCTCCCGTGGCCGCGACGGCGGTCTGCTCGGCGCCGCCACGATCAGCCTGGCGCTGCTGTCGCTGCGTGGGGTCGAGCACGTGTCGAAGATCCTCAGCAACGTCCAGCTGCTGCTGGTGGCGGGTCTGGTCGTCGGGTACGCCGCCTCGACCATGCGGCAGGCGGGCGTGCGGCTACGCGAGGCGATCGCCGCGGAGAGCGCGACCGCCGAACGGCTGCGGCTCAGTCGCTCGATCCACGACGGCGTACTGCAGGTGCTGGCCCAGGTGCAGCGTCGCGGTACGGCGATCGGCGGCGAGGCGACCGAACTGGCGCAGCTGGCCGCCGAACAGGAAGTTGCCCTCCGCACCTTGATGTCCAAACGCCCGGCGATCGCGGCGGCCGGACGTGTTGATCTGTGTGGATTGTTGTTGCCACTGGCCACGACCCGGATCGATGTCGTCGTACCGGCCGCGCAGGTACTCCTGCCCTCACCGACCGCTGTGGAACTGGTTGCCGCAGTCAAGGAAGCACTGAGCAACGTGGCGAAGCACGCCGGCTCCGACGCCCGGTCCTGGGTGGTGGTCGAGGATCTCGGCGACCAGGTGGTGGTGTCGATCCGCGACGACGGAGTCGGTACGACGCCCGCGCTCCTCGAACAGGCCCGCGCGGACGGCCACCTCGGCGTCAGCCAGTCCATCCGCGGCCGGATCGCCGACCTCGGCGGCACCGTCACCGTCCGGACCGCCCCCGGCGAAGGAACCGAATGGGAGCTGAAGGTGGAGGCTTCGTGACGCGAGTAATGATCGTCGACGACCATCCGATGTGGCGGGAGGGCGTGGCGCGGGACCTGGGCAGCCGCGGGTACGACGTCTGCGCGACCGCCTCGGACGTCGCGAGTGCGGTGAAGATCGCGCTGGCGACCCGCCCGGACGTTGTGGTGATGGACCTGCAACTCGGCGACGGCTCCGGCGTCGACGCGACCCGCGAGATCACCACGGCCCTCCCCGACACCCGTGTCCTCGTCCTGTCGGCCAGCGCCGAGCAGGACGACGTACTCGCGGCCGTCAAGAACGGCGCGTCGGGGTACCTGGTGAAATCCGCGTCCCTGGACGAGTTCGACGAGGCGGTACGCCGTACCGCCGAGGGCGACGCGATCTTCAGCGCGGGCCTGGCGGGACTGCTCCTGGGCGAGTACCGCCGCCTGGGCGCGACCGGCCCCGAAGTCCCACACCTCACCGACCGCGAAACCGAAGTACTACGCCTGGTCGCCCGCGGCCTCACCGCCAAACAGATCGCCACCCGCCTCGTCCTCTCGCACCGCACAGTCGAGAACCACGTCCAGAACACCCTCCGCAAACTCCAACTCCACAACCGAGCCGAACTCGTCCGCTACGCCATAGAACACGGCCTCGACACAGACTGATCAACCCCACGACTCGGCGCCCGAGGGCCTGTTGTCGGTGCGACTCGGTCGCTTGAATGGCGTTCGTACACTGTGCGTTCCACGTCCGCGTGGTTGCTCTCTGTCATGACACCTGCACTTTGGGTGCCTATCTCCGGAGGATTCGGTGAACCGGTCGTCCCTTGTCCGCGCACTTCTCGCTTTCCTGATCCTGGCGGCGTCGACGTACGTCACGTTGACGGCGAAACCACAGCTCGGTCTCGACCTGCGCGGCGGGACGCAGATCGTTCTCCAGGCGAAGGACTCGCCCACGGTCAAGGCGAACAAGGAGACCACCGACAAGGCGACCCAGGTGCTGCACCGGCGGATCGACGCCCTCGGCGTCAGCGAGCCGAACGTGACCCGCCAGGGCGAGAACCGGATCATCGTCGAGCTGCCCGGCGTCCAGGACCCGCGCGAGGCCGCGAAGGTGATCGGTAAGACCGCGCAGCTCACGTTCCACGAGGTGCTCGACCAGGTCGCGGCCAAGCCGGCCAAGCCCGCGGCGGGGGAGACGTACCTGCCGAGTGAGGGCGGCCAGGGCCTCCTGCGGCTCGCCAAGCCCGCGATGACCGGCGAACTCGTCAGCGGCGCGGAGGGCCGGCTCGATCCGCAGCAGGTCGCGCAGGGCTGGTTCGTCGAGATGAACTTCAAGGGTGACGGCGGCAAGATCTGGGCGAACATCACCGGCAAGGCCGCCTGCCAACCGGTCGGTACGCCGCAACGCCTGATCGCGATCGTGCTCGACAACGAGGTGATCAGCTCGCCGCAGGTCGACCCGAACGGCGGCAACCAGCTCTGCAAGATCGGCATCGCCGGCGGCAGCACCACGATCTCCGGCTCCTTCACCGAGGAGGGCGCGAAGGACCTGGCCGCGCTGATCTCCGGCGGCGCGCTGCCGGTGCCGGTCGAGGTCATCGACCAGCGCACCGTCGGCCCGTCGCTCGGTCAGGACGCGATCCAGGCCAGCGCGCTCGCAGCCATCATCGGCCTCGCGCTGACCGCGCTCTTCATCATCGTGGTCTACCGCCTCGTCGGCCTGATGGCGGTGATCGGCTTGATCGGGTACGCCGCGATGTCGTACGCCGTACTGACTGCGATCGGAGCCACCCTCACCCTGCCCGGCCTGGCCGGATTCGTGCTCGCGATCGGGATGGCGGTCGACGCGAACGTCCTGGTCTTCGAACGTGCCCGCGAGGACTTCATCGCGGGCCGTACCGACGGTCTGCGCCGATCGCTGCGCAGCGGTTTCCAGAACGCGCTGTCCGCGATCGCCGACTCCAACATCACCACGCTGCTGGCGGCCGGCCTGCTGTTCTTCCTGGCAGCCGGACCCGTCCGCGGCTTCGGCGTCACGCTCTCGATCGGTGTGATCGCCTCGATGCTGTCGGCCCTCGTGGTCACCCGCGTCCTCGCCGAGTTCGTCGTGTCGCGGGGCTTCATCCTGCGTCGCCCGGGCCTGAGCGGGATCGGCGGCCACGGCCGGGTCCGGACCTGGCTCGAAGCCCGGCAGCCGTCGCTGATGAAGCACAGCCGCCGTTGGCTGGTCATCACCGCGGTCGCGATCATCGTGAGCGTCGCGGGCGTGGCCGTCCGCGGCCTGAACCTCGGCATCGAGTTCACCGGCGGCCGGCTGATCGAGGTCAGTACGGCGCAACGCATCACGCCGGACCAGGCGCGCGCTGCCGTCGCCGAGGCCGGGTACCCGACCGCCGTCGTACAGGCGTCCGGCACCGACGACATCACCGTGCGGACCGGCACGATCAGCGACGACGAGGCCGTGAAGATCAAGGAATCGCTGGCCCGGATCGGCGGCGACGCCGAGGTGATCCGCAACGAGAGCATCGGCCCGTCGCTCGGTGAGGAACTCCGGAACAAGGGCCTGATCGCCCTCGGCATCGCGCTGCTCGCCCAACTGGCGTACCTCGCCGCGCGGTTCCGCTGGACGTTCGGCGCCGGCGCCGTACTCGCGCTGCTGCAGAACGTCGCCGTCGTGGTCGGTGTCTTCGCGTGGACCGGGAGACCGATCGACGGCATCTTCCTGGCCGCGATCCTGACCGTCATCGGCTACACGGTGAACGACTCGGTGGTCGTCTTCGACCGGATCCGCGAGACCCGCAACGCCCGGGCCACCGACAACCTCGGCACGACCATCGACACCGCGATCGTCAACGTCCTGCCACGAACCATCAACACCGGTATCTCGACCCTCTTCATCCTCGCCGCACTGCTGTTCCTCGGAGGCGACTCACTCGCCGACTTCGCCCTCGCGCTACTGCTGGGCATCCTCGTCGGCACCTACTCCTCCAACCTCACCGCGGCCCCCCTCCTCCTCGAACTAGAACGCCGCTACCCGGCCCCACCCCCGCGCCCCAAGCGCACCCAGGTAGACCGAGACGCCCAACCCGACCGCGGCGCCGTCGTCTAGCCCGCCCCGGCACTTATCCACAGCGGTGCCTGGCGGAGCGGAAATCTGTCGGGGGAGCGGGCTAGGGTATGGCGGTGGGTGTTGATGTGCGGGATCTGCTGGAAGCTGCCGTGGCCGGGATCGCCGGTCAGACACGGCCGGGGCAGGTGGAGATGGCGCAGGCCGTCAACACCGCGATGCATGACGGATCGCATCTGCTCGTCCAAGCAGGCACCGGCACCGGCAAGTCCCTCGGGTACCTCGTGCCCGCGCTGCTGCACGCGATCGAGGACCGTCGCGTCGTCGTGTCCACGGCGACCCTCGCGCTGCAGTCCCAGCTCGTCGACCGCGACGTACCGGCGTTGCTCGACGCCACCGAGAAGCTCCTGCCCCGCAGACCGAAGTACGCGATCCAGAAGGGGCGGAACAACTACGCCTGCCTGCACCGGATCCGCGAGGGTGCGCCGAACGACGACGGCATGCTCGTCGACGTGCCGCCGTCGGGGGAGACCGGCCGGCAGGTCGTCGAGCTCCGCGACTGGGCCGAGCAGCAGCTCGCGGACGGCGAGGCCGGTGACCGGGATCACGCCCCGTCGCACCAGTACCAGGCCTGGCAGCAGGTCGCGATCAGCGCGCGCGAGTGCCTCGGCGCGCAGAAATGCCCGTACGGCGAGGAGTGCTTCGCCGAGAAGGCCAAGGAACACGCCCGCAAGGCCGACATCGTCATCACCAACCACGCACTGCTCTCGATCGACGCCTTCGAGAACCGCACCGTCCTGCCCGAGCACGACGTCGTCATCGTCGACGAAGCGCACGAGCTGCCCGCCCGGGTCACCGGCGCGGCCGGCGACGAGTTGTCGCCGCAGATGGTCGAGCGCGCCGCGAAGCGTGCCCGCCGGTTCGTCGACGACGACAAGGCCGACGACCTGATCGACGCGTCCGACGCGCTCCGGGCCGCCCTCGACGGCACCCGCGAGGGCCGCATCGAGGCCTCGAACACGTCCGTCCTGGATGCCGCCGCCCTGGTCCGCGACGCGGCCCGCGGCATGTACTCCGACCTGAACAAGAAATCCGACGACAAGGACGACGACCCGGACGGCGCCAAGCGGCAGTCCAAGGGCGCGGTCAAGGAGATCTTCGACGTCGCCGAACGGGTCGCCGCGCTGAGCGATGCCGACGTGGTCTGGATGATCGATCGCGACCGCTTCGGCCGCGAGCTCCGGATCGCCCCGCTCACCGTCGCCGGCCTGCTCCGCGAACTGGTTCTCCGCGACCGTACGGCGATACTCACCTCCGCCACGCTGACACTCGGCGGCGACTTCGACGCGATCGCCCGCCAGGTCGGTCTGCGGCCCGCCGACAAGCTCGCCGACGACGACGAGATGCCGGAGCTGGACGACTCCGAGGAGAAGGGCCCGCTGCCGTGGCGCGGCCTCGACGTCGGCTCCCCGTTCGAGTACGAGAAGCAGGCGATCCTGTACGTCGCCAAGCACCTCCCGGCACCGCACCGCGACGGACTGGGCAAGAAGCAGTTCGAGGAGATCATCGACCTGATCACCGCGGCCGGTGGACGGACCCTCGGCCTGTTCTCGTCCCGCCGCGCGGCCGAGGCGGCGACCGCCGCGGTGCGGGAGGCCACCGACCTCAAGGTGCTGTGCCAGGGCGACGCGCAACTCGGCGAGCTGGCCCGCGAGTTCGTCGATGACCCCGAGACGTCCCTGTTCGGCACGCTGTCGCTGTGGCAAGGAATCGACGTACCGGGGTCGACCTGCAACCTGGTGATCATCGACCGGATCCCGTTCCCGCGCCCGGACGAGCCGCTGATGGCAGCCCGCCAGCGGGCCGTCGACGAAGCGGGCGGCAACGGGTTCATGTCCGTGGCCGCGACGCACGCCGGACTGCTGCTCGCGCAAGGCACCGGCCGGCTGATCCGCCGCAGCTCGGACCGCGGCGTCGTCGCGATCCTCGACCCCCGCATCGTCACCCAGCGGTACGGCGCGTTCCTGCGCGCATCCTTGCCGCCGATGTGGCCGACCGCCGATCGTGAGAAGGTGCTCGGCGCGCTGAAGCGGTTGCAGTCCACATGAGCCGGTCATGAGTCCCGTGACCGGTCCGCCGGTGCTGCCGATGATGGCGGCGCTGGGGCAGATGCCGTCCGGAGCGGGCTGGTCGTACGAGATGAAGTGGGACGGAATCCGCGTCATCGCCGAGGTCGACGACGGGGTCTGCCGGCTGTGGTCGCGCAACAGCCACGACGTGTCCGGCGGCTACCCCGAGCTGATCGGTCTGGCTGAGGCGCCGGGGCTGCGATTGCCCGCCGTACTGGACGGGGAGATCGTCACGCTGGACGAGAACGGCGCACCGTCGTTCGGCCTGCTGCAGCGTCGGATGCACGTCCGCGACCCTCGCCAGCTCCGGCATCTGATCACCGAAGTGCCGGTGTCGGTGCGGCTGTTCGACCTGCTCCGCTTCGACGGCGAGTGGTTGCTGGAGGCAACGTACGACGATCGGCGCGGCCTGCTCGACTCTCTGGACATCGGCGACCCGTTCTGGGAGGTGCCGCCGGCGCTGCTGGACGGCGCCCAAGCGCTCGAACAGTCTGCTGCGCAAGGGCTCGAAGGGGTCGTGGCGAAGCGACGCAAGTCGCGGTACCTACCGGGGCGGCGCAGCGCCGACTGGATCAAGATCAAACCGGTGCTGACGAGGGACGTCGTACTGTGCGGCTGGCATCCGGGGGAGGGCAACCGGGAAGGGAAGATCGGTTCCTTCTACTGCGGCGCGTACGCCGACGGCGAGCTGGTGCTGATCGGCAAGGTCGGCTCGGGACTCGACTTCGCGACGCTGGATCTGCTGAGCGCCGAGCTGACCGGCCTCGAGGTCGACCGGCCGGCGTTCGACCCGTCGAGCATCCCGATGACGGACCGGCGCCGCGCGCACTGGCTCGACCCGGCGCTGGTCGCCGAAGTCACCTACTCCGGCTGGGGCGGCGACGGCCGGCTGCGGCATCCGGTATGGCGCGGTCTACGCCTCGACATCGACCCGGAATCGGTCTTGGTGGAGCGCGCCTGAATACATTCGAGACATGCGGTTGCGACCGAAATGTTCGAAATGCGGAGAATGTTCTGCTGCGCTGAGACATTCGCTGTTCAACTGTCGCAGAAAATGACTGGATTTCAGTCGTTCGTTTCCCGGGACGGCGCCGGCACCGCCAGTGCGGTCTCGATCTTGTCGACCAGCTTCTCCGGCGAGTGCGTCGGCGCGTAACGCGCGATCACCGCGCCGTCGCGACCGAGCAGGAACTTGGTGAAGTTCCACTTGATCCGGCCGCCGAGCAGGCCGCCCTGCTCGCGTTTCAGCCAGTTGTACAACGGGATCGTCCGCGACCCGTTGACCTCGATCTTGGCGAACATCGGGAACGTGACGTGATAGATCGTCGAGCAGAAGTTCGCGATCTCGTTCTCGTCACCAGGCTCCTGGTGGCCGAACTGGTCGCAGGGAAAACCGAGCACCGAGAAGCCCTGCCGACGGTACGTCCGGTAGAGCTTCTGCAGACCCGTGTACTGCGGGGTCTGGGCACACTGCGAGGCCGTGTTCACCACCAGGAGCACCTGGTCGCGGAAATCGGCAAGAGACTGTTCATTGCCTTCGATCCGCGCGGCGCTGAAGTCATAGACAGTCGTCATGACTCAATGCTGACACGACACGCCCGACTTCGCTCGCCGTCCGATATGTCAGACTCGCCGCAGAACTGTTACGACCTTTCCGAGAATGACCGCGTCCTTGCCGTCGATCGGCTCGAAAGCGGGGTTGTGTGGTAGCAGCAGGATCTCGGTCTTGGTCTTCTTGAACGTCTTCACGGTCGCCTCGCCGTCGATCATCGCGGCCACGATGTCGCCGTTCTCCGCGGTCTGCTCCTGCCGCACGACCACCCAGTCGCCGTCGCAGATGGCCGCGTCGATCATCGACTCGCCCTTGACCTTCAGCATGAACAGCGTGCCCTCGCCGACCATTGCCTTGGGCAACGGGAAGACCTCTTCGATCTCCTGCTCGGCAAGGATCGGGTTACCGGCGGCGATCTGGCCGACGACCGGCACGTACACCGCGTCCGGGTGCGCGTCGCCGGCCCCGGTCTCGTCGTACGCCGTCTGCCGCACCGAGCCGAGCGCCGCCCGCCGGGCCGCGGCGTCGAGCTCGCCCGGGTAGCGGACCTCGATCGCCCGCGGCCGGTTCGGGTCGCGGCGGAGCAGGCCCTTCTGCTCGAGCACGCGGAGCTGGTGCGACACCGAGGAGGAGCTGGTCAGGCCGACCCGCTCACCGATCTCGCGCATCGACGGCGGGTAGCCGCGGCTGTCCACCGAATCGCGGATCACGTCCAGCACGCGGCGCTGGCGCGGCGTCAGCCCGGTCGCGTCCGCCGGCCCGTCGGGCAGCTCGGCGACGGTGCGGTCCGCCTTCCCCGCGCTCTTGTCCGCGCCCTTGTCCGCGCCAGTGCGCGCAGGTCCTTGCTGCCCCGCCGCACCGCCCCGGTCATCTTTGCTGGAACCGCTCGGCGTCCTGGCCATCGGTGGCAACTCCTCGGGTCGGGCCGGTGAACATCCCACCGGCCGAAACTTGCTCGACTGAGTCGACCGTAGACCGAATCCTGAGATTCTTCAAACATCTGTTCGAAGGCGTGTCGGTTCGCATGTTTGTTCGGGTGTCAGGTTATAAGGCGCACGCGGGGTGCTGCCGCGACAGGGAATCTCCGGCTCTTCTGTGCACAGGACTGGATATCCCCTCGTGTCGTGGGTTCTCCGTTGGTATGCGAGGGGAGAACCCACAACACGAGGGGATAACCGCGCTTGTGGGGAGGTCGGATCCGGACGGCTAGCCGTGGGCGCGGGCGGTCGGTTGCTGGGGGGAGGGACATGTTCCGGGTGCTGGGGACAGGGAATTTCCTGGGCGTGTCCTGGTTGGAAGTGCTTGCGCGAGGGGCGGCTGTCGGTTAATCATTCGTACAGGCGTTCGATCGAACAGGTGTTCGGTCCGGTCCGGCAGGCTGGTCTTCAGAAGTGACCGGGGCGGTGGGGTGGGGACCGCAGCAAAACTGTCGGAGGCAGCCGATAGACAGGACTCGACACCGTAGGACGCGCACCGACAGAGGTCTGGAGGACCCGATGAGCACAGCAGCCGTAGCGGCCAACGCACTGGGCCGACACCGCTCGCCGGAGGCCACACCACCCCGCCCCCGAACGGCCCCACACCTCAAGGCCGTCCCCACCACACGAGCCGAGTCGCCGGCCGCGCGGTCCGGATCGCCGGTCACCCCGGTTGGTCGTGTTGGGTCACCGGTTGCCCCGGTTCCGGTGGTGGCGCCGCGTCGGCGGGCGCGGATCGAGGGTGCGACGACGGATCGGATGCCGGTTCGCGGGTGCTCCGGTGAATCGCTGGGACATCAGACAGCTGAGCTGGCCGAGTCGGCCACCCTCCGTCTGACCCGACGCGGGCGGATGCTGCTGACCGTCGTATCGGTCCTCGTCTTCGGTGCCGCGATCCTCGTCCTCGGCCTCCGGGTCGCCGGCGTCCTCGAGCCCGGCCCGCACTTCACCCACACCGTTCCGGTGCAGGTCGCCCCGGGTCAGACCCTCTGGTCCATCGCGCAGGACACCAACCCCGGCCAGGACCCCGCCGCGGTCGTGGAAAAGATCGCCAACCTCAACAACCTCACCACCCCCGCCGACATCACCCCCGGCCAAACCCTGCAAATCCCCGTCACCGGCTGATCACCCGCGCGCAGCGCGCCATTCGTCTTCGAGTAGCGCGTACACGTACTCGTTGCCCCACTCACCCTTGAACTGCAACGCCTGCAGAAGATGCGCCTCGCGCCGCATCCCCAGCCGTTCGAGCAGCCGCGCCGACGCGGTGTTCCGGTCGTCGAGAATCGCCACGATCCGATGCAGCCCGAGTTCCTCGAAGCCGACCCGCAGCATCTCCCGCGCAGCCTCCGCAGCGAGCCCCTTGCCCTGATAGTCGGTGTGCAGCGCAAACCCGATCTCACCCTGACGATCCGCCTCGCTCGCCCACTTCAGCAGCACTTCGCCGATCACGGTCCCGGTCTCGCGCAGCTCGATCGCCAGCACCAGCCACTGACCGTCCGCGGTCAACTCACCCTGCGGGAGCTTCCGCTCCAGCGCGGCCCGCGTCTCCTCCCGGTTCCGCACCGGCCACGGCGTGTACCGCACGACCTCCGGCCGTGAGTGGAACGCGAACAGATCATCCAGGTCGTCCATGCGATGCGGCCGCAGTTCCAGCCGCTCGGTCACCAGCGGGTACGCGGGTCGGAATCCAGTCACGGCACCATCCTCGGCTAAGCTGTCTAATGACGTTAGACAGTACCCACGATCCCCAACCGCGGACAACGAGATATTCGTGACCAGGCGTAACCCTTCGTCCCACGCGGCGGCCGGCATCACGGTCGCCGCGATCGCCGACGCGGCCCTGGCGATCATCCACCGCGACGGTGTGGACGGCCTCACCATGCGCGCCGTCGCGGAGCGTCTCCAGGTCCGCGCCCCGTCGCTGTACCACCACGTCCACAACAAGTCAGACCTCCTCGACCTCGTCGTCCGCAACGCGTTCGACCAGTTCACGTCGGACAACACGGCGTACGAGGACCTGACGACCGTCGACGAGTGGATCGAGCTCACGCGGTCCGGCTCGCTCGAGCTCCGCGCCTTCTACACCGATCATCCGGGCCTGGCCGGGCTGATGCAGTCGAAGGCGACGCCGGACCGCGACCAAGGTGCCGGCTCGCGAGCCGAACTCATCCGCGCCCAGATCGACGCCCTCGTGCGTATCGGCGTACCGGAACCTGAGGCGCGTCACCTCTTCGAAGTCACCGCTCGATGGAGCCTGGCCGCCGTCGTCGCGGAGCAGGCAGATGACGCGGACCTGTTCACGGACGGCCTCGACTTGTTCCTGTACGGCGTACGCGCCCGACTTCTCGAACTGCTCAGCTGACGGTTGCCAGCCACAGTTCGGCGTACCGCTTGCCGTCCACTGCGGTCGCGACGCGAATCGTCGTCGCCGGTCCGTGCGGATCGCTCGCGATGTCCGCCGCGTCTCGCGTGTCGACGATCGTCCGCCCGCGCGACCAACTCCCGGACAGCTCGACGCGTACCGGGTACTCGTGCGTCGTCAGCCCCGACGGATCGATCACCGCGCACACCGCGCCGCCGTCGCCGATGCTGCCGCCGTCCGACTGGTACCGCTCGCTGCGCTTCTCGATCAGCTTGCACGCCAACTCCGCCGAGGGCGATCCGCTCAACCCACGCGCCTGCGAGAGCGTGACCACGACGTCGTAGAAGACATCCAGCCCGTACATCGTCACCGGAACGCCAAGATCGTCGGCCGCCGCCAGCACGATCGCGGCCGCCTCCGGATCGGTCCAGATGTTGAACTCCGCCGAGGCCGTCGCGTTCCCGCTCCCCGCGGCGCCGCCCATGAACACGATCTCGCGCAGCCCGCGCGCCGCCTCCGGATACGTCCGCAGCAGCAGCGCGATGTTCGTCAACGGCGCCAACGGGATCAACGTGATGAGCTCACCGGTCGCGGCCGCGTCCCGCAGTACGTCGCGGAGGAGCTCGACGGCATGCCGCGGGTCCGTCGGCCGAGTCGACCGCGGCCAGTCCAGATCCCCGAGCCCGTCCTCACCATGGACATGCCGCGCCGACCGAACCGGCTGAATCAGCGGTACGGCGGCACCGCGCGCAACCGGGACGTCCGGCCGGCCCGCGGCGTCGAGGACCGTGAGCGTGTTGCGCACGACGTCGTCGATGCCGACGTTCCCGCCGACGCAGGTCACGGCCTTCAGGTCGAGATCGGGATGCCGGGCCGCCAGCAGCAGCGCGCACGCGTCGTCCAGCCCCGTGTCCACATCGAGAATCACCGGCTTCATGCGCCCATCCTGATACACGCCGCCTGCTGCACGCCGGTCAGGAGCGCACCAGCCGGGCGATCGCGGCGGACGCCTCCTTGATCTTCGCGTCGGCCTCCGGACCGCCGGCCGCGGCGGCGTCGACGACGCAGTGCGTGAGGTGGTCGTCGAGCAGACCGAGCGCGACGGACTCGAGCGCCTTCGTCATGGCCGAGATCTGGGTCAGGATGTCGATGCAGTACTTCTCGTCCTCGACCATCCGCTGCAGCCCACGGGCCTGGCCCTCGATCCGCTTCAGCCGCGCCAGGTACGCCTTCTTGTCGCCGATGTAGCCGTGCTGTGCATGGTCGTGGGCCTGCTCGTCGACCGGTTCGGTCACGCTCACCACATCCTCCCTGGGTCCCGCCGAACCCTATCCCGCGGCCTGCCCGGGGAGTGCTCTGTGCGGGCCGTAGTTTGCGCCTCGAAAGGGTCGTCGCGGTGGCGCCACGCGGGAGTACACGGGGCCGCGTGAGTGTTGAAACCTATGACACGCGCGGGCAACCGGGGCGTGCTTGCAAACTGTCGGCGCAGCGATCTAGGATCCCTAGATGTAGTGGTTACACGGATGTAATTTTCCACAGGTAGTGGTTGGTTGCACACAGGTTCTACACAAGTTGTCCCCAGGCTGATCCACAACCCACCCCCTGCGGGTGGTCACGGGAGGAGTGATTCGTCGTGCACTGTCCGTATTGCCGGCATACCGACTCCCGGGTCGTCGACAGCCGGGTGGCCGAGGACGGCGGAGCGATCCGCCGCCGCCGGCAGTGCCCGGTCTGCGAGAAGCGGTTCACCACCGTCGAGCAGATGCAGCTCACGGTCGTGAAGCGCTCCGGCGCGACCGAGCCGTTCAGCCGGGAGAAGGTCATCAACGGGGTCGGAAAGGCGTGCAAGGGCCGGCCGGTGAACGCCGACCAGCTCGCGCGCCTGGGTCAGCAGGTCGAGGACGCGCTCAAGGGCAGCGGCTCGCCGGAGGTGCCCGCGCACGAGGTCGGACTGGCGATCCTCGGGCCGCTGCGGGAGCTCGACGAGGTCGCGTACCTGCGCTTCGCGAGCGTGTACCGGCAGTTCGAGTCCGCCGACGACTTCGAGACGGAGATCGCGCTGCTGCGGGCCGAGAAGGAGCCGCAGGGCACCGAGCCGGACCCGCTGAAGCCGACCCAGCAGACATAAACCGGGGGAACGAAAGGTAGTTCCAGAAATAGCGGCGTTACGCAGTACACCAACGGGGCGGTCCCGACAGACCGCGGTAGTAGACACAGGGCGAGGAGCAACCATGACAGAGACGGTGACCGGCCACTCGGGGTCGACCAAGCGGTCGGCGGCCGGGTTCCGAGGGCGGAAGAACGCGCCCACGGGACTCACCATCGAGCGCGTTTTCAGCACCGAAGGCGTCCACCCGTACGACGAGGTGACGTGGGAGCGCCGCGACGTCGTACAGCAGAACTGGAAGACGGGTGAGACCGTCTTCGAGCAGCGCGGGGTGGAGTTCCCCGACTTCTGGAGCGTGAACGCGTCGACCATCGTCACCACCAAGTACTTCCGCGGCGCGATCGGCCACGACAACCGCGAGTGGAGCCTCAAGCAGCTGCTCGACCGGGTCGTGAAGACCTACCGCAAGGCCGGCGAGGAGCACGGCTACTTCACCACGCCGCAGGACGCCGAGGTGTTCGAGCACGAGATCACCTGGATGCTCCTGCACCAGTACTTCAGCTTCAACTCGCCGGTCTGGTTCAACGTCGGGACGTCCTCGCCGCAGCAGGTGTCGGCCTGCTTCATCCTCGCCGTCGACGACTCGATGGACTCGATCCTGAACTGGTACAAGGAAGAGGGCCTGATCTTCAAGGGCGGCTCCGGCGCCGGCCTGAACCTGTCCCGGATCCGCTCCTCGAAGGAACTGCTCCAGTCCTCCGGCGGTACGGCGTCCGGCCCGGTGAGCTTCATGCGCGGCGCGGACGCGTCGGCCGGCACCATCAAGTCCGGCGGCGCCACCCGGCGCGCGGCGAAGATGGTCGTGCTGGACGTCGACCACCCCGACATCGAGGAGTTCGTCGACACCAAGATGCGCGAGGAGGAGAAGATCCGGGTCCTGCGGGACGCGGGCTTCGACATGGACCTCGGCGGTCGCGACATCACCTCCGTGCAGTACCAGAACGCGAACAACTCGGTCCGGGTCTCGGACGAGTTCATGCGTGCGGTCGAGGAGAAGGGTGAGTTCGGGCTGCGCGCGCGGCTGGACAACTCGGTGATCGAGACCGTCGACGCCCGCGAGCTGTTCGACAAGATCTCGCACGCGGCGTGGGCCTGCGCCGATCCGGGCCTGCAGTACGACGACACCATCAACGACTGGCACACGACGCCGGAGACGGGCCGGATCACCGCGTCCAACCCGTGCTCGGAGTACATGCACCTGGACAACTCGTCCTGCAACCTGGCCTCGCTGAACCTGATGAAGTTCCTCCGCGACGACGACCTGTTCGACTCGGAGAAGTTCGTCAAGGCGGTCGAGCTGATCATCACCGCGATGGACATCTCGATCTGCTTCGCGGACTTCCCGACCGAGGCGATCGGCGTCACCACCCGCGCCTACCGGCAGCTGGGTATCGGGTACGCGAACCTCGGCGCCTTGCTGATGGCGACCGGTCACGCGTACGACTCCGACGGCGGTCGCGCACTGGCGGGCGCTATCACGTCGCTGATGACCGGTACGTCGTACAAGCGCTCCGCCGAGCTGGCCGGGATCGTCGGCGCGTACGACGGCTTCGAGCGGAACAAGGACGCGCACACCCGGGTGATGCGCAAGCACGCCGCGGCCAACGACGCGATCCGGACCATCCACCAGATCGACAAGGACGTCCAGCAGCACGCCACCGCGGCGTGGGACGGCGTACTGAAGATCGGTACGAAGAACGGCTGGCGGAACGCGCAGGCCTCGGTGCTCGCGCCGACCGGCACCATCGGCTTCATGATGGACTGCGACACCACCGGTATCGAGCCGGACTTCTCGCTGGTCAAGTTCAAGAAGCTGGTCGGCGGCGGCTCGATGCAGATCGTCAACCAGACCGTCCCGCGGGCGCTGCGCCAGTACAACTACACCGAGGAGACCATCGAGGCGATCGTCGAGTACATCGCCGAGAACGGTCACGTGGTCGACGCCCCGGGCCTGAAGCCGGAGCACTACGAGATCTTCGACACCGCGATGGGTGAGCGGGCCATCAAGCCGATGGGCCACGTCCGGATGATGGCGGCGGCGCAGCCGTTCCTGTCCGGCGCGATCTCGAAGACGGTGAACCTGCCGGAGACCGCGACGGTCGAGGAGATCGCCGACGTCTACTTCCAGGGCTGGAAGCTCGGCCTGAAGGCGCTCGCGGTCTACCGCGACAACTGCAAGGTCGGTCAGCCGCTGGCGGACGCGAAGGCGAAGAAGTCCTCCGAGGCAGTCGAGGCCGAGGCCGCCGTTGCCGAGAAGATCGTCGAGAAGATCATCGAGTACCGGCCGACCCGGAAGCGTCTGCCGAAGTCGCGGCCGTCGCGGACCACCTCGTTCACCGTCGGTGGCGCCGAGGGCTACATGACCGCCGGTTCCTACCCGGACGACGGTCTGGGTGAGGTCTTCCTGAAGATGGGCAAGCAGGGTTCGACCCTGGCCGGGGTGATGGACGCCTTCTCGATCGCGATCTCGATCGCGCTGCAGCACGGCGTACCGCTGGAGACCTACGTCCAGAAGTTCACCAACCTGAAGTTCGAGCCGGCCGGTCTGACCGACGACCCGGACGTCCGGATGGCGCAGTCGATCATGGACTACATCTTCCGCCGCCTGGCGCTGGACTACCTGCCGTTCGACGACCGGGCCGCGCTCGGTATCTACTCGGCCGACGAGCGGTCCCGGCAGCTCGACACCGGTTCCTACGAGCCGGCCCCGGTCGAGGTGTCCGAGGCCGAGTCGCTGAAGACGGTCGAGCCGGCCGCCGAGGTCACCGCGGAGGTCGTCGACAAGCCGGCCGAGGCGGCTGCCGCCAAGCCGGTCAAGGGCGAGGCCCACACCACCGCCGAGATGCTCGAACTCATCACCGGCACCTCGGTCGACGCCCCGCTCTGCTTCACCTGCGGCACCAAGATGCGCCCCAGCGGTTCCTGCTACGTCTGCGAAGGCTGCGGCAGCACCTCCGGCTGCAGCTGACCCGACTGAAAGCACCACGGCCCCCGGGAACTTCCCGTTTTCCCCGGGGGCCGAGGTGCGTCTGCTCACGAGTTGCTCAGGTAGAGGGCTGGAAGCGTTCCCAGCCTGGCTCTTAGGCTCACCGGCGACCCATCTGCCAACGCAGGGAGCCGCCCCATGCCGTTTCTGTCCCCGCTTCGACGCGTCCTCGCAGCCGCAGCCGCCGGCCTCATGCTCGCGGGCGTGCTGACCGCCGCGCCGGCGTACGCGAACACGGTTGCCAACTGCTACGCCCATCATGACAAGGAACTGGTGAACTCGCGCCTCAGTGCGGCGGTCTACTGCACCGACGGTGAGTGGCTCGGCGTCCACGACGACCAGGCCGACGGCTACAGCGCTCGGGCAGCCATCCAGCTGTACCAGAGCCAGGTCGGCTTCTGGTACGACGCGCACGAGTGTTTCGACGACACCACCGTGGCCGACTACCAGGGCTGGAGCTTCTGCAACTTCTCGGTGACGGACGGAACGCTCGTGCGTATTCGTCTGTGGTCCTCCAAGGGCGGCGTCGAGTCGTACTCGGTGGTCACCGGCTCCTTCACCACCTGACGCCGTCTAGTGGCCGGAGCGGTCCGAGTCGGCGGCCGCTCTGGCGGTGCCATCGAGAGCTGCCAGCGCGGCCAGCTCGGCGTCGCTCAGGTCGAAGTCGAACACCGCGAGGTTGTCCGCGAGCCTTTGCGGGTCGGCTGACTTCGGGATCGGTACGACGTCCTGCTGCGTCTCCCACCGCAGTACGACCTGCCCTGGCGCCTTGCCGTGCTTTTTGACGATCTCCTGCACCGCCGGGTGGTTCAGAAGGTCAGTGCCCTTCCCCAGCGGACTCCACGCCTCTGTGACGATCCCGTGCGCCGCGTGGAACTCACGCTCCGTGGTCTTCGCCCACACTGGACTGAGCTGGACCTGGTTCACCTGCGGCGCCACACCGGTCTCGTCGATCAGCCGTTGCAGGTGCGTGGGCTTGAAGTTCGACGTACCGATTGCGCGGACCAGACCGGCCTCACGAAGCGCGATGAGTCCTTGCCACGCGTCGACGTACCGGTCCTGCTCAGGATTCGGCCAGTGGATGAGCAGGAGGTCCAGGTACTCGACGCCGAGCTTCTCCGCGCTCGCTTCGAACGCCTGGCGCGGCCCGTCGACACTGTGCCAGCGCTTGTTGAACTTCGACGTCACGAACACCTGGTCGCGTGGCGCCGTCCGGAGCGCCCGTCCGACGCCGACCTCGTTCCGGTAGTTCTCGGCGGTGTCGATCAGGCGATACCCGAGCTCGAGCGCCGTACTCACCGCCCTTTCGGCGTCCGCGTCGTTCATCGGCGATGTCCCGAGCCCGACCCGCGGCATCGCGGTTCCGTGACTCAACGTGACTACTGGAACCTGACTCATCCCGTCTCCTCCTTCGGCGTACGCGCCCGGCCACGATAGGCCGATCACGGTCCGCACCCGCCGCCGAGGTCTCCCGATTCCGGCGTACGGCGTACGGCTGGAACGGACTGTCTCAGCGCCAGGACATTCGTGCGCGAACTGTCGGATCCGTGGTTCATCATGGGTGCCACGGGCGACGAAAAGCGTTGGAGGGGTGGGTTTATGAAGAACCGGCTGGTCACTCTCGTGGATCTCGGTCTGGACAGTTCGTTCGATGCGTCCATGTCGTTCGTGCAGGGCATCACCGGCAACATCAACGCCGGCTGGGACCAGCCCTTCATCGACGTGAACTTCGTCCGGACCCGCGACCACGAGACGGCGTACTCCGCGCTCACCACCCCGTCGACCGTCCTGCACGTGATGGCGCACGGTGATCACAGCGAGGAGCCGTCGTTCCTGTCCACCGACGGGAAGACCCAGGTGTCGCTGCGGTCCCTCGCCGACTGGTTCCTGGACCACCAGTGGGGCATCGCCAGCGGCGTCGTCATCGCCGACGGCTGCAAAACCGGCATCGGCAAGTGGCAACGCGCGATCCGCGACTGCATCCAGGACGACATCACCTACATCGGCACCAGCACCGTCATCGGCTGGTACGAAGCCACTGTCTTCTGCTCCGCCTTCTACGGCGCCCTGGTCCGCAACCGAGGCCTCGGCCGCACCCCCGCCGAACAAGGCTGGGACGCCGCCAACCGAGCCATCCGAGCCTACGAAACCCTCACCGACAAACCCTGCCCCTACAAACCGGTCCTCCTGACCCCCTCCCGCCAAGCCCTCCGCTCCCTCACCGGCTAACAGCCCGACACGCGCTCGGCGGCTACTTTGGGTGAGGCGTGTGAGACTTTTGGGGACTCGTCGTCCGCCTGACGCCGGTGAAGGAATGCCGCCATGAAGCTCCACCGGAACTCTCTGCTCACGGCTGCCGCGATTGTGCTGGTTCTGTACGTCGTTTCGCTGATCGTTGGGCTGCCGGCGTGGGCGGCTGTGGTGCTGACCCTGGTGCTGCTGGTGTTGCTGGCGATTGTGTGGAAGCAGCCCGACAAGCCCCGGCCCGTTGTCAGGAAGCAGGCGCCGGCGCCTTCCGTCGTACTGCCGGATCGGGAGCCGGTCTTCTCCGAGCCGGTCTTCTCCGGTCCGCCGTCGAGGACGGTCGCCGATGTGCGGTTGCCGTCGGCTTCGCCGGACTTTCAGTTCAGCTTCTCGGCCGTCGTGCAATGGTCGACGGTGCTGTCGGGCTCGCGTCATGCGGACCTCGGTGCGGTCGCTGTCGATGCTCTGTTGGACAGGGCGCGAGCGCTGACCGTGCGGCAGCAGGTGACCGAGGAATCCCTCAACCAGCACCGCTTGGCTGCGCTCCTCGGCGAGCCGGCGCTGGACGAGAAGGGGCAGGTCCGCAGTTGGGCGACCGAGGTACGACTGCGGCTGCCGGACGCGGATCAGAAGCACCTCCAGCACCTCGCCGCCCTGCATCGCCGCGAGCAGACCACGCTGCTCGAACGGCGGATGGAGCAGGACAAACGCGCGTACCTGAAGGACGACGTCTTCGCCACGCCTGGGTCGGCCGCGGTCTGGTGGATGGTCAACCATCCGGGTGAGGTCGAGACGGCCCTCGGCTTGCTGGACACCCTCGCCGAACTGTCGGCCGCGGCGAACGATCTCCCGGTACGGCGAACAACCGACGAGGAGATCGAACGCCGACGGCCGACCCGCGCCGAACTCGCCTTCAGCACGGCAATCGAGAACCTGACCGACAGCAGCCAGGACAGAACTGCTCAGGACCAGGACGAAACTGCTCCGGGCCGGGAGGACGCTGTGAGCCAGGACAGCCCGGGGGACTCGGAGCAGCGTTCGGTCCCGAGGCATGCCGACTCTGGTGAGGACGGTCGTCCCGTCCGGTCCGAGGTGAACGGCTCCAGGTCCGAGCCGGACACGGTGTACCGGGAGCAGTTCTTCTCCGAATAGACCGGTGAGGCGGGCTGTCTGCAGGGTGGTCCCGCCCCACCGGAGTCGTGTGCACATGGCTAGTCGTCCAGCCAGCGGACCGTGGTCGCGCCGTTGTGCCCGTGGACGCTCAGCAACGCGTCGATCCCGTCCTGCCACACGGTCGTGGTCGGGAAGTGGCCGCCCCAGCGCAGTGCGACCGTCCCGTCGCTCCACTCGACTCCCTCCGCAACAACGCCCGTACCGCTGACACCGGAGACGTCGCGATACCGGACCAGTTCGAAGCGGCGTGGTCCGGACTTGTTCGCGATGCGCAGATGACGCTGTCGCGTGGTGCGCAGCAGCGTCGCGGTTCTCCCGCTGATCTCGTCCATGGGCCAAGTCAACGCGCGGGCGGCCGTCCTCACCAGGAACTCAACCGGTATCCACAGCGCACAAATTCTGCCCACCGGCAGTCACCGAAACGAATATTCTCATTGCAGGGAGTAATTGACACGCAAGGGAGAGCATGGATGACAGTCATCGAGGAGTGGACAGGCCGGCATGCGCATGCCTTGCGTACGGCGCTGCGGCTGACGAACGAAGCCTTCGCCGAGCAGCTGGGCATTTCGCCGCGCACGCTCACGAAGTGGCGCGAGAGACCCGAGCTCGTGCCCAGCCCCTTTCTCCAGGAGGCCCTCGACACCTACCTCAAGAAGGCGCCGCCCGACGCCCACCTCCGGTTCGCGGCGAACCTCGGCCTGGACCAGGACCGGGGAGCTATCGACCACACCGTGCTGACCCAGCTCAACACGGCACTCGGCGACCTGACTCGCGTCCTGGCACGCCTGCAGGCCGAAGATCCGGAGCAGTCGCCCTCGGCTTGACCGCGGGACGGGCAGACTGGGCGGCGCAGTGCGAGCGCGGAAGGAGCCGCGGATGAGGCGACGCCCGGTGGACTCGTCGAGTGTGCGATCGGTCGGATGGTCGGACGGCACGCTGGAACTCGAGTACGTCAACGGCTACATCTACCAGTACTTCGACGTACCGCAGCCGACCTATGCGGCGCTCCTGGCCGCACCGAGCATCGGCGCGTACGTGAACAAACACATCAAGCCGTACTACGACGTTCGCGAGATCTGAGTTTCTGTCAGGTTCGCAGCGGGCACCTGAGGTGGGTCGCACGGGGGTTCGTCCACGGCAGGAGATGGACATGCCTACGCGCAGAGTTTCCACGTCCCGTTCCCGGGCCATCACGGTCATCGTCCTCGTCTGGCTGCTCATCGGCCTCGCGGCTGCGGCCCAGCGAAACTACTTCGAGAGTTCGCGTACGTCGTGCGCCAAGGTCGGCACTGTGCTCGTCACAGTCGTCGCGGGACCGCTCAACTATGTCGGGGCCAACCCGAAGATCGACTGTTCGGCACCTCAGCCGTCGCGATAACCGGTTACCGCGAGCCGGGTGCGTTCCAGGACAACGTGTATCGCCAGAACAGACTCCGGCTGATTCGCGCGCCAGGCAGGATGCGCTCAACTGCAAGGGCGATCTCGTCGAACGATTCCGCGACTGTGGCGGTCGGTGCGGTCATGTGCGTGGGGACCGCGTGCGATCGCCGCGGGTGCGTGGCGATGCCAACGATCGGGTTCAGGATCATCGAGGCAATCGACCAGGGGCGGTCCGCCGGCGCCTCTCGGCTGACGCCGACCACGACGAGTCGGCCGCCCGGGCGCAGCAAGTCGCGCGCCTTCCTGAGGGTGGCCTCCAACGGCAGGTGGTGGAGCACCGCTACGAAGGTGATCAGGTCGTAGCGGTCTCCGTCGAACTCTTCGAACGGTTGCGTCAGGACGCGGACCGGCGAGCCAGGTTTCCCGTCCCGCAGCCCACGTCCAGGGCCTCGATCCCGCCGGCTGCGCGGACGCGACGTGCATGGTGGAGCACGAGCGGCGCGTACGCGCCGTTGTGCGACCAAGGATGTGCGTCGTTGAAGCGAGCCAGGCCGGCCAGTGCTGTCTGGAAGGCAGGAGACATACGGGCGACAGTACGACGGCTCGCGGTGCAGTTCGCACCGTCAGCTGGGTGGGAATAGGGCGTGGGGGAGTGGAGTTACACCTGGTGCCGTCCGGAACATGACCCCGGGCCTCAACCTAAGCCGCTACGAGCGGCCACTCGCCGAGAGGCGTCTGCTGGACGGTGCGGTACGTGACAGGTGGGAGCCGATCGGCTCCCACCTTGTCGTCTCACCGGCGCCCGCGGAAAACGGCTTGTGTCGGTGGGGCATGATGGAAGTGTCGCTTGCGGAGACGCGTGCGAGTGGAGTGACCAGAGGGACCAGCACTGCTTCCCTCGACGCCGGTTCGCCGGTGCCGAGGACAGGTGCCGGGAGGCTCGGACGAAGGTCCAGGACCCCGATTTGCATCTGCACCGCGAATGTCAGTAATGTTCTTCTTGTTGGAGCGAGGCGCAGGACGCGAAAGCGGCCGGCCCTTCAACAAACTCCCTGAAGGTCTCGGAAGCCGAAACACGCCTCGGCGGGTTTCGGACACTAAGGCACGCAGGGAGACTGGATCGAAAAAGGCCGATTTGACCGGCTGGAAGCGAAACAGTAAAGTTGGGCGAGTTGCCCCGGAGCTTCAAACGAAAGTCTGAAGCGCGGTGTGCGTCCGATTCTTGAGAACTCAACAGCGTGCCGAAAGTCAATGCCGAAATTGAAGTATCCCCGTTCACGGGCATTGGGCGTCTTTCAT
>NZ_JBSGTS010000010.1:0-279978 GCF_053607525.1 Kribbella sp. NPDC055110
TGGAGGACCGGACCACATCTACAAGGGCTGCACCCCTATCACCAGCCGAAACACCGACTTGACCACACACTCCGCCGCCTAACCGAACGACGTTGCCCCTAACCCCCCTCGTTCGGCTCTTCTGTCCGATGTGCGGGTGATGGTTCCCCCCATCCGGGTCGTGAGACAGGTAGTGGCGGGTGGGGACCTGGTATTGCCTGTCCGCTGCCGCCATTTCCTGTCCCCAGTCTCCTGACCCGCGCCGATCGCGCCTCTTGGCCGGCGAGCCGGACGACGACCAGAAAACGAGCAAATATCCCTTCGCGTGTGGGGTTCGCCCAGGCGATGGGTTGGGACAGGTTGTGGCGGGTGGGGACCTGGTATTTCAGGTCTCACGCCACGAGTTCCTGTCTCAGGCCACCAGATTCCCCCTTGCCGCCGCGCTCCGGTCAGCCAACCCAGCCCAACCACCCATACATGCGTCACAAGCGCCCCTTTTCCAGCCGTACGGCGACGCGCCGGGACCTCGTGGTCACGGCGCGTTGTCGTGTTTGCGGAAGATTTGTTCGAATGATGCATTGCAGGATCGTTCAACAATCTCCTATGGTGAGCGGAATCGCCCTGTCCCTCCCGGGAGGAACCATGTGGGTTCTGCTCGCCATCGCGGTGGTAGTCGTCGGGTTCGCGCTCCGGATCAACTCGATGCTGGTCGTCACAGCGGCCGGGATCGTGGCCGGCCTGATCGGCGGCCTGTCTCCGGTCAAGATCCTGAACGCGTTCGGCGACGGCTTCGCCGGCAGCCGGTCCGTCACCGTCTTCATCGTCACGCTGCCCGTCATCGGGCTGATCGAGCGCTACGGCCTGCAACACCAGGCCCGCAAGCTGATCAGCAAGCTCAAGGTCGTCACCACCGGCCGGTTGCTGGCCATCTACCTGCTGATCCGGCAAGGCACCGCGGCCCTCGGCCTGACCAGCATCGGCGGTCCCGCGCAGGCGGTCCGGCCGCTCATCCATCCGATGGCCGCCGGCGCCGCGGAACGCCGGTACGGCAGGCTCCCGGAGAAGATGCAGGAGAAGATCAAGGGCTTCGCGGCCAGCGCCGACACGATCGGGTTGTTCTTCGGTGAGGACATCTTCGTCGCGATCGGCTCGATCCTGCTGATCACCGGCTTCGTCGACACGACGTACGGCCTGCACCTGGAGGCGATCGACATCGCGCTCTGGGCGATCCCGACCGGGATCTGCGCGCTGCTCATCCACGGCACCCGGCTACTGCTCCTCGATCGCCAACTGGACAAGCTCGCGGCCGAGGACGAGGCCGCGACGAAGGAGGCCGCGCGATGATCAAGGTCGAGTGGTTCTACTGGCTGTGCGGCATCTTCTTCGTCCTGATCGCGCTGCAGGTGCTCAACGACCGCAGCAACCCGAAGCGGGTCGGCAGCGCGGCGTTCTGGGGCATCCTCGGGGTCTCGTTCGGCTACGGCACGTTCGTGGTGAACAAGGAGGCGCCGTCCTGGCTGCTCGGTATCGCGGTGATCGGCCTGGCGGTCCTGGCCGGCTCGGGCTTCCCGGGCAAGGGCGAGGAACGTACGACGACCCCCGCCGAACGCGTGCACTTCGCCGACCGGTTCGGCAACAAGTTGTTCCTGCCGGCGCTCGTGATCCCGGTGGTCGCGGCGATCTTCGGCGCCTGGCTCGCGAAGGTGAAACTCGGCGACGGCAAGCTGCTGCTGCAGACCGGATCCGCCACGATCATCGGCCTCGGCGTCGCGTCGATCCTCGCGCTGATCCTCGGCACGGTGCTGCTCCGGCCGAAGTCGCCCGCCGTACCGCTGCACGAGGGACGTCGCCTGCTCGAGCACATCGGCTGGACGGCGATCCTGCCGCAGATGCTGGCCACGCTCGGCCTGCTGTTCAACGCCTCCGGTGTCGGCAAGGCGGTCGGACGCGTCACCGATCACCTGATCCCGAAGGGCTCGCTGATCGCCGCGGTCGCCCTGTACTGCATCGGGATGGCGATCTTCACGATCATCATGGGCAACGCGTTCGCCGCGTTCCCGGTGATGACGGCCGCGGTCGGCTGGCCGCTGCTGGTGCAGCAGTTCGACGGCACCCCGGCGGTCGTGTTCGCGGTCGGCATGCTGGCCGGCTTCTGCGGCACGTTGTGTACGCCGATGGCGGCCAACTTCAACCTGGTGCCGGCCGCGCTGTTGCAGATGAAGGACCAGTACGGGCCGATCAAGGCGCAGATCCCGACCGCAATCCCCTTGCTCGCCTGCAACATCGCCATCATGTACGCCTTCGCTTTCTAACGTCCGAAGAAGTGGCGAGACATCCCTCCACTTCTTCGGACGCAACCAACAGGGAGTTCCATGAAGTACGCCGCCGCCTGGGCAGACATCGCCTGCGAGGTGCTCGAGACCCCGTACCCGTACGGCACGGCCCACGCGTCGACGGGCCCGGACGACGTCGATGTGACCCCGGATCGTCTGCACCCGGCGTTCCACGGGTCGTACGACTGGCACTCCAGTGCACACATGCAGTGGTCCCTGGTCCGGTTGCTGACGCTGGCGCCGGACCAGGTCGGCCGCCGTCCGATCGAGGTGCTCGACCAGCGCCTGACGCCCGACGCGATCGCCACCGAGGTCGCGTACCTGCGCGAGCGCCCGTCGTACGAACGCCCGTACGGCTGGGCCTGGGCGGCGATGCTGGTCGCCGCCGCCCACAAGTTGCCTGAGGCAAAGAAGTGGGCGGACGCGCTGACTCCGTTGACCGAGGTGATCGCCGACCACGTCCTCGGCTGGCTGCCCCGGCAGGCGTACCCCGTCCGGCACGGCGTCCACCTGAACAGCGCGTTCGGGCTGGCGCGACTGCTCGAGGCGTACGGCGACCTCGGCCGGGACGATGTCGTCGACGCGATCCGGAGCCGCGCCCTGGAGTGGTTCGGCGACGACACGGCGTACGACACCCGCTTCGAGCCGTCCGGGACGGACTTCCTGTCACCGGCACTTTCCGAGGCCGAGCTGATGAGCCGGGCGCTGCCTGCCGTCGAATTCGCGGGCTGGCTGACGAACTTCCTGCCGGGGCTGGGTAAGGATGCGCATCAGCACCTGCTTGAGGTGCCGGTGACGGATGACTCTGGTGACGGGCAGTTGGCGCACCTGTCCGGGCTGGCCTTGTCACGGGCGTGGCAGCTGCGGACGATCGCGCCGGCGCTGCCGGACGTTGCCGACGTACTGCGAGCTGGTGCGGACCGTCAGGTCGACGCGGTACTGCCGACGGTCACCGACGGGGACTTCATGTCGACGCACTGGCTGGTGTCGTTCGCCCTCCTGGCCGACCAGGCATAGCCGTACCAGTCCAGCTAACGCACACTGATTGACACCTGAGCTCCTCCGCCGTACGGTTTCGGGCTAATAGGAAACTTTCCTAACAGTCTGAATTGTCAGCGCGGCGTGTACCCGCGGGCGGCGAAGGGAGGCAGGGTTGGCTCATGGCAACAACACCCGGAACGCCGCGCCTGCTGCGCGCGATGAACGACCGCGCCGCCCTGGACCTGCTGCTCAGCCAGGGCCCGCTCTCCCGCACCACGCTGGGCAACCTGACCGGACTGTCCAAGCCGACCGCATCCCAGCTGCTCGCGCGGCTGGAGGCTGCTCGGCTGGTCCGCCCGAGCGGTACCACCGCCGGCCGCCCCGGCCCGAACGCGCAGCTGTACGAGATCAACGGCGGCATCGCGTACGTCGGTGGGCTGGACGTCACGCCGACCCGGATCCGTGCCGCCGTGGCCGACCTGGCCGGCAACGTGGTCGGCCACTACGAGCTGGCCACCCCGGGCCGCAGCGCGAAGGGCACGGTGGACCGTGTCCTCAAGGCGATCGAGGGCGCGGCCGGCGAGGCGGGCCTGAGCCGTGAGCGCCTGCACCGGGTCACGATCGGCACGCCCGGCGGGTTCGACCCGACGACCGGCCGGCTGCGGTACGCGACCCACCTGCCCGGGTGGCATGCCCCGCATCTGCTCGAGGAGCTGGCCGCGGCGATCGCCGTACCGCTGGAGGTCGAGAACGACGTCAACCTGGCCGCGATCGCGGAGCAGCGCGTCGGCCACGCCCGGGAGCACGACAACTTCGTGCTGCTCTGGGGCGAGGAAGGTATCGGCGCCGCGATCGTCATCAACGGTCGCCTGCACCGCGGCGCGACCGGCGGCGCCGGCGAGGTGGCCTTCCTGCCGCTTCCGGGTACGCCGTTGGTTCGCAACGTCGGCCGCAACAACGCCGGCGGTTTCCAGGAACTCGCCGGCGGCGAACCGGTCCTGGAGCTCGCGCGTGAGCACGGCCTGAAAGCTCGTACGCCGGAGGCCGCGATCGCGGTCGCGCTGCAGACCGAGGGCGCGGGCGACGCCGTACTGAGCGAGTTCGCGCACCGGCTCGCGGTCGGTCTGGCCGCGATCGTCGCGGTCGTCGACCCGGAGCTGATCGTGCTGGCCGGCGGCGTGATCACCGCGGGCGGCGAACGCCTGCGTGGCCTGGTCCAGGACGAGCTCGCCGATCTCGCCGTACCGCGGCCGCAGCTGTTGATGACCGCGATCAGCACCGACCCCGTGCTCTCCGGAGCACTGCAATCCGCACTGAGCACCACCCGCGACGAGGTCTTCGATACCGCGGGACCACCGATTACCTAGTAGGAGCCTGCAGCGTGAAACTCACAGTTGTTGGTGGCGGGTCCACCTACACGCCCGAACTGGTCGACGGGTTCGCGCGGTTGCGGGACACGTTGCCGGTGTCCGAGCTGGTGCTTGTCGACCCGGCTGCTGACCGGCTCGAGCTGGTTGGCGGGCTGGCGCGGCGCATCTTCGCCAAACAAGGACATGCCGGCCGGGTGATCACCACATCCGACCTGGACGCGGGTATCGACGGCGCTGACGCGGTACTGCTGCAGTTGCGGGTCGGTGGGCAGGCTGCGCGCAACGAGGACGAGACGTGGCCGTTGGAGTGCGGTTGTGTCGGCCAGGAGACCACAGGTGCCGGCGGCCTCGCGAAGGCGTTGCGGACGGTACCTGTCGTGCTGGACATTGCCGAGCGCGTACGGCGTACCAACCCGGACGCGTGGATCATCGACTTCACCAACCCGGTCGGGATCGTGACGCGGGCCCTGCTGTCACACGGGCACAAGGCAGTCGGGCTGTGCAACGTGGCGATCGGGTTCCAGCGCCGGTTCGCCGCGATGCTGGGGGTCACACCGGAGGAGGTGTCGCTCGACCACGTCGGACTCAACCATCTCACCTGGGAGCGCGCGGTCCACGTCAACGGCGAGAATGTGCTGCCGCAACTGCTCTCCAAGCACCTGGGCGAGCTGTCGGACGACCTGCACCTTCCGCCGGACCTGGTGCGACAGCTGGGCGTCGTGCCGTCGTACTACTTGCGCTACTACTACGCACACGACGCAGTGGTGCAGGAGCTGCTGACAAAGCCGTCCCGCGCCGCTGAGGTCGCTGCACTCGAGAAAGAGCTGCTGGACCTGTACGCCGACCCGCAGCTCGACGAGAAGCCCGCACTGCTCGAGAAGCGCGGCGGCGCGTACTACTCGGAGGCAGCTGTCGCACTCGCCTCGTCCCTGCTGAACGACACCGGCGATGTGCAGGTCGTCAACACTCTCAACAACGGCACCTTCCCGTTCCTGCCTGATGACGCTGTCATTGAAGTACCGGCCACGGTCAACGCACAGGGCGCGAAGCCGGAGCCGGTGTCCCCACTGGAGACCTTGTACGCCGGACTGGTCGCCCACGTGACGGCGTACGAGGACCTGGCGCTGGAGGCTGCCGTGAAGGGCGGATCCGTGCGTGTGTTCCAAGCTCTGCTGGCGCATCCACTGGTCGGGCAGATCTCCATCGCACAGGAGCTGACGGACAAGCTGCTGGCGCACAACAAGGACTACCTCCCGTGGGCGCGCTAGTCCCAGGCGGTGTTCTCGCCTTCGACGCCGGCAACAGCAAGACCGACGTCGCCCTGGTCGCGGCCGACGGCACAGTACTCGGTACGGCGCGTGGCGGCGGGTTCGAGCCGCAGCGGATCGGAGCCGCGGCCGCAGTGGACGAACTGGAGCCACTGGTCCTGGCTGCGGCGGCCGCGGCCGGGCTGCGCGTTGGCGACGTACCGCTGGTGCAGCAGATCTCGGCGTGCCTGGCCAACGCCGACCTGCCCGTCGAGGTCGAGCAGCTGACCGCTGCGTTCGAGGAACGCGGCTGGGCCGAGTCGGTGTACGTCACCAACGACACCTTCGCGCTACTGCGCTCCGGGGTGGACGAGCCGCGCGGTGTCGCCGTCGTGTGTGGCGCGGGCATCAACTGCTCCGGAATGCTGCCGGACGGGCGGACCGCACGGTTCCCGGCGCTAGGGAAGCTGACTGGCGACTGGGGTGGCGGAGCGCAGTTGGCCGAAGAGGCGTTCTGGTCGGCGGCGCGAGCAGACGACGGTCGCGGGCCGGCCACCGCACTGCTCACTGCACTGCCGATGCACTACGGGCTGCCGTCGCTGACCGCGGTGATCGAGGCGTTCCATTTCGGTGAGCTGCCGGCCGAGCGGCAGTTGGAGGCGGCGCCGGTGCTGTTCCAGGTCGCAGCCGCCGGCGATCTTGTTGCCCTGGGCATCATTCAGCAGCAGGCCGAGGAGATCGTCGCGATGGCCTCGAGCGCGTTGCGGCGCCTCGACCTGCTCGGCGAGCGGGTCACCGTGGTCCTCGGCGGCGGCGTGCTGACCGCAGGACACCCGGTCCTTCTCGACCGGGTCACGAAGCTGCTCGCCGAGGTCGCCCCGAAGGCGGTCCCGCGCGTGGTCGACGTACCGCCGGTGGTCGGGGCGGCGCTGCTCGGTCTTGACCACACGGCCGCCGGAGCGAGCGCTCAGGAGCGGTTACGTGCCGCATTCGCGCCGCCACCGGCCGCTTGACCCCTCCTCCCCGCCCCGAGCGGGATATTGCAGCCCTGTTTCATTGGCGGCTGATGCAAACTCCCAGGTGCGGTGTGGCGTCCCACCAGTAGGACCACATCCACTCGGGAGGTCGATGATGATTCGCAGGATCATTGGTCTTGGCAGTACGACGGCGCTCGCGTTCACCGCACCGCTCCTTCTCACCGGCGCCGCGCCGGCCAACGCCGGCACCACCTCTAGTTGCAGCAGGCTCGCGTCGGCAACGAACATCTCGGCGGCGTCGTACGCCGACCGACTCGTCCGCGCGTGGGGCAGCGGTGCGACCGCAACGGCCAACTGTTACGCGTCGACGGCCACCGCGCGCACGCTCTACGGACAGGCCCTGCCTGGCGGGATCCACTGGCGGCGCGTCTCCACCGAGGGCGCCGCGGGGACGATCTATGTGACGTACCACGACGACGCACGCGGCGGGAACCTCACGATCGGCGTACTGAACGTCGGTCTGCGCGCGGCGGACGGCTGGCATGCGGCGTACACAGCCAAGTTCAGCGGCGAACCGAAAGCGTGGAACGCGGTGCAGTGGTCGGACAACCTGGTCCGCGCGTGGGGCCGCGGGGACGCGAAGTGGACGGCGTACTACGCGACGCCGACCGCCGTACGGCAACTGCACAAGGTCGCCGCGAAGGGCGGGCCGCACTGGACCCGGATCGCGACCGAGGGAGCAGCCGGTACGACGTACGTGACCTATCGGAACGACGTCACCCGGCACACGCTGGTGATCGGCGTGTCGAACGTCGGCCTGTCGCAGGGTGATGCGCACGCGGCGTACACGGTCCGCTACCACTAGTTCCTTGAGCTCGACCTGTTCGGGTGTAATCATGATTACATGAGTACGCAGACCGAGCAGGAGAAGGTGCGGGGCTGGCTGACCGGGCGGTTGCCCGGCGACTGGTTCGACGGTGACATCGAACTGGAGATCGACCGGGACGAGATCCTGATCGTCGGCCGAATCCCCGCACCTGAGCAGAACAAGGACGTGAGCGCGGCCGAGCGCTCCGCCGCCGAGGACGGCCGGATCAAGCAGTTCCGCGAGGACACCCGCGAGCGCCGCATCGAGATCGCCCGCGAACTCGAGCACGCCACCCGCCGGAAGGTCGCGTGGGGTGTGCGCTGCGGCGAGACCCGGACCGTCTTCACCTCACTGTCCGCACCCGTGATGACCCGCCTCCGCCAGCCCGAACGCCAGGTCCTCGACACCCTCGTCGACGCCGGCGTAGCCCGCTCCCGCAGCGACGCCCTCGGCTGGTGCGTCAAACTCGTCGCCCAACACAGCGAAACCTGGCTCGCCGACCTCCGCGAAGCCATGACAAAGGTAGAAGAAGTCCGCAAAGCCGGCCCAGACAACACCTAACAGGTGCCCACCTGGCACGGGTCCGCGGGCGGAGCTAGTGTCCTGCGCCTGAAGTCCGTTACACAAGTTGATGGTGGGCGGTTGCCCAGCATCGGTGCCGCCAAGCCCCCCACCACCGGATCTGGGGAGCAGAACCCACCCAAATCAGCCTGTAGCACTCCCCAATCGAAACGAATCGACCCGCGGATCCCGGCGACTTACGCTGCGAATTTCAGAAGCAGGACCCTAGCGCGCCGTACCGGTTTACGTGTCCGATCGCGGGATGTGTAGGGGGCCAGGGGTAACACAACCCGCGACTGGTGAACCTGCCAGGGGCTGGCGCCAAGCCCGACAGGCGGGGGATCCGGCCGTGGTGGGCAGATGGGCAGTGTCGATGTTGTCCTTGACCAGCACCGGAGGCTGTGCAGCGGCCCACCGATCCGGCCTGCCGCGCCGTTCGGCGTCGAGGGCGGCGGCATGCTCGAACGCGCGGATTTCACGATGCAGATCGCGTTCGCCAGGGGATCCACCTCAGCGATCCGCGCCAGAAGATTCTCAATCTGTTCGGCACTGTTCGTCCGGGCGGGGTACGCGGCAGCTCGGCTCATGCCGGCGCCACGAGACGGGCGGCGATCCGATCAGGATCGCCGCCCGTTGTGAGGAGAAACCGGAACTGCCTGGTTACTGGCCCTGCGGCCAGTTGCCGCTCGGCGGGGTTCCGTTGGACCAGTTGCCGCTGCTGTGCGCCGCCGGGTGCTGCTCGGGCTGGGCCGGCTGGGTGGGCTGGGTGGGCTGGGTGGGCTGCTGGTAGCCGCCCTCGTAGTTGCCCTGGTAATCGCCCTCGTAGTTGCCCTGGTAATCGCCCTGGTAGCCGCCCTGCTGCGGGTACGCCGTCGTGCCGTTGTCCATCCCGTTCTGCGCGGCCGGCTTGACCATCTTGTCCTTGTCGAACAGGTTGCCCAGCGCCCGGCCGGCCATCTCGCGGCCCCCGAGGCCGAAAGCGAGACCGAGAGCGAGAGCGGCGCCCGCGAGGACGATCAGCAGCGTGTTGCCGGTGAGCTGGACCGCGACACCGAGCTGGGTCAGCGCGGCGAAGGCGGCGTACACGAGAACGGCGTACCGGGCCACCTTGGCCAGCGTCTCGTTGCCGGTCGCACCGCGGATGATCGCGGCCAGGAAGTTGGCGAACAGCGCCGCCAGGCAGACGATCACGATCGCGGCGAAGATCCGCGGGATGTAGCCGAGCATGTCGCTCATGAAGTTCGAGATCTCCGGCACGCCGAGTGCGGAGGCGAACATCGTGAAGCTGATCAGGAACACGAACCAGAACACGACCTTGCCCAGCACCGCCGAAGCGGTCAGCCCCGTGCCCGACCGTTGCAGAACACTGGAGACGCCGGCCCGTTCCATCCAGCCGTCGAAGCCGACCCGGCCGAGCAGCCGGCCGACGAGATTGCCGAGAATCTTGGCCACGAAATAGCCGATGACCAGGATGACCAGGCCGCCGAGCAGGTTCGGGATGAACGACAGCAGTTTGCTGAACGCATCCTCGAACGGTTGGGTGAAGTCGATTGCTAACGCTGACATCAGATGTTCCTTCCGGACTGGCCCGCATCCGCTGTCGGCGCATAACTGCCCCGACCCCGGCACGGGCGGATGCAGTGGTGTCCAGTATGACTCGTACCCTCAGATGCCTTGAGCAAACAACTTCGCAGGCGCGGCGGGCAACGAAAAGTGTTTGCATAAGGCAATCACCAATGCCGTACGTCGGTACTTACCCTGCCGACTGAACCGCTTCAGGCATTTGCGATCCTGTACCCATGAACGATGTCGTGATCCGCCGCGCCACCGCTTCCGACGTTGCCGCGATCGTCGAAATGATCGCCGACGACCAGCTCGGCGCCACCCGCGAGTCGCTCGACGACCTGACGCCGTACCTGGCCGCGTTCGAGCAGATCGATGCCGACCCCAACCAACTGCTGGTAGTTGCTGATCGCAACGACGAGGTGATCGGCACGCTCCAGCTCACGATCATCCCCGGCCTGTCCCGCCGCGGCTCCACCCGCGGCCTGATCGAAGCCGTCCGCGTCGCCGCCCCCGCCCGCGGCTCCGGCCTCGGCAGCACCCTGATCCGCTGGGCCGTCGAAGAATCCCGCACCCGCGGCTGCACCCTCGTCCAACTCACCTCGGACAAGTCCCGCACCGAAGCCCACCGCTTCTACACCAACCTGGGCTTCGCCAACACCCACGAGGGCTTCAAACTCAAACTCCGGTGACACCGCCCGCCAGCGCCTGCACCACCCCACCCACCGGCGGCGCATCTCAGCTCACCCGTTCCGCGGGTGCGACCCACGTGTTGCAGGCGGCCGGCGACATGGCGCTGAAGGCGGCCGCGGCCCACTCGGTGTTACTTTGGGACGATCCGTGATCGCGCGCGGTCGCCGGCGGGTGGTCACCGTACGACGCCTCCCACTGGTACTGCTCGTACCTGGCGCCGTACAGGTCGAGAGGGGTCTGATTCGCGCCGAGGAAGGCGGAGCCGAAGCAGGACGCCTGCAGTTCGTGGCGGCGCATCGGCTCGAGGTGAGCCGGTCCGGTGATCTCGCCCCACCGATCGTCGTAGTACGTCGAGATCCCGACGAGCTGCTGCACGTGGTGCCCGAACTCGTGGGCCATCGTGACCAGGGTGTACACCTGCGCCGCCACGTGGCCGTACTCCTCCCAGTCGACGAGCTCGGCCCAGTCGAAGTAGATCCCTGAGTCCTCGGGGCAGTAGTACGCGTGGTCCTTCTTGCCGAAGGTGCCGCAGGCCGTCTCCGATCCCTCGCGAACGGCGTACACGGCCGACGGCCGGAACTTGACGCCCGCACGCACCACCACTGGCTTCCAAGCTCGCTGCAGACAGTCCTGGAACGCGCTCAAGTACTGCTGCACAGCCTTCTGCGATCGCAACGCAACATCCGGCAGCACACAAGCCACCGCCGGAACCTCGCCGGCCGAGTAGATCTTGTTGCGCACCAGGTGCTTCTGCCCCCGCACGCTGTACGTCGGAGTAGCCAGCGCCTTGCTCGGCACCACCCGCGGCTTCGGACTCGGCGTCACACTGGGACTCGGCGTCGGCGTCCCACTCGGACTCGACGTCGGTGCCGCACTCGGACTCGGCGTCGCGCGCGGGGCAGGCGTCATCTCCGGCGCGGCAACCTGTCGAGAGCAACCGCCGGCCAGCACCCCGGCGACGAACACTGCCACGACTCGTTCCACCGTACGCCGCATGTCAGCTCACTCGCTTCGCTGGTACGACCCACGTGTTGCACGCGGCCGGCGAGGCCGCAACTCGTCTTCGTGCCCTGATCGACGGCGCGGTTGTCGCGGCTGCGACGGGGTCGCCCGACCGCGCACATCCACCGGCAACGACGACGAGCAGCCCGGCGACCCCGATCAGAGCCGCTCGGCGCACGCTCAACTCACCTTGGCGGCGGGGGCGCTGAAGGTGTTGCAGAGTTTGGGGTCGGCGGCCTTGAAGGCCGGCTCGGACCAGAGCCAGTGGTTCTTGCGGGAGCCGTGGTCGCGGATCTTCTTC
The DNA here is from genome assembly GCF_053607525.1 of Kribbella sp. NPDC055110. Lineage (NCBI taxonomy): Bacteria > Bacillati > Actinomycetota > Actinomycetes > Propionibacteriales > Kribbellaceae > Kribbella > Kribbella sp. NPDC055110. Next base: position 11,876 of record NZ_JBSGTS010000010.1, read on the forward strand.
GGGTTGTACTCGTCGCCGCTGTGCTGGGTCTGCCACTCCCACAGCTCCAGCTTGCGCCCGCTGAGGCCGAGGGCCTTCTTGTTCGCGCCGAGGAAGGCAGCGCCGAAGCAGCTCGCCTGCAACTCGGTACGTCGGCTCCACTCGAGCTCCTCGGCCTTCGTCTTCGCCCACCCCTCGCGGGATCCGGCGGCGGTGAGCATCTCGGTGAGGTTCTGCACGTGGTGGCCGTACTCGTGCGCCATCGTGTCGATCATCCACACCCGTGCGGAGAGCGGATCGTCCTTGTAGTCCTTGAGGTCCGCCTTCCAGCTGACGTAGATGCTCTCGTCGGCCGGGCAGTAGTAGGCGACGTTCTTCTCACCGGTGCAGGTCGCGGCGGTGGCCTGGTTCGTCTGCAGCACCACCTTCGGCGAACGGAACGGGTAATGCGCGTTCTTCAGCACCGGCGCCCATGCCTTGTCCAGGCAGGGCAGCAGAGCCCGGTAGTACCTGAGGATCGCCGACTGCGAGTCCGGCTTGATCGCCGGCTCCTTGCAGTTGACGCTCGCCACCTTGCCGGCCGCGTAGATCTCGTTCTGGCGGAGGCGGACGACGTCCGGGGTCACCGAGGCCGTGACGGTGACCGTGGGGTTGGGCGGGACGGGGAGTGGGGCCTGGGACTTCTTGACGGAAGGCTGGGACAGCGGGCGCTCGACTCCGTAGGAGTTGACGAGTTTGAACCCGCCGATGGTGGCGCCGGTGAGCATCAGGATCACCACGATCGACAGGCCGACGACGATCGGCCGGGAGTACTGGCGCGGCGGGCTGACCGGTGGTGGTTCGGACGTGAACTGGGCGCCGGCGCGGGACGGGTTCGAGTGCCAGCCGGTCGGGCGGGGGCCGCCGACGCGGCGCGTGCCGGTCAGCGGTGTGAGCGGTACGCCGGTCTGCGGTGCCACGGGCGGGCCGCTGTACTCACTCGTCGTACCCGGTTCAGTCGGCAGTGGGCGCGCCTTGCGGCGCACGGGGGCGTCGTCGAGCGACACCGAGCGGGCCCGCCCCAGTCCGGGCTGCGCGCTCTTCAGGGTCAGCGGACGGCTGCCGGCCGCCGGCTCACCGGACGCGAAGTGCCCAGGCCCCGGCGCACCTTCCTCGGAGTCAGGCATCGATCGTCCTCATCTCGCTCATCTGACCTTGGCGGATGCTGCGACGAAAGTGTTGCAGGACCCGGGGTTGATTGTCGCGAGGCCCTGGTTCATCCACAGCGCGAGGCTCTTGCTGGAACCGTGGTCACGGACCTTGTCCTTGGTGAACTCGTCGCCGCGACGCTGGATCAGTCCGTTCCACTGCCGCAGCAGTTCGCCGCGCAGCGGGAAGCTCGCCTTGGCCGCGCCGAAGAACACTGCGCCGAAGCAGTACGCCTGCAGCGCGGCGCGCCGGTTCATCTCCAACTGCGCGGCCTTGCTCGCCGCGGTGTCGGCGAGGTTGTCGGACGCCTCGGCCATCCCGGTCAGGTTCTGCACGTGTACGCCGTACACGAAACCGAAGGACTGCGCCATTTCCGCGCGCACCGCGGCCTTGTTCTTCGGGTAGTCCTCGACGATGGACTGCCACGGCATCGTCGCACTGCCGCCGTGCTCGTCCTGGCAGTACAGGGCGAGGTCCTGCTGTACGCCGCAAGCGGTTTCGTCACCGTCGTCGAAGATGATCAGGTTCGGCGACCGGAACCCGAACCCGGCCTTGGTGACGACCGGCTCCCAGGCCTTGTCCATGCACGCGATCAGCGCCTGGTAGTACGAGCGGACGTTTTCCTTGGACGTCGGCCGGAACGCGGGTTCCGGGCATTTCGCCGCGGCCAGCGCCCCGGCGGCGTAGATCGCGTTCTTTCCGACGATGTCGGTGTCCGGGGTGCCCTTGCCGACGGGTGCCTTGGTCGTCGGTGAGCCGCTCGGCACCGTGGTCGGCATCGGGTTCATGGAGATTCCGCCGCCGGAAATCACCTTGACCGCGAACGTCGCGCCGCCGCCGAGAACGAGCAGCACCGCGGCGACCATCAGCGCGATGAGGCCCTTGGACCGCTTCTTCGGCATGAACGGCAACGGCTCCGGGTGGAACACCTCCCGGTACGCCGCAGCGGCGCGGTCGTCGGCCGGCGGCGGGCCGAGCCGGCTGCCGGAAAGCGTCGTACGGCGAGAGTCGATCCGGGACCCGCTCAACTGCGGCGGCGTCGGCGGCGCTTCCCCGCTGAGCCGCGGCGTGGGTGCCGCCAACGGTGCCGAAGTCCCCGGCGTCCGGTCGTCAGCCTGCGGCTTACTGTCGTTGCCGACCGTCTGGTCACCGTCGCCGCCAGGCAGGAAGTGACCAGGCTTGGGTGCCGGCTTGTCCGCCATAAGTGTCCGCTTCTCCCCAGTACCGGTCATCGCCGGTCCCCACCCGATAAATCAGAAAGACCGGAACACCCCCAGTGCCGGCCGCCGCACGATATTACGGCCTGGACCGCCATCCCGAGAACCGCATTGCAGCTATTGACATCATTCCGCGACCGCCCGCCACCGGACAGCTACGGAACGCATCCGCCCAACTACACCCTCAGCTGGCACTCTGGACAGATGGACCGCTTGGAACCCGAGGCAGCGCTGGCGTTGTGGGCCGCGTTCCCGGTCGACCGGCAACCGCGTCCGATCGTGCTGATGAGCTTCAGCCGCGGGCCTGGCGGAGCCCCGATGCTCGAGGACAAGACGTCGGTACTGCGGCATGCGCCGGTCATCTCGGACGTGAGCATGCCTCCGTGGCTGCTGGAGGCGTTGCAGCCGGATCCGACACCGCACTGGCAGGTCGACCCCGTGCGGGTGCGGTCGGTACGACGCGCGTACCCGGAGTTCCGGACCGATCGGGGACACCGGCCGCTTCCGGCGTACCGGATCGAGTTCGTAGGCCCGCAGTTCCCTCCGGGGAAAGCACCGGACCCGAAGGCCGAAGGGATCGGATACCCGCCGATGCACGTACTCGATCCAGCAGTCAGGCTCTGGTGGCCGGACGGGCTGAGCTCGGACTATCGGGGTGGGTTGAGTGGACTGCCGCCGGCGGTGCTGACGGGTGGTGGGCGGACTGTGCACTGGATGGTGCACGGGTCGCCGCCGGAGTACACGGACATCTGGGTGGACGCGGTGCACGAGTCGCGGACAGCGGTGGTGCTCGTCCTCGGAGGTGGGATCCGCCCGGGAGTCACAGCGGTCCCGCTGGTGGGGGTCGGGCGGTTGGTGATCGCGAAGTTGGCTGCCCCGCTAGCGGGTCGGGTGTTGTTGCAGACCAATGGGATTCCGATCGAGGTGGTTCCGGCCTAGCGGCGGCCGTGGGCGAGGAAGTGGGGGCTGGCTGCTTGGAGCTTGGGGTCGGATTCGACCTGGCGGGCGAGGAGTGCGGCGGCCGGGAGGAGTGTCTCAATCGTGTCGGGGGCAGCGTTCTCGAGGATGTTGCTGGCGGGGCCTTCGATGCCGAGGACCTCTACGTCGGCCAGGCCGGCGGTGGTGAGTTCGGTCGCGAGTTCGTCGGCGTGATGGAAGTAGGCGACGGTGAATCCGCTGGACCCGTCGATGCGGCCGGACTCGAACGCGTCGACGAACAGGGGCAGTCGCTCCTCGGTCAGCGTGCCGTTGCTGCCGGCCTCGAGCAGACCGCCGTACCGATTGATGCCCGCAGCGACCACCAGCCCGCCCGGCCGCGTCACCCGTACCGCTTCCGCCAGCGCCCGCGCACGATCCGCCGCCTCAACCAAGTGGTAGAGCGGACCGAGCAGCAACGTCACGTCCACACTCGCATCCGCCTGCCGGAGCGCCCGAGCATCGCCCTCCTCCGCCGCGAAGGTCCCGATCGACGCGGCCTGCTCCACATGCTCCGGAACCGGATCGACCAACGTCACCCGATGCCCGTCCGCCGCAAGCCATCGTGCATGTACGCCGGTCGCACCACCCACATCCAGTACGTCGGACGCAGGCGGGAGCCAGCGCCGCAGCAACTCCTGGGTACGCAGGAACTCGAGCCGGCCGTGCCCGCGGACGACCAGCCGATCGTCCTCGACGTACCGGTCCCGATAAAGGAGCGAATCACCGGATCAAGTTGAGTCATGCACCCACTCTGCCTGCCGAAAATGCCAGGCACATCCCGTTTTGATCTCGCTACCCTGTGCTGGTGGCGGACCTGAAGCACGACGACTACCCGCGAGCCAACGAGTACGACGCGAACTGGCTCCTGGCCGGTGACATGGGCCCGAATCCCCTGTGGTTGCTGGAAGATCTCGCCCGCGAGCTTGACCTGCGCCCGGGGATGCGCGTGCTCGACCTCGGCTCCGGCAAGGGCGCCACCGCGGTGTTTCTCGCCAAGGAGTACGGCGTACAGGTCTGGGCCGCCGACCTGTGGGTCGACCCAACGGATGCAGCCGCCAACATCGACTCCCCGGACGTTGTGACGTTGAAGGTGGAGGCCCACACGCTGCCGTTCGCGAAAGGGTTCTTCGACGCGATCGTCTGCGTCGACGCCTACGAGTACTTCGGTACCGCGGACAACTACCTGCCCTACATCACCTCCTTCCTCAAACCCGGCGGACAACTCGGCGTCGCGACACCGGCGATGACCCAGGAGATCCGCGAGCTCGGGCACATCCCGGAGCACATCAAACAGTTCGTCGGCTGGGAGGCGCTCGCCTGGCACACCGCGGACTGGTGGCGGTTCCAGTGGGAGATCACCGAACTCGTCGACGTCACCGCTGCGCGCCTGCAGGAGAACGGCTGGTCCGACTGGATCAGATGGTCCCGCGCGGTCTCGGAGTACCGCGGCGAACGCGACACGTCGCTCGACATGCTCGAGGCCGACAACGGCCAATACCTGACCTTCGCCGTCCTCGCCGCCCGCAAGCACTGAAGAACCTGGCATGCTGGGGGCATGAGCTGGGCTGTTTACGCGATGCGCGGGCCAGGAGGCGTACGGCGCCTCGACGACATGCCGGTCGACTACGAGCCGCCGGCCGTCGGTACGGCGACCGACGTGGTGGCCAAGGTCCGGGAAGTGGTACCGGACGTCGACACGAGCAAACCGTCCTGGCTGGCGCTGCGAAGTCCGGACTACGACGTCGAAATGACCATCGGCAAAGGCGTCGAGGTCCGCGACATCACCTTCTACCTCAACGACGGCCCCCGGTCGATCCCGATCGTCATGGAAATCAGCCGCCGCTTGGGCGTCACCCCGTACGACACCGAATCCGGCAACTTCCTCACCGAAGAATCCCGCCCCCCGGTCCCCCCACCCCTGACCCCCGACGAAATCAAAATGAACAAACCCAAATGGTGGAAACTCGGCCGCAAGTAACCCCACCTCTCCAAGCAACACCAGCACCAGGAACACGCGCGAGACTCGTGGAACACGCGCGAGTCCCGTGGAACACGCGCTGGGGCCTGAGCACAGGCGCGGGGATCTGAGAACAGGCTATTACCTGTCCCACGCCCCCGCCCCCTGTCCCCACACCCGCAACCCACCACCACACCTCCCCCGCGCAGCCCCACACGCCCAACCGGCCCCCGCGCAGGCAGGTGCGCTTGCTCGATCGTGGTACTCCGGGGTCTAGGCCGGTGCGCTCGCTAGGCCGTCGTACTCCGGGGCCTAAGCCCGCGCGCCGGGGCCTGGGAACAGGCAATTACCTGCCCCACGCCCCCGCCCCCTGTCCCCACACCCGCAACCCGTCACCGCACCACCCCGACGCAGCCTCACACGCCCAACCGACCCCCGCGCAGGCCGGTGCACTCGCTCGGCCGTCGTACTCCGGGGCCTGAGCCCACGCGCCGGGGACTGGGCACACGCAATTACCTCTCCCGCGCCCCCGGCGCCTGTTCCCACACCCGCAACCGGTCACCGCATCCACCGGCCGCAGGCGCACTCGTCCCACGGCCCCGCGGAGGCCGGCGCCCTTGCTCGACCGTCGTACTCCGGGTCTAGGCCGGTGCGCTCACTCGGCCGTCGCACTCCGGGGTCTGAGCCCGCGCGCCGGGGACTGGGAACAGGCAATTACCTGTCTCGCGGGTCCGGCGCGTGTCTCCAGGGTCGGGCGGTGGGTGTCTTCAGGCGGGCGGTGGATGTGGGGGCGGACGCTGGTTGTCTTCAGGGCGGTGGCGCGTGTCGGGCGGGTGGCGCGTGTCGGGGCGGGTGGTGGGTGTTTTGGGCTCGGGCGGGGGTGTTAGTGGGTGGTTGCCGGACGACACATCCTGTCCAACTGAACCAAACCGCTCAGTCGAGGACGGTGAAGTCGGTTGGGCCGAGGTGGAGGGTGCCGGAAGTGAGCGGGGTTGCGCGGATGCCGCCGTGGCCGCGTAACGCGTTCATCGCGCCGGGCGCCAGGACCTCGTCCATCCACGCGCACGGGTTGGCCGGGCGGTTCGCCTGGAAGGTGATGGAGCCGAGTGTGAAGCGGCGGCCGGCGACACGGGTGCCGTCGGCCAACCGGCGGGCGGCGAGTTCGTCGATCGGGAAGCCGCGGAGGGTGATGTTGCGCCGGGTGAGATGTGGGTCGAGGGTCGCGTCCAGGTTGAGGACGCGCTGGACCTCGTCGAGGGAGGCTGCGTCGATGAGCGTGACGGCGGCGTTCTTGTGGATCGCTTGGGCGTAGTACCGGTCGCCGACGATGCCGAGGCCGGCGCGGATCTCGATCTCGGTCCGCGCGACCGGTTCGGAGTCGGGGCGTGGGCCGTCCTGCGCTCGTCCTTCGAACGCGTGCTGGCGGGAGACGACGAAGGCGACGAGTTCGACTCGCATGGTTCAGCCCCAGGTGAGCGGGTCGAGGAGGCGGAAGAAATGCAGGCGGCGCGGGTCCGGGTCCGGTACGCCGTACACCTCGAGGAACGGCGCCGGGTCGGCGGACCACTCGTCGTGGAGCTGGATCGTGGTGAGCGCGAGGTCGGCGTACCGGTCGGCGATGCCGAGGCGTCCGAGGTCGATGAGGCCGGTGACTTCGAGAGTTTCCGGGTCGAAGAACACGTTCGGCAGACACGCGTCGCCGTGGCAGACGACCGGTTCCAGGACGCTCTCGATATAAGGGCGCTCGGCAACTACTTGGCCGAGGAGCTCCGTCGGTTGCAGCTGGCGCCATTCGTCGGTGAGGAACGCCGGGTTCACAGCACCACGGCGTACGACGTCGGTCGCGGTCGCGATCACGTCCGCCAGCGGCCGCTCGAACGGGCAGTCCGTCAGCGAGTGCAACTCACGAAGAATCACGCCGAGGCTCCGCATGGCACGCTCATGCGCCGCAGGCGAGAGCGTGTCGCCGGGAACACCCGGCACCGCCGAGGTCACCAGGCAAGCACCACCCGAGGAATCCCCGACCCCGCCACCAGACGGCGCCCCGGCTGCGCCCTGCAACCCCGGTCGGCCTGCCAGCCCGAGTCCGTCCGCCAGCCCGGGTGCTTTCGGTAGCTCGAGCCAGTCCACAACCGTTGCCGCGGGCAACCCGGTTCCCGCGAGCCAGTTGATGCGGTCGCGTTCGGCGATCAGGTCAGGAACGCCGGACGGGCCGCAGCACTTGGCGAAGACGTCTCCTCGGCGGTAGACCGACGTGTCGGACTCGCCGATGTCGACGGGGATCCAGTCGTCAGACGGTGGCGCGTGCAATGCGTTCCCTTGTGTGGTTGAGGATTGCGGTCACCGGACGTCCGGTCACCAGCTTGCCGCCGGCAACGAAACCTTCCTCGCGCCCGGTCAGGTCCTGGATCAACCGCGCCCGCCACAACTCGAGAAGCTCAGGCTCGGACTTCACCAGGTTCCGCAGCTCCCCTGGATCCTCGACGAGATCGAACAATTGCTCCACGCCGAGCGAAGAACCCCAGACGTACTTGACCTTCCCATCGGTCACCCACTGCAGAGATTGCCCGAAATGCAGATGCTCACCGTGCAACCACTCCCGCACCGGCACCGATTCCCCGCGCAGGAACGGCGCCAGCGACACCCCGTCCACCGACGACGGAATCGGTACGCCGGCAAGGTCCAGCAACGTCGGCATCACGTCGCGCAACTCGACCACCTGATCGACAACCCCGCCGCGCACCGCACCACCAGCCGAAGCACGGTCCGCGACGATGAACGGTACTCGCGCCGATCCCTCGTACGGCACCGACTTCCGGAACATCCGGTGGTCGCCCATCATCTCGCCGTGGTCGGACGTGAACGCGATGATCGTGTCGTCGTACACCCCGAAATCGACGAGCGCCTCACGGATCCGGTTGAGCTGCAGGTCGATCTGCGCCATCAGCCCGTAGTACCCGGCCCGCGCGCGATGCACGACGCGATCCGGCAGGTCCCCGATCGACGCCTGATAGTCCCCGTCCCGCCGGAACTCGTCCCAGTCGCCCTCCCAGTCACCAAGCGTCTGAGAGTACGGCGGCAAAGCGTCGTACTGCGAGAACGCCCACGCCGGCGGGTCGTACGGCGGATGCGGCCGATGGAACGACAAGTACAAGAAGAACGGCCGCGAAGGATCGCGCCGATACAGCCAGTCGATCGTAGAAGTCCCGATCCAATGAGTCGGATGCAACGACTCCGCCTTGTCCCACGGCCGCGCGACCACCGAGTTGCAGTTCACCCCGTGGTCGAAGTACTCCGCGTCCGGCGAAACTCCCGGCTGCCGCCGCAGCCACGGCACGTAGTCGTCGAAGAACCCGAACTGCTGCCGGTAAGAACGCCGCGAGTGGTGCAGGAACCCGTCGTGCAGGATCACGTCGTCGAATCCGAGCCGCGCCCGCTCCGGCCACACATGCATCTTCCCGATCGCCTGCGTGTGGTACCCAGCGCGCCGGAACTCGCCCTGCACCGTCACCGGATGCGCGGCATCGAACGGTACGCCGTCCGTGTACCCGACGCGCCCGTGCCGCTCCTGCGACTGCCCGGTGAACAACGCCACCCGGGCCGGCACACACGTCGGCGTCGCGGAGTACCCGCGGCTGAACCGCACCCCGTTCCGCGCGAGCTCGTCCAGATGCGGCGTCTCGACGTACGGATGACCGGCGCACGACATCGCGTCGCCCCGCCATTCGTCGACACAGATGAGTACGACGTTGGGTTGGCTCAAGAAGACTCCCGGACGATCAGTTGCCAGGGGAAGTCGAACACCTCACCGGGTGCGCCTTCCCGGTCGGTCAGCCTGCTCACGATGATCCGGGCGAGCGCCTCGTTGAACCCGACCGGTCCGACGGTGGACAGCGACGGGTCCAGGTTCTCGCCTTCGGGCGTGTTCCCGACGCCGACGATCGCCAGATCTTTCGGTACGTCGATGCGCAGCCGGTGCGCCGCCCGCACGGCCGCGATCGCGGCGAAATCGGTCGTGCAGTAGAGCGCGGTCGGCCGATCGGGCTTGGACAGCAGCGCCATCGCGGCCCGGTACGCGCCCTCCGGGTGCTGCTCGAAGACCTCGATGTGGTCGCTGCGGATCGGCTTGCCGGCGGCGCGCAACGTGTTGACATAGGCGTCGAAGCGGGCGAACCCTGTGGTCCGCGAGGTGAGCGCGCCGACCAGGTCGTGGTGTTCCAGCAGGTGCTCCACCGCCAGGTGGCAGCGCGGCTCGGCGCCGGACCGGATCACGTCGAAGCCCTCCGGCTCGAGGGTTTCGCTGAACGCGACGATCTGCACGCCCTGCGCCGCGAACGCCTCCAGTTCGGCGACCTGTTCCGGCTCCGGTTTGATGCTGTCGATGAAGATGACGTCCGGCGTCCGATTGGCCAGCACGGTCCGCCAGTCGCCGTCCGCGACGATCAACGCGGTCTTTCCGAGCGGGGTCACCGCCGTACTGACCGTGGCCGCGACCGCCTGCGACCACGGGTCCGCCAGCACGCTCAGCGACAGCAGCACGAGGTCGGACTTGCCGGTCCGGATCGCGCGGGCCGCGTCGTTGCGCCGATATCCCAGGCGCGACGCGGCCGCGCGGACCCGGTCCGCGGTCGAGTCCTTGATCGTGTGGCTGCGGTGCCGTCCGGACAACACGTAGGAAACGGTCGCGACCGAGACCCCGGCCTCCTTCGCCACCATCCGCAGTGTCGGCCGCTCAGCCAAAGGTGAGGACATAGGTCGATTCTTGCAGACTAACCCTTGACCGCACCGGTAATAACGCCCTTGGTGAAGTGCCGTTGGAGGAACGGGTACACCATGGCGATCGGTACCAGCGCGACCACGACGACGGCCATCTGCAGTGATTGGGGTTGCGGCGGCGGGTGCACGCCGAGCTGGTCGGCGGACAGCGACTTGCCCTGCAGGACGTAGGTCCGCAGGATCACCTGGACCGGCCATTTCGAGGTGTCGTTCAGGTACAGCAACGCGTTGAAGAACGCGTTCCAGAAACCGACCGCGTAGAACAGCCCGACGACCGCGATCACCGCCTTCGACAACGGCATGATGATCCGCCGCAGGATGGTGAAGTCACTCGCGCCGTCGATCCGGGCGCTCTCCAGCAACTCGCCCGGCACGTTCATGAAGAACGTGCGCAGGACAACGAAGTTGAAGGCCCCCAACGCGCCCGGGAGGATCAGCGACCACAGACTGTCGAGCAGACCGAGCTGCTTCACCACCAGGAACATCGGGATGATGCCCGGCGCGAACAACAACGTGAACAGCACCATCAACAGCACCGGCCGCCCGAACAGCACCGGCCGCGACGTCGCGTACGCGAGCGCGATCGTGACGGCGAGCGCAATCGCCGTACCGACGATCGTCACGAACACGCTGACCAGGATCGCCCGGCCCATCAGGCCGCCGCTGAACAGCGTCTGGTACGCCTTCACCGTCGGATGCGACGGCCACAGCACGTACCCGCCCGCGTCGATGATGTCCTTGTCGCTGGCCAGCGACGTCGAGATGACGACCAGGATCGGTACGACGATCACCAGCGCGAACCCGCCCAGGATGACGGCCTTGATCGCCTGGTAACCCGGCGACGGATTCTCTTTCCACACAGGTCTCATGAGCGCCTCTGGAAGATTCCTGGCTCACCGAGCCGATGAGCGAGCGAGTTGGCACCCCACAACAGCAAGGCACCGACCACGCCCTTGGCCAGCCCGGCCGCGGCCCCGCTGCTCCAGTCCCCGCCGACCACGCCGGCGTAGTACGTGAACGTGTCCAGTACTTCGGCTGCGCCCGGACCGACCGAGTCGCGTTGCAGGATGAACTGCTCGAACCCGACGCTGAGGATGTCGCCGATCCGCAGGATCAGCAGCAGCACGATGACGGTCCGCAGCGACGGCAGCGTGATGTGCCACAGCCGCCGCCAGCGCCCGGCGCCGTCCGCCGCGGCGGCCTCGTACAGAGACACGTCAACGGTCGTCAACGCGGCCAGGAAGATGATCATCGCCCACCCGGCGTCCTTCCAGATCAGCTGCGCGACGACGAGCAGCGGGAAGGTGTCTGGATTGGTCATGAACGGGATCGCGTCGAGTCCCGCCTGCCGGAGCAGGTTGTTGACGAACCCCGCCCCGCCGAGCGACTGCTGGAACAGCGTCACGACCAGCACCCAGGACAGGAAGTGCGGCAGGTACGCGATCGTCTGGAACCAGCGCCGAAAACGGTTGCTGACCAGCGAGTCGACGATCAGCGCCAGCCCGATCGGCACCGGGAAGAACAGCAGCAACTGGACGGCAGCCAGCAACAACGTGTTCCGCAGCGCGTCCCAGAAGTCCGGGTTCGCGTACAGGTTGACGAAGTTCTGCAGGCCGTTCCACTCGCTGTGCATGATGCCGAGGTACGGCTGGAAATCCTGGAAAGCGACGACGTTTCCGATCACCGGCAGGTAGAAGAACACCAGCAGGAAGACGACGCCGGGGATCATCAGCAGCACCATCTGCCAGTCCCGGCGCCACTTCGCTGCCATCGGCAGACCGGTCTTCACCGGCTTGGTCGATTTCAGCATCGATCAGGACCCGGTGACCGGAACGCTCGCCGGGAGCACGGCCGCGAACTCGTCGCGGATCTTGTCACCGCCGCCGGACTTCCAGCGCTTGAGCGCCGCGTCGTACGCGTCCATCTTCTGCCGGCCGGTGACGATATCGACGATCGTGTCCCGGAACGCCGCCGTCAGCTTCGGACCGAGCTTGCTCGACGTGTCGGAGTACGTGCCCGCGGTCGGGTTCCGCATCGCGAACTTCAGCAACTGCTGCTCGGTCGCGTAGATCTTGCGGGTGTCGTCCGGATTCGCCGGGTTGAAGATCACGCTTTCCGGGGAGTTCATGATCTGCAGCGCACTGACCAGACCGGGCGCCTGCTGCTGACCGGCCTTGGTGAGTACGGGGTTCTTCTGCGCATCCAGCGAGAACTGCTGCCCCTCGACGCCGAAGTTCTTGACCAGGTACTCCTTGGTGCCGAACGGCGCCGACAGGTAGTCCATCAGCGCGAGCAGCTCGCGGATCCGGCCCTCGTCGGTCTTCTTGAACGGCGTGAACCCGACCGTGCCGTAACCCATGTCGTACGTCGGTTTCGCCTTGCCGTCATGGCCGAACGGGATCATCGTGTCCACGAACAACGTCGGGTCCAGGTTCCGGAAGTCGGCGGTCGCCCGCGGGCCGACCACGACCTGCGCGGCGATCTGGCCGTTCACGGTCTTCGGCGTCGCGTCGGCCAGGTTGAGGTCCGGGTAGAACACCTTGGCGGCCCAGAGCTTGGCGGCGTACTCGACGGCGGCCTTGTAGTTGTCGGTCTCGTACAGGTGCGTCAGCGACCGGTCCTGGTTCACGCGCCAGGCGTTCGGGGCCCCGAACCACTCGCCGAACATGTGCAGCATGTTGATGATCGCCGGCTCGAGCGCGTAGTTCGTGCCGTTGGTGAGCTCCTTGCATTTGGCAAAGAACTCGTCGGCGGTGGTGCACTGCAGCCCGCCGACCTTCTGCCACGTGCGAGGGTTGCCCATCATCACCTGGCCGAACGGCGTCGACGGGATCGGAGCGCCCCAGATCTTCCCGTTCACCACGGCGGTCCGCCAGGAGGCCGGCTTCAGCGCGGCCAGGTTCGGGTACTCCAGGACGGCGTCGCCGGACAGGTACTTGGTCAGGTCCTGGAACTTCGCCTCGAGCATCGGGCCGATATTCGGGATGCCCTGGTTCGGCGGCAGCCACATCAGGTCCGGCAGCGAGTCGCTGGCCAGCAGCGTCGCGAACTTCTCCGGGTAGCCCGGGTCGGTGCCGATCGTCAGCCGGAGCTCGCCGCCGAGCGCGGAGTTCAGCGCCTGCCACATCGGGTTGCTGCCCATCGGCGGCGGGGGCGTCGCGAACGTCTCGGTCAGCGCGGTGACCGCGCTCTTCAGCGGCGGCGCCTTCACGCTCGAAACCGCGTCCGCCGGGAACTTCAGGAACCCGGGCTCGAGGCCGGACTCGGCCCCCGGGAAGTCCGGGTGCAGACCCTCGAACGGCTTGTACGTCGGAAGCTTGAGCTCGCCTGACGCCTTAGCGCCTCCGTTCGCCGCTCCACCGTCGCCGCAGGCGGCCAGCGTGGAGGTGGCAATCGCCGCACCGGTCACCTGCAGGAACCGTCGCCGACTGATCATAGTTGCTCCAAGTTTCGAAGAATCGCTCACTAACACTCACTTAAACGTTAACCCGGACCGTAAACCTGTCCCACCCCTCGACGCAAGGCGTGGACACAGAAAGAGCCGGCGACCGCGGGCTCGAGAACCCACGGCCGCCGGCCGTCGTACAAACTTCAGTGTGTCGTCAGCAGCGCACGATCAGCCCGGTGAGCGCGCTGCAGGACCGCGTCGCCTTGTCGTTCGCCGCCACCGGATCCTCCGGCGAACTCGCCGTACGCTGCGCGGTCGCCTGGAACGAGCCGAGCGTCAGCACCCCGGCATCGCCCGCAAACGTCCTGGTCGTGCTCGCACCGCTGGCCAGCGACGCGACATCACAGTTCGCGGTCCGGGTCGACCCCACCCGGGTGCAGGTCCCGCCGCCGGCGTACGTGAGCTTGCTCGGGACCGTGCCGAGCACCCGTACGTCGCTCGCGATGCCTGGACCGTTGTTCCTAATCGTGACCGTGTACGTGATCCGAGGCACCAGCCCGGCCCGCACCGACGCGTCCAGCGACACCGCGATGTCGGCCGCGCCCGGGGTGATGTCGATCCTCGGGCCGTCCAGGATGTCGAACGCATAGTTGTCGGCCCGGAGCTGGATGCGCATCCTGAACGGATCGGTCCTCGTGTCGTCCCGCACCCGCAGCGTCCAGACCACGGTTCGGCTCTCGCCGGCCGGAAGATCGCCGAGGGCGGCCCGGAAGTTCTGCCCGTCGGCGACGAAGCAGTTCGTCGTCGCCCCGCTACAGCTGACCAGCTCGAACCAGTCCGTCAGCGACTGGTCCAAGGCGTACATGGCCGCCTGGGCGCCCACGAGCGTGAAACCCCCGATGTTGGTGACCGTCTGGGTAGCCGTGATCGTCTCCCCAGGACTGGGCGCGACCGAACTGACCGCAACCGTGGTGCTCGGCGGATCCTCGGCCGATGCCGTCATCGGGACGACGAGCGTCCCCCCGACGATCCCCGTGATCAGCGCAGCACGAATCAACCTCAAAGCATGCACAACTTCCCCCTTGTTCCCCATGAACGCCCCAGCTGCCCCCACAGCCCGCCGATGGCGGTGAAAGCAGTATGTAGTTGCCACTGTCCGTGGTCAACCGCTCGAAACTCAAACGGATGATCCGGTCAGCCGATCGCGAGAGCTCGATGGCGGGCTGACGTCACTCGTTCGATTGGTTCCGGGCCGGTCCGGGTCATTCGTTGCAGTAAGCAAGGATTATCCCGGACGGCTGGTCGCGAGAACGCGTGCTGACGTTGGGTTTCGACCTCATCCTCGGAGACGCGTACGCCGTACTCGCCGCGATCACGATCCTGGACGCGGCGTACGTTCAGAGGGACAGCCTGCCGAGCAGCTCCTCGACGCGTTCGGTCCGGCCCGCGTGACGATGACGTTCCCAGTCCTCGCGGGACAGTGTGTCGCCGGCGAGTTCGAGGGCTTCCGCGAGTTCCTCGTCCAGGTAGGGGTTCGAGATCTCGAGCCGTTCGCCCATCGCCTCCTCCGCACCGAACAGGTGTGCGGCGCCGACCGGATCGCCGCGCCGGATCAGCAGGTTCATGACGGTGTTCGAGAACGCCATCGTGAGGCTCGGACTGCCGAGCGCGAGCACGGTCGGCAACAGTTCGCGGACGAGCTCGATCGCCTCGTCGAGCCGGCCCGCGAGGATCAGCAGGTACGCGAGATTCTGCCCCTGTACGGCGATCTCGTGCGCGTCCCCGATCGACTCGGTGATCGTGAGGGACTCGCGGAGCAGGTCCTCGGCGCGCTCCAGATTCCCGAGATCCTCCTCGATGCCGCCGAGGTGGCTCAGCACCCGCGCCAAGCGCCAGTCGTCGTCGAGGGAGCGGAGTCGTTCGACGGCCTCGGTAAGCGTCGCCTGCGCCGCGTCGAGATCGCCCTGCTGGCGTTCCACCGATCCGAGCACGGTCATTCCGAACGCGATCCCTGCCGGGTCGCCCAACTCCCGGGCAATCTCCAGGCTGCGGGTCGTCAACTCGTGGGCGCGGTCCGTTTCGCCCTGTATGAGCAGGAGGTTGCTCAACCCGCGCAGGCAGGCGGCCAGCTTCGGCGACGACGTCGTACCGGCCGCTGCGATCACCTGCTCGTGCCAGGCACGGCTTTCCGCGATGTAGCCGCCGAACAGCCAGACCCAGCCGAGCGCCGAGCACAGGCGCAGCCCTGTTCTGACATCGTTTTCCGTCGCCCAGGTCAGCGCGGCGCGGAAGTTGTCGAGGTCCGCCTCGGCCCGCTCGAGAGGCGGCTCGGACAACGTTTTCTTGATCGCCTCGAGGTGGTCGGCGAGGTCGGCGTAGTACGTCGCGTGGTCGCGGTGGACCGCTTCGGCCTCGGCGGTCCGGTGCAGCTCGTCCGCGGCGTACTGGCGGATGGTCTCCAGCAGTCCGACGCGGGTGCCGTCCGGTCCGTCGGACAGCGTGATCAGGTTCGCGTCGTGCAGCTCGGCCAGGGCGTCGAGCGGGTCGATGCCGGTGGCAACTTTCTCGACCGCGGCGAGGTCGGCGCCACCGGAGAAGACCGCGAGGCAGCGGAAGGTACGTCGGTGTTCGGGGCCGAGCAGCTCGTACGACCAGGCGATCGTGTCCCGCAGCGTCCGCTGACGTTCCGGGGTCGCCGTACTCGTGGACGCTATGTCGAGCGCCTGATCGATCCGCGCGAGCAGCTCCTTGACGCTGAGCAGCCGCACCCGCGGCGCGCACAGCTCGATCGCGAGCGGGAGCCCGTCGAGCCGACGACAGATCGCGGTCACGTCGGCCGTGTTCTCGTCGGTCAGGGTGAACGTCGGTCGGACGGCCTGGGCTCGCTGCACGAACAGTTCTACGGCGGCATCTGTCAGTGGCAGCACCGGGTGCTGGTACTCACCGGTGAGCCCGAGTGCCCGTCTGGAGGTGGCGACGAGCTTCACGTGCGGTGCGCCTTCGATGATCTCGGCAACGACCTTGCCGGCGTCCGGAAGCTGCTCGAGGTTGTCGAGGACGAGTAGCAGGGTCCGCTGCGCCAGGTAGGCAACGATGCGGCCGCGCTCCCGCGGCGGGATGTCGAGAACTTCGGCGATCGTCGTCCACAGCACGGGCACCGACGTGACCGTGGCGAGCGGAACGAAGTACACGCCGCCTGGGAACTTCGTGGTCAGCTCCGCGGCCACGCCGATCGCCAGGCGAGTCTTGCCCGACCCACCCGGTCCGGTCAGCGTGACGAGCCGTACGTCGGGTCGCTCGAGCAGACTGGTGACGCGGTCGAGATCCTGTTCGCGCCCTAGTAACGGTGTCGCGGGTGCCGGCAGGCTGGTCGCCGTACCGAGAGTGCGTGGCGGCGGGAACTCGTCCCTTAGTCCGTCGACGGTGACCTGGAGCAGGTGCTCGGGCTCCGGGATGTCCTTGAGGTGATGCGTGCCGAGATCGCGCAGCGTGACCCCGTCGGGCAGTTGCGTCAGGTCGCCCGTGACGGCCGACACCACGATCTGCCCGCCATGTGCGGCGGCCCCGATCCGTGCCGCGAGATGGACATCCATGCCCCAGTAGTCGCCGTCGTACACGCCCGGCGTACCAGTGTGGATCCCCATCCGGACCCGCAGCCGCTCGTCATCCGGCCATCGATGCTCCGCCAGCCTCCGCTGCCCGTCGGCGGCTGCCCGGACCGCGTCGCCGGCCGTCCCGAACACGACGAAGAAGCTGTCGCCCTCGGTCCCGATCTCGGTCCCTCCGTACGCCGTCCAGACCGCCCGCAGGATCCGCCGATGATCTTCCAGCGCCTCCAGGTACCGGTCCCCCAACCGGCGCAGCAGCAGCGTCGACCCTTCGATGTCCGAGAACAGCATCGCCACCATTCCCCCACGCATGCCGCCAGTCTGGATTCTTGACCGAGCCAGCGCCAGTGTTGGCCTCGCCGCAGGCAGCTGCCCGTCGTCAAGAGGTGAGCCCCTCCGGCTGGATAGCATCGGCGGCGTGATCTACGAGCCGATGAGCCGCCGCCTGGTCATTTCATTCGCAGCGATCGGCGTCGTCCTGGCCATCGCCGGCCTGATCGCGCGGCCGGCGAACATCACGGTCGCTGTGGTGCTCTTCCTGGCAGCCGTCGCAGTACTAGGGCTCGCCGGCTACGCGTCCTGGACCGCCTGATCGGCGGCCGCAAACGCTCCCGCCCCACCAACTGAGCCACGGCTACTTGTACTGATCTACCAGCGCACCGGCGTCGCCCCACGCGTGCGCTGCGGTCGAAGCCTCCCGATCACACCCCCGGTTGCGCTTTGAGCACCCACCAACCGTCAGAGCTGCGTGAAAACGGTTGGTGGGTGCTCAAAGATGCGTGTCGGTGAGGGGTCAGGGGGTGAGGCGGAGGTAGTCGAGGTTGAAGCCGCCCGTTTCGCAGTACACGGTGATCACCTGATCCCCGGCCGGTAACGTCACCTGTGTCTGAACGGACTGATAGCTCGCCCATCCTCCGGTGTCCGGCACCGACACCTTCGCCAACACAGTCCCGGACGCGTCCCGAACCGACACCGCGTCTGCAGCAACTGCGCCCGTACCATTCGCGACCCGCAGCTCAAGGTCGTATGTTCCCGCCTGCGCGATATCGACCCGGTACTGCAACCAGTTCCCGGCCGCAGTCCACCCGACGTTCTTACCCCCACTCGCCGCAGGATTGCTCTCGATGAAGTTGGCGCCGCCCTCGGTCCAGCCGTGCTGAGCGACGTACGACTCCGCTTCGACCTTCTCACCCACCGGCGCTCCCCGCGGATTCACGGTGAGATGCACCGTGACCTCGTCGTTCGCCGCACCGTCCGTCACCCGGAACTTCAGGTCCTGCTGACCGGCGACAGTCGGGTGGATGCTCACCAGGCCGGTGCTCGCATCGAGACTGACCCCGCCCGGCAGATCTGTCGCGTAGTACGCAAGCTGATCCTGGTCGCGATCCGTGGCCCGCAACTGCAACTGCGTGGTCTGGTACTGATCGGCAGTGACGTTCGGTACGTCGTCGAATTCCGGTGCCCGGTTGTGGTGGGACGACGGGACGTCGCCATGCCACCGGTACGTCGCGTATGCGTTGGCCGGCACCGTCACGGTGAACGACTTGCCGGCCAGCGTGATCCGAACCGTGCTCGGCGTGGCGTTGGCGTTGCCCACGATCGCGACGAAGTTGTCACCGCGGTCCTTGAACACCACGTTGCTGATGCCGTTCGCGGTCGCGCTCGACTCGACACGAGTGTGTTTCGGCCCGAGATACTTCGCGAACTGCCCCATCGCGTACAGCTCGTCCCGCACGGAGAACGTTTTCGTCGTCGTGTCGACCTTCACGAGCCGGTTCGGCCACTTCGTCGTCCGGCCGACCTCTTCCCAGTCGATGTTGTTGTCCCGGGCCGGTGTCCAGTGCAGCGTGCCGCCGTCCTGGTCGGTGGTCTGCGCCCACAGGACGTACGACGACGCATCGAGGCGGAAATAGTTCAGAATCGTTTCCGGATTGAGGTCGCTCGTTTCCGTCATGTGCACGGGTTTTCCGAACTCCTCGTACGCGTCCCGCATCACCGTCGGGTCGCCCCAGTACGGGTGGAAGGCGATCGCGTCCGACGCTTTCCGGGTTTCCGGATCGTTGAAGATCCGGTAGTAGTTCTTGGTTTCCGTGCTGTTCGGGTCGCGCCAGTCCCAGAAGTTGAAGTCGTGCACGTAGAGCTCCGTGCCGAGCCCGGCGCGCCGCACCTCGCGCTTGATCGCGACGGCGAGTTTCTGCTGCTGCTCGACGCTGATGTCCATCGCCGGGTACACCACGTCGATCCCCGGCTCGTTCAGCAGCGTCAGCGCGTCGACCTTGATGCCCTGCTGCGCATACGCCTGCAGGTACTTCACGTAGTACTTCGCGAACACGTCGATGCAGTCGTCGCGCAGCTTGCCGACCTGGTAGTACGACGTACTGCCCGGCTTCAGCGCGACCTCGCCGGTGAACCGGTTGTTGGTCTTCATCCACGCCGGCGCACTCCACGCCGACGCGAAGAACGTGGCCCGCGGGTTGTACTTCTGGATCAGCTTCACCGTGTCGACGATGTGCGCGTCCACGTCCCGCTTGATCGAGAAGTACTTCAGGTTCCGGTCCTCGGAGACACCGGTCGGCAACTCGTCGTACGACCAGAACGGCAGGTGCTCGATCAGGTCCGGACTTCCGATCGTCAGCCGGAACCGGTCGAACCCGGCGCCGGTCTTCGGATCCGCGAGCAGCCGGATCGCCCGCTCCCGCTCCTGCGGTGTCAGCTTCCAGAGGTTCGACACGCTCGTCTCGTCCAGGGAGAAACCCACCCCGGTGTACTTCTGCCTGCTCACACTCGGATCGATCACGACCGTCGCGTCCGCAGTCCCGGCGTCGTTCCCGACGTACGTCGCCGGCAACGGCTGCCAGGCGTGTGCCGCGCCGCTCGAGTACGACCCAGTGACCACCGCTCCGCGCTGCGCCACCGCAGATCCACCACCCGCCGCCAGCCCGGCCGCGACTACGCCGACCACAACCGCCAGCCCAAGAGTCCGCCTCACAAACCCTCCAACCTCAGGGGAAAGCCCTTACAAGCAGGCCGACTCTAGGTTCGGAATCCCCCCACCAACACCCCCTGCCGGTTCCGGAACTGGTTCCGCAACTTTCCGTCAACGAGCAGACGTGACAGACCAGGCCATCCCCTGCCCGGCCTGCAGCCGACGCAGGCTGTAGTCGTGGCCGCCCCGCAACTCGAGACTCAGAGCTATCTCGCTGTCGAACGAGACGTCGGCGGAGAGTTTGGCGACCGCACCGAAGACCTCGGCCCCGATCTCCAACCGGCCCGAGGACGTCGTCGCGTAGGTCGCCCCGTAGTTGGCGATCGACCCGCTCGTGTCTCCGGCCAGCGGATACTCGGAGATCACCGGCCCTGCCGGCGCCTGGGCGTCCGGCGGCAGCAGGGTCAGCCCGGGTTGTTTGGCAGGCGTCGCCTTGGACGCGACCACCTGTCGCGTGGTCGTGACGACTCGTTCCCCAGCCATGACCCGGACTGTCGCGACCTTCACCGTCACCGGCAGAAATACCTGCTTGCTGTGCCCGGCCGCCGCCTCGAACCGCCAGGTCGACGTGACCCGAAGACTCGTCGAACCGCCGAACCCACTCCCGAAGAGCGTGACGTTCCACGCCAGGGCACGGCCGGCCATGACGTCCTGGGAAAACGCTGCACGACATCCGGCCGGCTCCGGCGCAGCCAGCACGAAGAGCGGAACTTGAACCTCGTGCTCCGCCACCTCGCTGAACACGAACCGCCGCCCTGCCAAGCGATCATAGAATCGGTCGATCAGCTTGCGCCGCTGGTCGGTCAAGTCCCAGTCCCGCAACGGTTCCTGGTATTCCACGGCAGGGCCGTCCCCGTCTGTCCCGTGGGTGAGGATGTCCAACTGCTCCGCAGCCACCTCACGTTCCCGCAGTACCGTCGCGATCTGCGCATCGGACAGATCCAGCGCGCCGAGATCCGCTTCGAGGGCCACGGCGTCTCTCAGGCCTGCCTCGATCCAGTCATGACGTTTTTCGACAACTACCCGACCGACCAACTGTTCGATATCGGCGGACGGCTTGTCCTCGGTCATCGGCTCCCCTCCTGCCCGTAACCAATCGATCACCATTCTGTCAGCGACGAGGTGTCAGTTGCTGCGGCCAATCAGTTCTGTTGCCGGCGCCAGGATCAAACGTGACATGCTGCGAGACACGGGTGCGGTACGGCGCTCGCGACAGCAAGGAGAGGGTGCGGGATGGACGACAAGGCGAAGCTGCGGGTCCAAGAGGCTCTGGTGGCGCACCTCGAGGCACACCTGCGCGCGACGGACGCCGCCGTCGGCCGTCAGGATTCAGCGGCCCAGCTGGACCCCGACTCCTCGTTCTCCGTCGACGACCAGTCCCAGTCCGACGAGGCAGGCGACCTGGGCGGACTCTACGAGGACGTCGCGGAACGGCAGCACAGCTCGGTGGCTCACGCCGAGAGCATCGACTTCGCCCCGACCAGCGAGATCCGGCCGGGTGCGATCGTCGTACTGGACGACAACAGCTACGTCGTCGGAGTGGTCAGTTCACCGTTCGAGTGCGACGGGGTCACGTACGAAGGCATGACGACCGACGCGCCGCTCTACGACGCGCTCAAGGGCCTCCACGCAGGCGACACCTTCACCTTCGCCGCCACGGAACACCGGATCGACTCGGTTTCCTGACGGGTCAACGGAGCTGCAGCGAATAGACGTGCAGCCCGTCGGCCTTCGCATGCCGGCTGAGGTGCTGCAGGTCGGTCAGGAAATCCACCAGATCCTCATCTTTTAGCTCCGGCACCAACTCCGCCCAAGGCGTAGCCAGATCCTGGAGCTCGTCCTGATCCCGGTTCGCGATCTCGTCGACCAGCCGGTCTCCCAGCCTCGCGAGCCCTTCGGTTGGGGTCTCCGCCCAGCGGTGCTCGTCGTCCGGCAGGTCGTCCGCCGACTTGCCCCAGACCAGCTCGATCAGCGTACGGAAAGCGCCGCCACTGGCAGTGATCTCGCTCGACAGTTGCTCGTCTCCCCCGGACCGCTCCGGAGCACCGGCAGCAGCATCATCAGAGGCCGTGAAGTAGGTCGCCATACCGCCATCATCCTCAGAATCCGCCGCGGCCAGCGTTTTCTTGTCCGCACCGACCACGAACTCTGTCCCCGGCCCTCAATGCAAAGCAACCGACAGCAACAGAACAGACGCAACCCGAGCGTGTACGTCGTGACGCTGCGGAGGCACCGCCACCAGATCTCCCGCCCGCAGCTCGACCTCGGCCTCACCTGCCCGAAGGACAACGTTTCCCTGCAGGCACATCAACGAAGCGTCGCCCGGGCTCTGATGCTCGCCAAGAGTCTGCCCCTCGTCCAGCGCGATCAACGTCTGCCGCAACCGAGCCCCGGCCCGGCCGTACAACGTCGTCGCGCTACGCCCACTGCCGCTCTCCTCCGCCAGCTCCAGGTGAACAGCCGCCAACTCCTCGACCCGCAGTACGTCCATCAGCCGATCGTCGCACCACGCCGCCGAAGACTCCACCCCCTCCGACTGGACCTCGCCGTACGAACGATCTCGTGCTCGGCATCTACGCAACCAGGGAGAAGGCCGCCGTGGAGTCAGCCGAGGTACGCCGGGTTACCGGCCGGCCCGTCGTACTGACGAAAGGTCGTCGCGGGCGATTCGCCACACGACTGCCGCACCCTCGCCAACCGTGCTGCCTCACACCGAGTCGTGGCGTTTGGTTGCCCGTCGAAACCGCGAGTCGTGAATCGAGGCTGCATTCTGACCGCCAAAACCCACGACTCGACGCATGCCGGTCGTTCCAGGCGGTGGCGACGACGGCGATCGATGCGTCAGGCAACTGTTTCTCGGCTCGGCGGATCGAGCGCTCCATACCGAGGCGCCACAGCAACCCGGCTCGGCACGTCTTCCGGAGCTGCCACTCGTCACGCATCACAGCGAGGAAATGGTCGGCGAAACCAGCCCGAGGCTCTTGCGCATGCACCTCGGTAACGCTGGTCCAATCGGCGCAACCCGTCCACGTCAAGGTGCGTGCCCGCATGCAGCAATTGCGCCTCGGCACCCACGACCGCGGTACGGCGACATTGAAGTGTGCCGCGATGGCGTCAGCAACATCGTCCGCGAGCGCGGCACCTCCACCCGCATCGATCACGACACCGTGCGCGATCGTCGCCCCATGTACGGCGAAGCAGACTTCCTCCGGACCCGGACGATGCGCGTCGATGAGCGCGACATCGTGCCGCAGCGCAGCGACGTACAAGCGCTGCCCGTCGTACTCGAGCCGGTCGAGGTCGGCCAGCATGCACGCCCACACCGCCCACTAGCAGTTGCCGCCAGCAATCGCCGAGCGGCGTGGACACCACGGACGCGTAGCTCGATCGTCAGTTTCCGTCAACCAGGAGACCGCGGGCGAAGGCGTCCGTCGCCGCTCGGAGCAGGCGTTTCAGCTGCCTCGGGTTGCGTTGCAGGCGATCCTGTCGCCAGCCGAGGCTGATGATCCCGTTCCACGAGGACCACAGGACCGTCGCCAACTCCTGCGCGTTGACCTTGCGGATCGTGCCGGCCTTGATACCGCGCTTGATCGCGTCGACCATTCGCCGGTTCTGCTCGTCCACCGAATCCGCCAACCGATTCGCGAGCTCCTGCCCCGCGGCATAACTCCCAGGCTCCGCAGGAAACGCCAGCATCCGGAAGTACTCCGGATTGGCTAAATAGAACGCGAGATACTCATCCGCCGCGGCGTACAACTGCTCGACCGGCTCACGCCCGTCGACATACGCGAGATCCATGAACTGCCGATCCACCACAACCGCCCGCTCCACCAAAGCGGCGTACAAACCGCCCTTCGACCCGAAATGGTTGTAAACCGACCCAACCGCAACCCCAGCAGTAGCCGCGATCTCCTCAACCGTAACGTCCGCAACAGTCCGAGCCGCAAACAATTCCTCCGCGGCCCCCAACAACGCCTCGACTGTCCGCTGCGCCCGCAAATCCACCATCCTGCAACCATTACACAAACAACACCCAGCCTCGCAGTGGCTCAGTCCTACGTGGCGGGCTCGTCGTACAGCTGAGGGCGCGGGATCCGCAGGTCGCCAAGGGCCCAGCAGCGACCGCCGGAAGTGCGTCGGCCTGCTCATTGGTGTCTTGCCGGCGGCCGCTGTGCGGCACATCGGCGAGCCCGAGGGTCACCGTGAGCGCGCCGTACCGGAGCCGCCGGTGCCGAAGTTGTTGTGTGTCGGTGCCGGTGCTCATTCGTTGACGGACGCTGCTTCCAGGAGCGCCGCGTACTGGCGCTCGAGTGTCTTGGCCGCGCCGTTGTTCCAGCCCGCAGCCAAGGGCTGAGTCATGGCGTCGGGGAAGATCTCGTCCTCGCCCTTGTCCACACCGTCGAAGATGGCTCGAGCGACGGACTCCGCCGAGGCCTTCGGGATGTCGGCGCCTCGGGACATGTCGGTGTCCACGGGACCGGTCAGTACGGCGTGGACCCGCACGCCCTGTCGAGCTAGGAGGACCCTCAGCGACTGCGTCATGGAGAACGCGGCCGCTTTCGAGATCGAGTACGACGGGACGACCACGAACGGCGCGAGCGCGTTCACCGACAGATTGTTGATGACGATGCCCTGTGAACGAGTCAGCAATGGCAGGAAGGCCTGGGTCACGGCGAGGGGGCCGAACAGATTGACGGCAAGCTGCTGCTCGAGCACGGCCCGATCGCTGAGGTCGTCGTAGAGCGCCACGCCGGCGTTGTTGATGAGGATGTCGAGAGACTCGATGCTCTCGGCCGCTGCCTGAATCTGCTGCGGATCGGTCACGTCCAGGGTCAGCGGCGTGACGCGGTCGTCCGGGTCGTCCAGCGGTTGGCGGGTGCCGACGTACACCCGCTTCGCGCCTCGGTTCAAGGCTTCCTCGACCAGTGCCCGGCCGATGCCGCGATTGGCCCCGGTCACCAGAACTGCCTTGTTCACGACTGTCATACCTTCACCTTTGCTTCACGGAGTTCGGTTGTCAGAGGTGTTGACGGCATGACCGCGAGAAACTGGGCGCCCACCGACCGCCCAGTTCGCGCTCCGGCCGACGTCAACAGTGGTGTGACGTGAAGGGTGAGAGATCTGATGCGAGGGTGGAGTGGTGACGACCGACCTGATCACAAGAGCGCGAGCCGGAGACGGCGAGGCGTTCCGACAGCTGACCGAGCCGCACCATCGGGAGCTGCACATGCATTGCTACCGGATGCTCGGATCGTTCCACGACGCCCAGGACGCCCTCCAAGACACACTCCTGGCCGCCTGGCGAGGCTTCGCCAGGTTCGAAGGGCGCGCCTCGATCCGCACCTGGCTCTACCGGATCGCCACCAATCGGTGCCTTGACATGCTCCGCTCGACGAAGCGGCGCCCGGCCAAGGAGTGGGAAATCAAGGAGATCGAACCGCCGGAGCCGACCGCGCTCGGTGAAGTCGCCTGGCTCGAGCCGTATCCCGATGCCCTCCTCGACAGGACGTTCGACCTTCCGCTCGGCCCAGCGGCCCGCTACGAACAGACCGAAGCCATCTCGCTGGCCTTCGTGACCGCACTACAGCTCCTGCCCGCTCGACAGCGCGCCGTGCTGATCTTGCGCGAGGTCCTCGGCTTCCACGCGGACGAGGTCGCCGGCATGCTCGAGTCGACGGTCACATCGGTCAACAGTGCCCTCAAACGCGCTCGCGCCGGCCTGCAGCACAGCCTGCCGTCGGACGGCGACCAAGCGCCCGCGCCTGACTCACCCTCGGAGCAGGCGCTGGTGGCGAAGTTCGTCCGGGCGTACCAGTCCGGCGATGTCGACGCGCTGGTCGCCCTGCTCACCGAGGACGTCCGCGTCTCCATGCCGCCCATTCCCCTCGAGTACCACGGAATCGAGTCGGCTGCTCGCTTCTACGCCAGCATCCTCCACCACCGCACGTACGACGTCGTTCCGACCCGAGCGAACGGCCAGCCGGCGTTCGGGACCTACCTCCGATCCCCAGCCGGCGGCATCCGGCGCGGTGCCGGCCTGCTCGTCCTCACCCTCACAGACGACCGGATCCAGGCCCTGACCCGCTTCGACAACAGCGTCCTCCCAGCCTTCGGCCTACCACGATCACTTCCCGGGTAACCGGCGCCAGTGGTGCGTTGGATCGGCCGAGGCCCTTGGCGAGGCGTCTGTAACGGTCGCTGGCAGCATCCCGATACCTCTCCCAGAGGAGGTGATCCAAGATGCAACGGCGCTGCCGGCACCAGCCGGCCCGTAAAGACCCGTACGCCGAGGACGTGGCCCGCCGCCTCCGCGGCCTGCTGGCGATCGTCCTCCGGCAAGCCTCGCGCAACCCGGACGCCATCCGTCGAGACGACGAACTGCTGAACGGGTTGTAGACCCACACCCGCGAGCTCGAGCACGGTCGTGCTCATCGCGGCCACCCAG
Organism: Kribbella sp. NPDC055110; assembly: GCF_053607525.1. Classification (NCBI taxonomy): domain Bacteria; kingdom Bacillati; phylum Actinomycetota; class Actinomycetes; order Propionibacteriales; family Kribbellaceae; genus Kribbella; species Kribbella sp. NPDC055110. Next base: position 38,398 of record NZ_JBSGTS010000010.1, read on the forward strand.
CTGGTCGACGTCGACGGCATGAGCGGATCCATGCCAGCGACGTAGACGATCGCAATCCCGCACGTCCACGCCTCCAGACCAGCTCAACCACCTGCACCTGGGACGGTGTGCTTGCGGCATGGGTGTGGGCAGCATCAACCGGCAGCGCCGATCGCTGCGCTGATGGCGACGATGATCGCGCCGCCGAGAGTGATGGAGGCGAACGAACGTACGAAGCCGGTCTTGAAGAAACGCCAGCGAATCCAGGACAGCACGAGCAGCTCGAACCCGACCACGACGATCGCGACGATGAGCGCGGCGCGGAGCTGCGGGATCAGGAAGGGGAGAGTGTGCAGTACACCGCCAAGGAAGGTTCCGGCGCCGGTGATCGAGCCGCGAAGGTACGGATTGCCGCGCCCGGTCAGGTCGCCCGTGTCCGAGAGGCCTTCGGAGAAGGCCATGCTCACGCCCGCACCGATGGCGGACGCCAGCCCGGCGAAGAACGCGTAGTGCGGCTGATGGGTGGCGAGCGCGACGGCGAAGATCGGCGCCAGCGTCGACAGCGAGCCGTCCATCAGGCCTGCCATCGCTGGTTGCACCCGTTGGAGCAGGAACGATCGCTCGTTGCGTCCATGGTCGACCTCAGTTGCGGCCGTCATCCTCATTGCCTCCCGCGCTTGTCGGTCCTCTCCAACAGTGCCCTTCGGGCGGCCGCATTTCCTCCCGGCAAGCGGCCATCTGCCACGCCCGCTGGCTGGAATCCCCGACCACCACTTCCCGCTAGCAGCCGACGGGACGGCATCGGCTCCGACGCCTGATACTCAGCGAACCCCTCGGTGCGGCCGAGAAGCGAGCACCGGCAGGGCCAGCAGTCCGGCAAAGACTGCGAGCAGCACGGGCACCACCGCGGTCCAGCCCAATGCGGCGAAGGGAACCGTGCCCAGCGCGACGAGGCTGAAGGCAGCACGTCGTGAGACCGACCGCCACCACGCGGCGACCGCCAGCGCGACTCCACCGAGTGCCCCGGCCACCATGAGCAGTCCAGGGCCACTGGCCACCATGAGGAGCTCACACACCGCCAGCGCGGTCAGCAGGACCTGAGCCCAGTCGTCCCACAGTGCAACCACCGTTGCTCGCCAATGTTCGACGGTCAGCAGCCCGGCAGTGGTCAGGAGGAGCGCCGGCCCGTACCAGAGCCGGCCCACCGTTGTGAGGCAGAGCAATCCCGGTCCGATCAAACTCACCGCGCACAGGGCCCGGGACAGCACAGACAGGCCAGGGTCGCGCTGGCGCAGGGCGGCCAGTCCGGCCAGCGCCGAAAGCCCCACGGTGAGCAGACCGAGCGCGCCGGTGGCGAGTTTGTTGCCGGTCCATTCCGGGATGCCGTGGCCGGCCACCGTCTGGATCAGCCCGGCGGCAATACCGAGGGCCGCGCCTGACAGGCCGAGCCGGGTCGCGAGCCGCCGGCGCTTCATCGGGTCACCGACCTGGCTGAACGTCGCGGCGTCGGCCGCGCCTCGCGGACCGGGTACCCGACCCGGAAGGTGAGCAGTGGCCGTTCCCCGTCCGGCAGAAGCTCGGCGAATCGCGGGGCGAACGTGGCTACCGCGCCGGTCGTCGCCTCGCGGTCGATCCGCTCTGTGATCTGGTTCATGTGCTGCAGCGCGATCCCACGGCTGGTGGCGGCGAGATGGATGCGCTGCAGCAGTCGCCCGGCCTCCAGTTGGGTACGCCGGTCGTCGGGAGACGTCGAGGTGATGACGCCGTACGCCGCGGCGGTGGCGGTGTGCACGGTGCGCGTCTGGGTCACCCAGAACTGGTCGCCATCGCTGCGTGAGGAGGCGGGCAGCAGTTTCGCGAGGCCGAGGAGTAGCGGGCTGAGTCCCTGGCCGTCGAGTACCAGACCGTCGCGGTGCCGTTGGATCTCGTCCTGGCTGTTGCGGAACCAGACGAACCCGTCGCGGGACTGCTGCTGGTCGCGGGTGAGCGCCTCGGCTGCGTCGACCAGCAGGGCGGACAGTGCCGCCTTTGGCGCGGGGTCGACGACCCATTGCACGGTCGGTCCATCAAGTTCGGAGGAGTCCACCAGCTCACCCAGAGTCTGGGCGGGAACAGCCTGCGAGGTGTACGGACCCCGGTTCGTATGCCGCCGGCCGATCACGTCGTACAGCGGGCCCACCTGCGCCTGTCCGGAGCCGAGCTCGACGTGTGCCACGCGAGCTGCTCCGACGCCGTCGGGCAGCCAAGTGACCTGGGGCGCCAGGCCCCGGGCCGTTCCACCGAGCACCAAGTTCTCCACCGCACAGCCGAGGCCGACGTACTGCTCGCGGCGCAGCGGGTCGACCGCCCCGGTCCCGCGTGCCTCGTCGACGAAGACATCGATGCTGCCGGGGCCAAGTGCGAAGGACCATGGCTGGGTGTTGTGCGGGCTGGCGGCGAGTACGGCGCACGCCACCGCACCGAGCGGACCTGGCAGCTGGCGCCACTGGGACCACGGGTCGAATGCCGGCCCGCTCCCCGGGTTGAGGGCCGCGGTGTCGTACACGCGGTAACTGAAGGCCCCGGTGCCGGCCACCATGACAGTGGCCCCGCCCAAGCCCATCGTGCGGAGCAGCCTGCGGCGCGACCACCGCGGCGGCCCGTCTCGACGTACGGTCGCAACAGGGACCGGTTCCTGGTCGTGAGTGGTTGTCATACCCCGCAGGCTCGTCCCGGCTCGGGTGACCCCGCACCACCCCGCGACGCAAACCACCCGGGGTGGCCGGGCCGGGCGGCGGGCACCCCGGGTGGACCTTTGCGCCGGGTGGTGTCCGCGTACCCGTCGAGAGGCGACCTTGACTCCATGAATCAAGAATTCCCAGAACCTACGCTCACCGGGGTCGAGGTCACGCTGTTCGGGCCTCTTGCGGCGTCAGTACTCAGCCTGCTCGACCAACGCTACGTTGAGGTGAGCGCCGTTAGCGCCCCCAGCGCCGACACCGTCCTCACCATCGCTGACATCGACCAAGCCGGCGAGCGGGCCGTGCTCAACCTTCTGTGGGACACCGGCCACCAGGTGCGCTCGGTCCGGCGGCGATCGCGATGACGCTCCGCGACCGAGGCGACCGAGGCGACCGGCACCGGACGGGACGACTGACCGCCGCCGCGTCGCCCGTCGTGGCGACTACCGGGATCACTGATCCACCTGGGTGTCGGGATCGGTGGGCGGACCGGGTCAGATGATGCCCAGCCGCCTGGCCGCCCGGACGGCGTCCGCGCGGCTCGCAACGTCGAGCTTTCGGTAGAGGCTCTTGTTGTAGGCCTTGACAGTGTTGATCGAGAGGAACAGAGCCGTGCCGATCTCGCGTTGCGTTGCCGTTCCGGGCAGCATGCGCAGGATCGACAGCTCACGGTCGGTCAGCTCCTCGAACAGACCTCCGCGAGCCCCGGCCTCCGTCACTGCCTGACGGCCGATCCTGGTCTCGGCCTCCGCGAGCCAAGTCCGGACGAAAGGAGCCACAGCGTCGTTGTCGACGACCTCCCGGGCGCGCACCAGCGCAGCGTTCGCCGCGGCCCGGTGGCCGGTACCGACCTCCACGTCGGCAAGGAAGACGAGCCCCAGCACCACCAGCATCGGCCGGGCGCTGATCTCGGCCAGCGCCTGGCCTCGGTCCAGCTGCTCCCGGGCACTCGCGAGGTCGCCACACAGGTAGCTGCGCCGGCCCTGGACGATGAGCATCAACGTCACCACGTGGGCCGCCGCCGCCTTCCCCCACTCGCGTTCGGCAGCCTCAGCGATGGCTCCGGCCTCGACCAGGAGGCGGTCGAGCTCGTCCCAGCGGCCCAGGGCCAGCAGGCAGAGGCTTAGCTGGCCTGCAACCTGCAGGACACGCTCGGTCGGCCAGGAAAACTGGTCCCGTCGGCGCCAGCAATCGGCCAAGAGCCTGGCTCCGTCGTCGAACCGGGCGTCGAGCCCGTACGCACGACCCAACGCCGCCAGCGCTCCAGGGTTCCCGGCATTGCCGGCAGCCGTCTCCAGCGCAAGCGCCTCCTCGCACAACTCCACCACCAGCGCGGACTGGGACTCGGGCGTGCCCAGCACCCCCCTTAAGGCCAGGACCCCGGCGCGCGGATCACGCCAGGGCGGAAGGACGGTGTCCTCCTCGATTCTGCGCTCGGCAAGGTCCAGCCAGTGCACCACCCGGTCCCGGCGTCCACCGAGATCGGATGCATAGCCGAGGAACACCGCGAGCCGGTACCGGACCGCAGCCTCCGGCAGTTGGTCGCCGAGTGCCACGTAGGTCGTGTGCCAGCCACGATCGAGAAACCACGTGAGGTGCGCGGCCAGCAGCCGATCGGCATCCGCGAAGTCTCCCGCTCGGAGCAGGTGGCGTGCGGCGTCGTCGATGCGTCCGTGCTCCTCGAACCACCGCGCGGCCCGGCGCAGAACCTCACTATCGCCCGAACCCGAGAGCGCGTCGGGAGTCCGGAGCAATGCGTCCCGCAGCAATCGGTGACAGCGGTACCACTCGCGCTTGCGGTCCAGGGCGACCATGAACAGGTCCGCCGCCTCCAGTTCGGCCAGCACCGCGGCCGATCCCTGGACGTCCAGGGCGGCGTCGCACAACGATCCGGACAGCAACTCCAGCGGCGCGGAACGGACCATGAGCTCGCGTTGCGGCGGGGCCAGGGTCGGGAACACCTCGTCGGTGAAGTAGTCGAACAGATGCCGATCGGCGTCCAGTACGCGGTCGGGCGCAAGGACCTCCGGCCCGCTTCCACGAAGCGTCAGGGCCGCCAACTGGAGGCCGGCCGGCCATCCCTCCGTCCGCTCCCAGAGCACGGCCGCCGTGCCGGGGTCCAGCTCCACCTCCGCGACAGTGGACACCAGCGTCGCCGACTCGTCGAGGGAGAACCGGAGATCGTCTGCGCGCAGTTCGTTGAGCTCCCCGCGAACGCGCATCCGAGCCAATGGCAGCGGCGGATCCATCCGGCTCGAGATGACGATCCGCAGCGTCGGCGGCAGGTACGCCAGGAGGAATTCCAGGCTCTCGTGGACATCCTGGTGCGAGATGACGTGGTAATCGTCCAGCACCAGCACGTGCCGTGCCGATGCCGCCGCCAACTCGTTGAGGAGCACGGGCAACGCGTGAGCCATCGGCCCGTCGCCCGACACCGGCAACGCGTCCAGCGACGCCGAGGTGATCTGGTCGCTGACTCCGTGCAGAGCCGTCAGCGCGTAGCTCCAGAACCGGACCGGCTCGTCGTCGCTCTCGTCGAGCGACACCCACGCGATCCGCGTGTCATGAGCCTCACCCGATGCCCAGCGGCTCAGCAGGCTGGTCTTGCCCCACCCCGCAGGCGCCACGACCAGCGTCAGCTTCGTCGGCGAGTCGAGACTCTTCTCCAGCCTGCTTCGCGCGACCGCTCCGGCACGCGCCGGCGGGACGGTCTGCTTCACGCTCAGCAGCGGCCTGTCCAGCGGATCCGCGACCATGGCATCCCCTCCCGGTCCATGCGCCCAATGGCAGTCTGGCACCCGGGGTGCTCTTGGCCCATGGGTGCTGCGCTGCTACCCGGTCCGGCCGGACCTTCAGCCTCATGAAAGCTCTTCTGTCAGGTATCCGGTTCCTCATCGGGTTCAGCGTTTTGTACGCCGTCCTGGCCGCGCTCGCCGAGTTCGATTCGAGCGGCCGGTACGGCGGCGCGTTCCTCGCCGTCGTACTGTTCGTCGCCGTCGTCGTCGAGAGGCTGCTCGGGGGTGCATGGCCTGGCGGGGTACTCCAAAGAGTCGGACTCGGCCGGCCCGACGCCAGGACCGTGGTGCTGGCCGTCGGTCTCGCGGTGCTGGTCCAGGCGGTCTATCCGATAGTCAGCGCAGCCACTGGCGCCGCGTTCACCCTCAAGTCCGAGTGGCCGTGGCTGCTGGCCGGCATCTTCGCCTTCCACGGCCTCGCCGAGGAATTGGTGTGGCGCGGCTACGCCTTCCGCCGGCTGCGCAGGGGACGGTCCTTCCGGACAGCAGTGATCGCGACCATGCCACTCGTGGCCGCGACCCATATCCCCGTGATCGCCTCGTCCGGGATCGCGGTCGGCATCGCGGCGATGCTCGTCGCCGCCGTCACCTCGCTCCCCCTGGCCCACCTGTACGAGCTGGGTCGGAGCACCGTGTGGGCACCTGCCGTGGTCCACGCCGCGATCGACAGCTTCAAGCTCGTGACCATCCCCGACGACGCCCGGCTGACCTTCTCGCTCGCCCTGGCGGGCGTCAGCCTCACCATCCCGCTGCTGGCGCTCCTCGTCCGCAGAACCAGGCACCCATCCAGCCGCCAGGACCTGGCGGCAGCACACCCGACCGCACCGCCCAGGAGGAGACCATGACCGATGTCCAGCCCACCACCCACCACGACTCGCCTCCGGCGCCCGCGGCCAAACCCGAACGCGTCTCCGCCGTGGTCATCGGCCTGCTAGCGGCCGGCTTCTCCGTGTGGGTCCTGACAACCCTGCCGATCCAGGCCGCGCTCATCCTCACCGTCGCGTCCGCGGTCGCCTGGATCGCCTGGATACGCACCACCTACGCCTACCCGGTCAGGACCCGCAAGGTGATCGCCGTCTACCTGTGTGCGATCGCCTTCCAGTTCGTCCACATGTCCGAGGAGTACACCGGCGGCTTCCCGCACGAGATCGTCGAGCTGTTCAGCTCCTCCCGGGACTGGACCGAGAAGTCGTTCCTGCTCACCTTCGTGTTCGGCTTCGGGGCGATCTGGGTGCTGGCCGCGGCCGGAGCCCTCTACCAGATCCGCATCGCCAACTACCTGCTGTGGTTCTACGCACTCGGCGCCGGCCTGATCAACGCGATCTCGCACTTCGTCTTCCCGATCATCAAGGGCGGGTACTTCCCCGGTCTCTACACCGCGAGCGGTCACCTCCTCGCAAGTGCGCTACTCATCCACCTCCTGGTCAAGGAATCCAGGCGGCTCCGCGCCCGCGCCACGGGTCTTCCCGGCTCGGGCGACGACTCGGGCGACGTACGGAAAGTCCTGGACTAGAGCCTGCACGAACGGCTGAACCGCCCAGCCGACGGGGCCAGGCCCTCCATGACGAGGTCGAGCATTCGGGAGGTTCGGATGAACCAGGCGTCCGCTGCACGATGCATCCGAAGCTCCCGGTCCAGCACAGGGTTGCCGCTTCACCTCCACAGTCGTCCAGAACGCCCGTCACCGGATCCTGCGGACCCCCTCAGATCGAAGGAACGACCTCTTAGATGACCGGCGATCTCGTCGTATTGTGAGATTTGGGGGTAGGGCAGATGGTGGACACGGCCTTGGTGACGGCACCGGATGGACGAACGATTGCGTACGCCGAGTGGGGTGTGCGCCATGGGTGGCCGTTGGTCCTGCTGCACGGCTGCCCCGGTAGTCGGTACGTGCGGCACGTCGGCGGTCTCTACGAGCGACATCACGTCCGCGCGATCGCCTATGACCTGCCCGGCTACGGGCTGTCAACGCGTCGTCCGGGCCATCGGGTCGTAGACGCCGCCGAGGACGTCGCGCTGATCACGGACCAGCTCGGAATCGACGAGTTCGCCGTACTCGGAATCTCGGCGGGCGGCCCGCGGGCGCTCGCCGTGGCTGCCCGGCTGCCTGAGCGAGTCACGCGATGTGTCACCGAACTCAGCCCCGCCGAGTACGCCGCCGCCGATCTGGAGTTCTTCGCCGGTATGTCCGAGGCCGACGTGGGCGAATGGGAGCGGCCCGCAGCCCACGATGCGGCATGGCTTGCCGAACACGACTTTCGCGATCTGGTTGCCTGGCTCGACGAGCCTGATCCGGTGCCCGAGGTGTCCGGGGAACTGCACGACATGCTTCTGCAGGCGTTTCGAGAGGGCATCGTCAACGGGCCGGGTGGCTACGTCGACGACCTCATCTCGCTGTCGGCCCCGTGGGGCTTCACACTCGACGAGGTGAAAGTTCCGACCAGGGTGATGGCTGGAACGGAAGACGAAGGCATTCCCCGCCAGCACACCGAATGGCTGGTCGCGGGGATTCCAGACGCCGAGCCGGTCTGGTCGCCAGGCGGCCACATCGCGGACCACTCGGCGGCCGAAGAGCGTTTGATCGGTTGGCTTGCGGGCGCACGTTCTTGATCGGCTCACATTCGGGCGATGGTTTCGAGCATGAAGCATCAGGGCCTGGACTTGGTGGTTCGACTGTTCGAAGCGCTGCTTGAATCCGGCCAGGCTGGCTGCGCCTTGTCGCGGCTGGTCAGCCAGGCCGCGCAACTGCATCTTCATCTGTTCGACTTGGGACATGTGTCAGCCTCACTTCCAAGAAGTGCCGAGTGGGTGGGGTGGAGCGGCTGGCGCAGGACGGACTCGGACAGGGACCGTGATGCGCCGGGACCGGCACTCACGGCGGTCACTCCGCGAGCTGACGGCTGCGGAGGACCGTTGCCGATCCCGCCAGATCAGGTCCCGTCGTTCGACAGGTCGCGGTCAGAGGCGATCGCCGGCGGTATCGCCGGCTCGTTAGTAATGCGAAGGGTGAGGAACCGCCCACGCATGCCCGACTCATAAGCAACCGCAGCCTCTGGATCGCCGACGAGGTCTGCGATGAGGTGCGAACCGAACCAGACACAGACCCGGCGATCTGACGGAAGAGTCGCTCGGCCAGCAGTCATCCGTCACTCACGTCCTGGCTCGCCGGCATCGGTTCTTGAGCGCTGTTGAAGCCAGGTGGAACAGCGGGCGGACGCAGGTGCAGGGACCGGTACGTCCACCCGCTGGCTTGAGGAGGCAATCGCAGGAAGGGCAACGTCCAGTTGTGCGCCGTCCGGTCGCGTCAGAAAGACGACTTCGGTCGCGCCAAGATGGCCGTGCACCGCAAGCAGGGCGCGCATACCCGCCTCGTAGAAGGTCGTCGACGCGTGCTCGCTTCGCCATCGGAGGGAGACAGATCCGTCTGTCCACTCGGTCCCCTCGGCAACGACGCCCGTACCGCTCACTCCGGAGACATCAACATGTCGCACCAACAAGAAGACTCTGGGAACTCTTGATCGCATCTCCGCGGTCACCATCCGTAGATCCAGATCCATCGGCATGTCGACAACGATGACGCGGCGTTGACCTATCCTGAACTCACAGTGAGTACGGGTGGCTTGGGTGATCGAGCCTGGCTTGAGGGGACGGCGCACGGTGCGCGGTCCTGAAACACCGACAGCCATGCCGGGTTTCTCCATGGCCGGGGATCACCACGGTGTGATTTCGGGCTACATCCTCAAAATGCTCCGCGGCTCGGTCGGCCTGACCCAGCAGTCACTCGCCGAACGCCTCGGGGTCGATGTCAGCACGATCCAGGGCTGGGAGACCGGCCGTCGACCTCTCACCTCGCTGCGGGTCTCTGACTTCCGCCGACTGCAGACACGCCTAGCGGCACTCGGCGCGCCGGCTTCTGGCGTGGTCTCCCTGCACGATGCGGTCGAGGCAGACGAACTGCTCAACCAAATACTGACCGGCGAACATCGCCATGCCGACATTCACCAGCATCCGCTGGCCTCGACCGTCCACCGGCGGCGACTGGTGAACCTCGTGACCTGGCCGTTCACCGGCATCACGCCACCACAGCTGCGCGAGTTGCCGACGAAGCCAGGACGCGGACCTGTCGCATCGCACCCGGTCCTCAACGCCGCAGCACAGCACGACTTCTTCGATCAACTGCTGAGCGTTGCGGAACAGGCGTCGCCAGAAGATATGCCCGTCCTGCGGCGGCAGGCGACGTACCTGCTCGGATTCGACAAGCGCCGGCAGTCTGCTGACTGGCTCACGGCGCAACACAAGCGTGTATTCGCCGGCGGGTTGACTGTTGATGTCACCGGTGGGATCGCGGCACGTTCGGCGGCAGTCGCCTTGGCCAGGCACGGCGACGGGGATCCGCTGCGCTACTTCATCGACAACACGCTGAGCGATGAAAGACATGCAGCCGCCAACCTCACCTACTGGGCCTACTGGCTCGGCGAGATCAACGAACCCCACGCTGATGACTCGTTCCTGCTCACCGCGAACTCGACCCGCAGCTGGTCAGGAGTGCGACTCGCGAACCACGTGCTAGAACACCTGACCGATCACGTGAATGGTCCGCTGAACATCCACAGTCTGTGGCAGCTGGTGCTCGCACGTCCGGAGCTCCTCGAGTACGACCGGGAGCTGCGGCGGCGCACCGGCGAGCGAGTCGAGGAAGCGCTGGACAACCTCCCAGCCGAGGGCGGCACCGTAGAGTTGAACAATCTGCGGTGCGCTGTGCAGTTGGCCAACCGATGACAGAAGCGGAGCAATCGTGACGGATGACACTACCGACCGGGACGCAGTAGGAGTCGTCGCTTTTGCGTACGAGATGGGCGTGCTCAAGCGGCTTCGTCGGGCCGGGTGGTGGCATGTCGGCGTACGCGATCCGGAGTCGGTCGCGGAACACAGCCTTAGGGTTGCGCAGCTTGCGGCGCTGATCGCCAGCGAGGAGGGTGGCGATCCGGCGCGGGCGGCGTACCTGGGGATGTGGCACGACTCGCAGGAGACTCGGATCGGTGACATCCCACACAGCGCGAAGTCGTACATGGATGTCGCGAGCAACGAACGCATCACTGAAGACCAGGTCGCGGTACTGCCCGAAGCGGCCGCGAAGAGCATCCGCGAGGCTGTCACCGAGTACGAGGCCGCCGAGACGATCGAGGCTCGCTGTGCGAAGGACGCCGATCGTCTCGAATGCCTCATGCAGGCCGTTGAGTACGGCGAGGCGGGCTACAAGCGCGTCGGCGGCTGGATCGAGTCGTCGCGCGCCCGAATCCAGACCCCGTTCGGCAAGCGGCTCGCCGAAGCAGCACTCCAAACATCACCGCTCGCCTGGCGCGACCGCTGACTCTTCCCCATTCCTCCTATGCGTGACGGCATGCGTACGTCGGCAGTAATTCGTAGCTCACCCACACGATCTGCCTAGCTGGCAGCAAGAGACAGGCGCAGACATCTTCGAGCGGATTGAGAATCTGGCCTGATCCAGCTGGTCGGGCGGTGGCGGAGACGGCATGGTGTCCCGTCGCAACGGTCTGCCAGCGCGCGGGCGTTGACCAAGCAGTCGCCGCGAGCGCCAGCTCGCCGCTCGCCGCGGTAGCCGGCAGAAGTTCCGGCGGCAGCCGGAGGGTTGCACACGACGATCGCGAAGAACCCGATCCTGATGACGCGGATCTGAGCTGTTTTCATGATGTATCCCAGCCCGTCACGCGCGTCCTTGAGCACATTGTTCTGGGTCGGTTCGGACGGTGGGATCTTCGGGAGCCTGGTGAGCAGGCCCGCGGAAACGAAGAACGTCGCCGCGTCGATCAGCAGGATCCCGCGTACGCCGGTGACCAGGAACAACCCCGCCGCGATGATCGGGCCGATCGCCTCCAGCCCATTCGTTCCCGCCCCGAGTGCCGAGTTCGCCGCCTCGAGCTGGTCGTCGCGCACCAAGGCCGGCATCGCGCTCCGCGAAGCCGCCTGAAACACCTGAGCCGTCACGCTCCTGACCGCCACCATGACCAGCAGCACCGTCAGCGGCGGAAGGATGAGGGCCATGACGACCGTCAGCACGCCCTGGACGAGATCGCACGCCACCATCACCCGCCGGAGATCGAACCGATCGCCCACCACCCCCGCGAACGCCCCGAACAACCCCGGCACGAAGTCCCCCGCCAACAAGAGGAGGGCCACCGCGAACGCGGCCCCGGTCGATGCCTGCACATAAAGCAGCAACGCCACCAACCCCAGCGAGTCCCCCAAGAACGAAACCGCCCGAGCCCCCCAAAGCGCCCGAAACGCCCCCGACCCCCGCAGCACCCCCTACACAATCCTCTACTATGGACCCGCACACCGGCCGGTGTGGCGCAACTGGCAGCGCACCGCTCTTGTAAAGCGGGGGTTAGGGGTTCGAGTCCCCTCACCGGCTCTTCCTGCTGTACGACGACCAACTGCCCGCCGCACTCGAACGGACTGCTGCTCGGGCGAACGCGGTCGACCCACGGGGTGGACGATGTCGCGGTGGTGTTCCTCGCGAAGGACGAGTTGCACGGGAGCGACTCCGCGTCGGCGACGTTGTACGCCGGGGTCGGCATCGGGCTGATCGTCGGCTTCGCGATCCTCGCGCGGTACGCGGGCCGCCTGAAGATGCCGGTCCTCATCCTCCTCGGGTTCGCCGTGAGCAGCGTCGGCAACCTGGTCACCGGGCTGGCGTGGGCGATCTGGGCGGCCCTCGCACTGCAGGTGATCCGCGGGCTCGGGATCGCGGGCATCGACGTCGGCGTCAACACTCACCTGCAACGCGTCGTACCGGTTCACCTGCGCAGCCGCGTCTTCGGCAATCTGTACGGCGCGATCGGGCTCGCGGCCGGGATCTCGTACGTGTGCGGCGGGCTGCTCCTCCAGCACACAGACGCCCGTACGACGTTCGTCGTCGCCGGCGCCGGTGGGTTGATCGCTACGGTTGCGACTGCGATCGGAGTTCGGCGATCGGGCGACGAAGAGCGCGAGCCCCCGGTACGGCGATGAGCGCGATCACGGCCATCACGAGGAACGCCGCCAACGGGTGGTCGACGAGCAGACCGACGACGACCGCGACGACCAGGCCGCCGAGGTTGCCGGCCATCCAGATCAGGCCGGCCGCGGTGCCTTCGGCTTCTCCGGTACGGCGCTCGACGAGCTCGAGCACGATCGGGAGGGCTGGTAGGAGGAGCAGGCCGATCACGGTGATCGAAAGGAACCCGGTCAGGGTACCCGGAGCGAGCGCGAGCAGGACGCAGGCTGCGGCGGTGACGGTCAGGCTGGCGACGAGGAGGCGGGATTCGGCGCGGCGGCGTACGACGAGGATCGGGATGGTTGCGCTGCCGACGACGCCGGCGATCACCTGTAGCAGAAGGATTGTGCTGGCGGTGCCGCCGCTGACGCCGGCGGGTTCGAGGAGCGCTTGGGCGAAGGTGCTCATGGCAACGAACACGCCGAACGGGAAGATCGCGAGCACGCACAGGCGACGGATCAGCGGGTCGCCCCAGGCGGCCGCCAACGCACCACGGTCGGGGCGCGGAGCCGAACCGACGAGGGCCGGAGCGGCTGGATGCGAAGCGGCGGGATCCGGAGCGGCGGGATCCGGCACGGCCGAACCGGCGACGGGATCCGAGGCTGGGGCGTGTGTGTGGGATTCGAAGGGGCCGTTGGTGCGGATGGCGGCGGCCAGGACGATCGCTGCCAGGACGCAGAAGATGGCGCTGACGGTGAGCATGGCGGGGATCGACGAGGACGTCGTGAAGATGGCGGAGAGTAGGAACGCGATCACCATGCCGGCGAAGATGCTGGCGGTGCCGATCGCGATGCCGGTCGGGCGGTCCTTCTCCTCCAGGTAGCGGCCGGTGATGCCGGTGACGGCGTTCAGGACCAGCGGCTGCGCGATCGACGCGAGGATCTGTCCCGCGAGCAGCCAGCCGAAGTCGTCGCCGATCAGCCGCACCACGGCACCCAGAGCAGTCAGTACGGCGCCCGCGATCAGCCCGCCCCGGAACCAGCGGTCCAGCGCGAGGCCGCACGGGATCGCGAGTACGACGTACAGCAGCGGGAAGACCTGCGCGAGCCACCCGATCGCGCTCTCGGACACGCCGTACCGGGTGGCGGCCACGGTGGTGACGCCCGCGAAGTTCAGCCAGACCAGCTGGGTCGCCGCGCCGACCAGGGAGTACCCGACGATCGCCGACCACCGGCTCCGGATTTGCATGGGCGCACTTTACGGCCTAGGCGTAGAAAAGAGGCATGGTTGATTGGGTGGGGCCGCTCACGGAGGCGTACGGGCGGGCGACGGCGTACTTGGACGGGCTTCCGCAGCGGCGGGTCGGGCCGCGGGCGAGTGCCGCGGAGCTTCACAAGGTGCTCGGCGGACCGCTGCCGACCGGGCCGACGGATCCGCGGGAGGTTGTCGCGCGGCTCGCGGAGGGGGTCGAGGGCGGGCTGCTGCCGAGCGGGAGCGGCCGGTTCTTCGGGTTCGTATTCGGCGGCGCCACGCCGGCGTCGCTGGCCGCGGACTGGCTCACGACGACGTGGGACCAGAATGCGGGTCTGTACGCCGCCTCGCCGGCGGCTGCCGTGGTCGAGGACATCACCGCGGGCTGGCTGGTCGAGCTCTTCGGGCTGTCACGCGGTACGTCGGTGGGTTTCGTGACCGGTGCCCAGATGGCGAACTTCACCGGGTTGGCGGCCGCGCGGCACGAGGTACTGCGCCGAGCTGGGTGGGATGTCGAACGGGACGGCCTGATCGGTGCGCCCACGATCCGCGTGCTGGCCGGGGCGGAGCGCCACGACACGATCGACCGCGCGCTGCGCTTCCTGGGGCTGGGGACGAGTTGCATCGTGCAGATCGCGGTCGACGACCAGGGCCGGATGCGCGCCGATGCGCTGGCGGAGGCCATCGAGGACGACGTACCGCAGATCGTCTGTGCGCAGGCCGGGAACGTGAACACGGGGGCATCTGACCCGTTCACCGAGATCTGCGACCTCGCGCACGCGCATCAGGCCTGGGTGCACGTCGACGGCGCCTTCGGCCTCTGGGCGGCGGTCAGCTCACAGTTGAGTGCGCTGGTCAAAGGGATCGAGCGGGCCGATTCGTGGGCGACCGATGCGCACAAGTGGCTCAACGTGCCGTACGACTCCGGCCTGGTCCTCTGCGCGCACCCCGAGGCCCACCGCGCCGCGATGTCGATCCGCGCCGCGTACCTGATCCAGGACGAGAACGGCGAACGCGACTCGCTCGACTTCAACCCGGAGTTCTCGCGGCGAGCCCGCGGCATCCCGGTGTACGCCGCGATTCGGGCGCTGGGCCGCACCGGTATCGCCGAGATCGTCGACCGCTGCCACGCGATGGCGCAGCGGTTCGCGGGCATCCTCGGCGCCAACGACGTACGGGTGCTGAACGACGTGGTCCTCAACCAGGTCCTGGTCCGCTTCGGGGACGACGACGCGATCACTCGGCGCGTGGTCGCCGAGGTCCAGAACGAGGGCACCTGCTGGATGTCGGGAACCACCTGGCAGGGCCGGGCCGCGATGCGCATCTCGGTCAGCAACTGGACCACCGGCCCCGACGACATCGATCGCTCGGCCGCGGCCGTCCTGAAAATTCGTGACGAACTAACTCGTGCATAGCCGCGTCTCTTGATGCGGCGGGCTCACCAGGAGCCGCCACACGGGAGGGGAATCACCATCATGCACAAGTCTTTCGTTCGCCGGATTGTTGCCGTGGGCACGGGTCTCGGACTGGCCGCCGGCGCGGTCGTCGGCCTCGGCGCACTGCAGGCAGACGCCGCCACCCAGCACACCGCTGCGACCACGGTCGCCGTATCTGCCACGGTCAAGAAGTCGGTCAGCATCGACGCCAGCGACTGGATCGTCCCGCGCTACGCCAAGGTCCGGTACTTCGGCAAGACCACCGGGATCGCCAAGACGACCTTGGTCCAGGTGCAGCGTCTCGACGGCAAGAAGTGGGTCAACTTCCCGGCGACCACGAAGGTGACGTCGTCGGGCAGCTACTCCGTGTACGTCGCCAGCGGGCGGCTCGGAAAGCAGCAGTTCCGCGTCGTCGTCGCCGGCGTCGCCAGCAAGTCCTGCTACCTGACCATCACGAAGTAGCGGAAACAAGCATGTCGATTTCCTCCGTGGTCGTTCGACGCAGCTGTGTAAGGCGACCACAGGAGGAAAACGATGTCGTTCCAGGCGTACTTGGACAAGATCGAGGAAAAGACCGGAAAGACCCCGCGGGAGCTGGTCGACGAGGCGAAGAGCCGGGGGTACGACGCCGCGCAGGTGAAGGCCGGCACGATCCTCGACTGGCTGAAGGCGGACTACGACCTCGGCCGCGGCCACGGGATGGCGCTGGTGCAGGTGATCAAGAACGGCGCGCAGATCAGCGACAAGCACGTCGGCACCACCGGCCCGCACTCGGACCCGAGCAACATACTCTGGCTGGACGGTAAGGCGACGAACCCGGCGCTACGGTAGGCGGGTGGATTCGAAGAAATCGCCCCGCGACAAGTGGATCACGGTCTACGGGCGCAAGCCCGTGCTGGAGGCGCTGCACGATCCGAGCCTGTCGGTGGCGAAGGTCGTGCTCGCCGACAACGCGACCGGCAGCTCGATGCAGGAGATCCTGCGGGCCGCGGAACGGTACGGAACGCCGGTCGAGCGGGCGACCGCCAGCCGGGTGAAGTGGCTGGCCGGAAACGGCAAGCACGACCAGGGCGTGGTCGCGGACGTGGACGCGCCCCGGATGACGCCGCTGGAGGAGTTCGTGCGGGCCCGCGGAAAGCGGCCGACCAACGTTTTCCTGCTCGACGGCGTGACCAATCCCGGAAACGTCGGAATGATTCTGCGGACCGCGACCGGCGCCGGGTTCGACGGAGTGATCCTGCCCCGGGCCGGTACGCCGCACGTCGGGCCGCTCGTCATCAAGGCATCGGCCGGCGTCGCGTTCCAGGCACCGATCGTGAACACGTCGACGGCGAAGGCCGCGGTCGACGTACTGCGGAACGCCGGGTATCACGTGTACGGATTGTCGGCGCGTTCGCAGGACTCGCTGTTCAAGACCGAGCTCGCCCCGCGCGCGGTGTACGTGCTCGGGGGCGAGACCAACGGGATCACGGTGGCGACCGACTCCGACCTGCAGATCCCACTGCACTCCGGCGTCGAGTCGCTGAACGTCGCCGTCGCCGCGGCAGTCGTCGCGTTCGAGGTCACCAACCGCTGAAGCGCTAGCCGGTGATCTTCTTGGCGAGGGCCTCGGCGGTGTCGCGGGTGTAGGAGCCGGAGATCTCGATCTGGCCGCCGGGGATCGCGGAGTTTACGGTCGGCGCCGCAGCCACCTGGCCGTGGACGACGATCGCCAGCATGTTCGCGGGCGGCTGCTGCTTGGCGAGGCTGGCGGTCAGCTGGCCGAACAGCTTGGTGCCCTCCGGGTCGAGGTTGAGGTTCACGTACCACGACGTACCCCTGGCCGGGTCGTATCCGGCCTTCACCTCGGACACGTTGCTGCCGTCGAGCTCGACCTTGCCCAGCGTGTAGACATTGCCCTGGTCGTCACACGCCGTACCGCTCGGCGACGGTGTCGCGCAGTGGCCGGGCTTCGAGGTGAGCACGCGACGGAACTCGACCGCCTTGGGATCGGACGGTTTGGTCCTGGCCGGCGGAGTGGAATCGCGCGCGGTCGGTTTGCCGTTGTCGCGGTTCACGAACAGAACAACCCCGGTGACGATCAGTACGACGAGCAGCAGGACGAGGCCGACGACGATGAACAGCGGCCCCCGCGACCGCTTCGGCGGCACCGGAGCGTACGGCGGTGGTCCTGGCGGATATGGCTGACCTTGCGGACCAGGGGGCTGTGTCATGGAAGAACATGCTAGGTAATCAGGAAGTCACCTTGAGCAGGCGTGCGGCGAGTTCGGCGTTGCGCCGGGCGAAGGTCCGCCACAACGCCGGCGTCGCCGCCACGCGCTCCCGCGCCGTCGCCTCGCCCACCGCGCGCTGCGTCCACGTGCACATCCGCCCGCCCCGCAACTCGAATCGCACGAGTACGCCGTCCGCCCACCCGTAAACGTCCGCGTCCCGCGGCTCCAGCCACGCCACCTTCTGCTCGGAACAGATCCACTCGAGCGCCTCGAGTTCCCCCTGCACCTTCGCCGCGAACTCGTACCGCAGTTCGCCCGCCGCCCGGTCACGTCGTCGTACCAGCTCGTCCCGCAACGCCTCGACCGCCGCCGGATCCTTTGAAAGTACAGCGCTTGCCGTCCGCGCCAACGCGTCCCGATCCGCCGGCCCGATCCCGAACAGCCGACCGAACTCCTCGGCCGAACCGTTCCCCTCCACGGTGTACTGCAGCGGCAGCACCCGATGCAGTCCGGAAATCGCCTGCCGGATCCGCAACCCACCGAGGTACGGCCCGAAATACGGTCCACCACCGCTGACCGTGTGCTCGAAACGCAAGCCGGGCTTCGATCCGTCGGCGAGCCGGATGTAGCCGACGACCTCCGCGCCGCCCTCGGTACGGTTCCAGCGCGGCTTGGAATGTTCGAGCAGATTGCGTTCGAGCCATGCCGCTTCGTGTTCGGAATCGCACCAGACACCTTCCACCCGGGCGATCCGCCGTACCATCCGCTGCAGATGCGGCCGGTCGCCGAGATTCACCCAGTACGACTGCACGCGCCGCCGCAGATTACGGGCCCGCCCGATATACAGAACCTTCCCGGCGTCGTCGCGAAAGCGATAGACACCCGGCCCTGTCGGCAACTCCCGAACGCTCCGGATCATCAGCCCAGTGTGCACGGTTCGATCGGTGGAGTGACCGGCCGGTGGATTGTTTGAAACGAATAGTGGCCGGGGCTTGCGCACGGTCCGTGGTGGACGTCATCCTGGCGCGATCCGAGTGCCCGCAGGGGGTTGTGAGGGGACGGGTACCGGACATCTGGCCTGGGGGGCTTCGTGAGGATTTCTGCCCGGTGGCTGCGCTCTGCGCTGCCCGCACTGTGCGTTGTACTTCTGTTGCCATTCGTGGCGATCGGTCCAGCACGGGCTGCAGTCACGCCCACCGGTTTCAGTGAGCAAGTGGCATTCACCGGACTGAGCAGTCCGACGAACGTCGCGTTCTCGCCGGACGGCCGGGTGTTCGTCGCCGAGAAGAGCGGCCTGATCAAGGTGTTCGACTCGCTCGACGATCCGACGCCCAGCGTGTACGCCGACTTACGCACCGAGGTCTACAACTACTGGGATCGCGGGCTGCTCGGACTCGCGCTGCATCCCAATTTCCCTGCAGATCCAAGGATCTACGTGCTGTACACGCACGACGGCCTGATCGGCGGACCGACACCGAAGTGGGGTACGCCGGACACCGACGGCGACCCGTGTCCGTCACCGCCCGGTCCGACCGGTGACGGATGCCAGGCCAGTGCGCGACTCTCGGTGCTCAACGCGAACGGCGCCGAGCAGGTACTCGTCGAGGACTGGTGCCAGGTGTTCCCGAGCCACTCGATCGGCTCGATCGAGTTCGGCCCGGACGGGTTCCTGTACGCCGGCGGCGGTGACGGCGGGAGCTTCAACTACATCGACTACGGGCAGGACAGCCAGCCCGCGTCGGATCTGACGCCCGACAACCCATGCGGTGACGGGCCTGCTCCGGTCGGTGCGACGCTCATTCCGCCGACTGCCGAAGGCGGCGCGCTCCGTGCGCAGGACCTCCGCACACCAGGCGATCCGACCGGTCTGGACGGCTCGATCATCCGCATCGATCCCGACACCGGGCAGGCCGCGCCGAACAACCCGTTGATCAGCAACCCCGACCTGAACGCCCGCCGGATCGTCGCGGAAGGTCTGCGCAACCCGATGCGGTTCACCTTCCGCCCGGGGACGAACGAGTTGTGGATCGGCGACGTCGGGTACCAGACCTGGGAGGAGATCGACCGCGTCGTGGCTCCGACCGCGGGCGTCACCAACTTCGGCTGGCCGTGCTACGAAGGAGCCGGCCGCCAGCCCGGGTACGACGGCGCGAACCTGAACATCTGCGAGAACCTGTACGCCGCGGGCACCTCCGCGGTCGCGTCGCCGTACTACACGTACCAACACACCGAGAAGGTCGGCGGCACGTGCTCGACCGGCAGCTCGTCCATCTCCGGGCTGACGTTCTACAAGGGCGGCAACTACCCCTCGACGTACGACGGCTCGCTGTTCTTCACCGACTACAGCCGCAAGTGCGTGTGGGCGATGATGCCGGGCAGCAACGGCCTGCCGAATCCGGCGAACATCCAGCTCTTCGCGTCCGGGTACGGCGCCGTGCGCCTGCAAACCGGCCCCGGTGGCGATCTCTTCACGGTCGACTACGACAACGGCCGGATCCTGCGCTACGTCTACAACGGCACGAACAACCCGCCGACGGCCATCATCCACGCGGACCCATCGAGCGGGCCGACGCCGTTGACGGTGACGTTCGACGGCACCGCGTCCAACGACGCAGACGGCCAACCGCTCACGTACGCGTGGGATCTCGACGGCGACGGCGTGTACGACGACTCGACGGCCGCCGTGGTGCAGCACACCTACACGACGGCGGGCACCGTGATCGCGCGATTGCGGGTGTCCGACGGGACGGCGAGCGGTGTGGCGTCGACGCAGATCAATGTCGCGAACACCGCGCCGACCGCGACGATCACGTCTCCTGGTCCGGCGACGACGTGGAAAGTTGGGGACACCATCAACTTCTCGGGTTCGGCGACGGACCCCGAGCAGGGGACGTTGCCGGAGTCCGCGTTGACGTGGTCGCTGATCATGCATCACTGTCCGAGCGATTGCCACACGCATACGATCACCACGCTGACCGGGGCGAGCGGCTCGTTCACGGCGCCGGATCACGAGTATCCGTCGTACATCGAACTGAAGCTGACGGCACAGGATGCTCAAGGGCTGACGGACGTCAAGAGCGTGCGGCTCGATCCGAAGACGGTCGGAACCACGTTCGCGACCACACCGACCGGGTTGCCGGTGACGGTGCTCGACAAGAGCGGGAAGAGTCCGCTCGGCGTCACGACGATCGTCGGTTCCAGTGTTTCGGTGGCGACGGATCCGGTGCAGAGCTTGACGAATCAGCTCTACGGGTTCGGGCTGTGGTCGGACGGTGGGGCGCGTGACCACAACCTGGTCGCGCCGGCGACGCCGACGACGTACACGGCGGCCTTCAGTACGAAGCGGAACCTCGCCCGCGGCCGTCCTGCTGTTGCCTCCAGCACCTATGTTGCCGGGCGTGAGGCGTCGAAGGCCGTGGACGGTTCGATGAGCACCGCGTGGTCGAGTGCGCGGACGGATCCGCAGTGGTTCCAGGTCGATCTGGGGTCCGTCCAGGTGGTCAATCGCGTGATGATGAACTGGCTGCCGACGGCGTACGCGAAGTCGTACCAGCTCCAGGTGTCCGGGAGCGGGCGCAGCTGGAAGACCGTGGCGTCGACGGTGAGCGGGGACGGCGGGACTGACCTCGTCACGTTCGCGCCGAACTACGCGCGGTACGTGCGGATGGTCGCGACACAGCGAGCCGTTGCCGGGAGCTACTACTCGTTCTGGGAGTTCGGCGTGTACCAGGACACCGGGCCGGCCGTCGGGATCGCGGGCCAGTGCATCGACGTCTACCAGGCCTCGACCGCAGACGGTACGCCGACCACGCTCTACACCTGCAAGGGCGCCGTCAACCAGCAGTGGACACCGTCGACGGAGGACGGCACCATCCGCACAATGGGCAAGTGCCTGTCCGCACGCGACACCGCCCTCAAGACCCCCGCGGTGCTGTGGACCTGCGACAACTCCCCCGGCCAACGTTGGATCCCCCAACCGAACGGATCCCTCGTCAACGCCGCCGTACCCCTCTGCCTCGACGCCGCCGGCGCCTCCGCCGCCAACGGCACCAAACTCATCCTCTACACCTGCAACAACGGCCCGAACCAGAAATGGGCGCTCCCGTGATTCAGTCGTCCGCGTAGTCGCCCCGGACCTGTCGTCCTGCTCATGAGTCAGGGTTGGGTGGACGAGCGGACGCTAGCTGGATGGCGCGGGGCGCACGGCGCGCACAACCCCACTCGACCGCGTCCGGCCCAACCGCGACCCAACCCAGCAACCCGAGTGGGCACCCGGCCTCCTGTCCGATGCGTCGGTGAACTGCGGGCCCGTGAGACAGCTTCTGGTGGGGTGGAACCTGGTATTCCCTGTCCACAGCCCCCAGAAGGTGTTCTCCCCTGGTGTACGAGGCGCGGGCGTCAGGCGCGGGGCGGGCGTCAGGCGCGGGGCGGGCGTCAGGCGCGAGGCGCGGGCGTCGTGCGCGGGAAGCGGCGTCGTGCGCGGGAAGCGGGCGTCGGATGTAGGCGTCGTGCGTCGGGGAGTGGAGGCGCGGGTCGGGGCTTGTGGGGTGGAGGCGAGGAGGTCGACCGCTAGCCGTTGTTCCGGGCCTCGAGGGGGTGCCAGGTGAAGGTTTGGCTGCTGCGTTGGACGTGGCCGAGGCCGGGGAAGGGGAGGTGGTAGGCGTGGATGAGGAGGTGGTCGTCGGCGGCGCGGGAGAGGAGTTGGCGGCGGGTGGTGATGGAGGCCGTTGCGTCCAGGTCCCATGGGGTGGCCCAGGCGGGGTTGGTGAGTTGGAGCGGATCGTAGAACGTGTCGCCCACGCAGAGCAGCCGTTCGCCCTGGGACTGCAGCAGGATGGCTGAGTGGCCGGGTGTGTGACCGGGGGCGGCGACAACGTGTACGCCGGGCAGGATCTCGGCGTCGTACTCGAACGGCCGCAGCTTCTCGCCGAACAGCCGGATCGTTTCTCGAGCAGCCTCGAGATGCGGCTGCGCCGACGGCAGGTCGACGGAGCCCGACCAGAACGCGACCTCCGACGCATGCGCGAACGCGGTCGCCGCGGGGAACGTGAGCTCACCCGACCAGATCGCCCCGCGCGAATGATCCTGGTGGAGATGCGTGAACACGACCGCAGCCAAATCCGACCGTGACAGTCCGGCGC
The DNA here is from genome assembly GCF_053607525.1 of Kribbella sp. NPDC055110. Taxonomy (NCBI): domain Bacteria; kingdom Bacillati; phylum Actinomycetota; class Actinomycetes; order Propionibacteriales; family Kribbellaceae; genus Kribbella; species Kribbella sp. NPDC055110. Next base: position 60,930 of record NZ_JBSGTS010000010.1, read on the forward strand.
TGGTCATGCCGCCGTCCAACTGTCCGACGAGCGGCTTGATGTACTCGCCGTACCCGAGGAAGCTCGCCCCCAGCCCCGTGTCGATCACCGCTGTCCCGTCCGGGGTGCTCACGAACAGACAGTTGTACCCGCACGTCAGCGTCGACCGCCCCTCACACGCGTCCCGCAGTGCGTCGTCAGGTACGCCGGACTCAGGCGTGAAGTACTCCTCCAGCGGAGGTTCGAACGGCGGCCCCGGCTGACCGTCGCTCACCACCACACATTCCAACCGCCCAACCGAGAACCGATAAATCATCACCCCACCCTCGCACGCAGGTGGGGTTTCCGGGGGTTCATGGGATGGGGTGGTGGTGTTCATTCGGTGGGGTGAGGGTCGGCGGGACTGTTCCGAGGGGAGTCCGGATGTCTCGTCGTACGTGGTTGGTGGCGGCCTCGATGGTGGGTGGTGGGCGAGCAGCGCGTGGCGCGCGCCGGTGATGCCGTCGTAGTCACGGCGCGCAAGACCAGCACGGGTTCCTGGGAAGGCACGTCGTACCGCGCGGACGAGTGGATCAGCCAGGTCTGGGTGCAGACGCCGGACGGTTGGCGGTGCGCGTTCAGCCACAAGACCGACGCTCAGACGAAATAGCCGAACGTTTTGTGATGTGGCGTTGTTCACGTCACATGCGGCGCTCGGCCGGCGTCAGGTGTTTGTTCGATGAGGGCAAACGCAAAGGAACGTCATGAGCGCTGTAGTCGAAGGATTCGCTGGAGAGATTGTCGGACCGGACGACGCGGGGTACGACGCCGCGAGCCGGACCGTGCTGGTCGGGGGCAGCCCGGCGTACGTCCTCAGGCCGGCAACCGTCGAGGACGTCCGGAAAGCGGTCCGGTACGCCGCCGGGAGCGGACTGCCGCTCGCGGTGCGCGGTGGTGGACACGCGTTCCCGGGATTCGGTACGAACGACGGCGGTGTGGTGATCGATCTCGTCGACCTGGCGGGCATCGAACTTGTGGACAAGGACAAGCACGTCGTACGGATCGGCGGCGGCGCCACCTGGGGCCAGGTCGCGGCCGCGCTGGCGCCGCACGGGCTGGCGATCTCGTCGGGCGACACCAAGAGCGTCGGCGTCGGCGGGTTGACGCTGACCGGTGGCATCGGATGGAAGGTCCGCAAATACGGGCTCGCGCTGGACAGCCTGGTCGCCGCGGAGGTCGTGACCGCCAACGGTGACGTCGTACGGGCGTCGGCGGACGAGAACCAGGAGCTGTTCTGGGCGATCCGTGGTGGCGGCGGAAACTTTGGAATCGTGACCGCGTTCGAGTTCGCGGCGCATCCGACGACCGACATCCACTTCGGCAAGGTCGTGTTTCCGGCGAACGAGATCGCGGAGGTCCTGCCCCGCTGGGCCGAGTACCTGCGGACCGCGCCTGCGGAGCTGACGTCGATCGCGTCGTTCGCGAACCCGTTCTTCGGCGGTCCGGAGGCGCCGCTCGAGATCCAGGTCGCGTACGACGGCGACGACGCGGAACTCGCCGCGCAGGCGATCGACCCGATCCGCGCACTCGGCACCGTGCTCGCCGACGACGTCACGCTGACGCCGTACGCCGAGGTGCTCGTGGACGGCGCCGTACCGCCGCCGGGGATCCAGTTCGCCACCCGGAGTGCCTTTGTCGACAAGGATTCCGTGCCCGAGGTACTGCGGATCCTCGTCGAGGCCGGCACTTCGCAGGGTTCTCCGGTGATCGCCATCCGCAGCGTCGGCGTGGCCGTGGCGCAGGTCGCCGACGACGCGACGGCGTACGCACACCGACAGGCGGAGCTGATGTTCGTCACGATGACCGTCGGTCCGCCGCCGGTGATCGAGGCGTCGCGTCCGGCGCGGCAGCAACTGTGGGATCGCCTGAGCCCGCAGGTCAGCGGCGCGTACGCGAACTTCCTGTCCGACGCCGAAGACGCCGATGTCGCCGCGGTCTACCCGGCCAAGACCTACGAGCGGCTCGCGGCCGTGAAGCGCGAGTACGATCCGGAAAACGTTTTCGCCGGCAACCACAATGTGCGCCCGTAGCTGACCCCGATACCTCGAGATACTGAGGTATGCGTCGATCGGGAACGCTCGCTGTTGTGGCTGGTTGTCTCCTGCTGGCCGCGTCGCCGCTGACGGCACACGCGAAGGTGGCGGCCACGACCGTGGAGGCCCTGACGTTCAACATCCACCACGGCGCGGGCGTCGACGGCAAGCTCGACCTCGAGCGGGTCGCGCAGACGATCGAGGCGTCCGGGGCCACGGTCGTCGGCCTGCAGGAGGTCGACAAGTACTTCGATGCCCGCAGCAACTGGATGGACCAGCCGGCCCGGTTGGCGGCGCGGTTGCAGATGAACTACGCGTCCGACCACCTCCCGGTCGCGGCCACCTACTCGCTCAGCTGACGCTCGTACGCCTCGGGGGACCAACCGGCTGCGGTCTTGGTGACCAGGTTGGCGCCGAGGCGTTCGTAGAAGCGGTAGCCGGCTGTGTTCTCCAGGCGCAGGCCCCAGCCGATCGGTAGCCGATCCGGCAGCGCGTGCCGGGCCAGTTCGAGCATGAGCTGCCGTCCGACGCCGGCGTCGCGGAACTGCTCCCGGACATAGAGATCGTCCAGCGCCAGCTGGTCTCCGCCGACCCACAGGTACGGCCGTCGCAGCGCGGAAACGTACCCCGGCGCGTTTCCGTCGACCTCCGCGATCAGCACGATCACGTCCTCGCGCCCGAGGAACCCCTGCCAGTCCTCGACGCTCGCAGTCAGGTAAGCGCCCTGGTCCTGGTACTCGGCCAGCTCGCGCAACATGGTCAGCACCGTCTCGGCATCTGCGACAACCGCGCGGCGAATCTCAATGGGCATGGACTTCTCCAGTCGAAGGCTTGAACGCCGGTACGACGACCAGCGCGAGGACGGCCGCCACCGCGGCAGTGACCGCGGCGAATGTGAACCCACGGGTGAACCCGGTCGACACGGTCCCGGCAAGGCTCGCCGCCGCGACGCTCGACACCACAGCGACGCCGAGCGAGGCACCGAACTCGTGGAACGTGCTCAGCAACCCGGACGCCAAACCCGCTTCCCGGTAGTCGATCTGCGCGAACGTCGTGGTCGACGAAGCCACGAAGGCGGCGCCCAGCCCGACCGTCCCCACGGTCATCCCGACCACGACCACGGCAGCACCCTCCCAGATCGCGGGGACAGCCACGCCGGCCGCGGTGATCAGGAACCCGGTGATCGCGATCGGCCGCGCGCCGGTCCGGCCGACCAGGTGCCCGGCGAGCTGCGCGCCGACGATCGCCGCGATCGCCACCGGCAGGAACAACAACCCGGTGCGGAAAGCGCCGTACTGCTTGAAGTGCTGCAGGTAGAACGAGCCCAGGAAGAACATCGCGATCATCAGCGCGGTCGCGACCAGGATCATGAAGATACCGGCGGTGACCGGGCGGCGGGTGAAGATCCGCAGGTCCATCAGCGGTGACCGTACGGCGCGCTGGACCCAGGCGAAGACGCCGTACAGAACCAGAGCTCCGGCCAGCGTGCCGAGGGTCGCGAGCGAGAGCCAGCCGCGATCGCCGGCGTTGATCAGCGCGTAGATCGCCGTACCCGTGCCGGCCGTGACGAGCAGGGCGCCCGGTACGTCGAGACGCCCTGGCTGCTCGCTCGGCTTGTCGGCGGGGAGCATCCGGATGAGCAACGCGAACACGACCAGACCGATCGGCAGGTTGATGTAGAACACCCACTGCCAGCCGGGGCCCGCCGTCAGCAGACCACCGAGCAGTACGCCGATCGCGGAGCCGGCACCGCCCATCGCGGACCAGATGCCGAGCGCCTTGTTGCGCTCCGCGTCGGAAAACGTTTTCGTCACCACGGACAGGGCCGCCGGCGAGAGCATCGCGGCGCCGATGCCTTGCCCGACGCGGCCGCCCAGCAGGACCTCAGGCCCATTGGCGAGACCGGTGACGAGCGACGCCAGCGTGAACACCAGCAGGCCGGTCAGTACGACGCGGCGGGAACCGAAGAGGTCGGCGGCGCGACCGCCGAGCAGCATCAGGCCGCCGAACATCAGCGTGTACGCGCTGACCACCCAGGTCAGCGTCTCGCGCTGCAGGTGGAGGTCGGTCTCGATGTTCGGCAGTGCGATCGCCACCACGGTGACGTCGAGGATCAGCATGAACTGCGCGGCGGCGAGCAGCCCCAGCAGTCGCCACCGCCGGGGGTCGGGTCGATTCATGATCTCGTCCTTAAGTTGAACAGTCGTGTACGGGTTATGGTCGGTACGGTAACTCGCACACTGGTGTTCGACAAGAGGAATTCGTACAGTGGTGTTCGAGATGCAGCGGTGTTCGAGATCAGGGAGGGCCGATGGCTGTCACCACCCGGCGCGCGGACGCACAACGGAACATCGCGGCGATCCTGACCGCGGCGGCCGCGTGCCTGGCGCGTGATCCGGCGGCGAGTACGTCGGAGATCGCGAAGGCGGCCGGGGTTGGGCGGGTCACCCTGTACGGCCACTTCCCGTCCCGGGCCGAGCTGGTCGACGCCGTCTTCGTCCAGGCGATCGCGACCGGTGAGGAGACGCTCGGGCAGGTCGATCTGACCGGTGATCCACGCGACGCGCTGACCCGGTTGATCGAGTCGAGCTGGCACCTGGTCGACCAGTACCGGGCGCTGCTGCTCGCGGCGCAGGACGCGCTGCCGCCCGGACGGGTACGCGAGCTTCACGCCGATCCGATGGCGCGCGTGGAGCGCCTGCTCGAACGCGGCCGTACCGAAAACGTTTTCCGTACCGATCTGCCGACGTCGTGGCTGGTCAGTGTCATGCACAACGTGATGCACGGCGCCGCGAGCGAGATCCAGGCCGGGCGGATCACGTCCGCCCAGGCCGCGCCGTACATCACCGCGACCTTGCTGGCGGCGTTCACTCCCCCGAAGGCTGGGTAGCTACTCCAGCCAGGTCGTTTCGAAGGTCGGGTTGGCGTGGATGTGCACTGCCTCGTAGCCACCCGGCCCGGTGCGGAACTTGTGCGGCGTCTCGGCCGGGACGACCAGGATCTGGCCGGCCTTGCCGACGATCTCCTCGGTGTCCACAGTGAACGTCGCCGAACCACGCCGGATGATGAACGTCTCGGCGTACGGATGCAGGTGCAACCGCGGCCCGACGCCCTCCTGCGTGGTCGACTCGAGAATCAGCGAGACACCGGCGCCACCCGGCAGCTCGGTGTAGTTCTCGGTCCATTCCTCGCCGTCGTCCCGCCCGTCCGCCCGGCTGATCACCGCGGCCCCGGATTTCGCGATCTCCGTCATGCCACCCTCCTCGATCGACCTCGTCACCGTAGCGTCGCAGCGGTTCCTTTCACATCCCTTTCGGCGTGGGTCGACGGGCCGCACTCAGCTCAGCTGGCGGCTCGTTCGCGGCCTGGCGACGCGGTCCGCGACCGGTGCGAGGCCGGCAACGACGACCGCGATGACGGCGACCGCGCCCAGGGCAACCGGCAGCGACCACGCAGACGAGACCGCGCCGACCGCTACCGGGCCGATCAGGAAACCGAGGTACGCGATCGTGGTCACCGTGGAGATCGCTGCCGCGCGCCGCTCGGGACCCGCCCACGCGCCCGCCATCCCGATGATGGTCGGCGCGCAGACCGACGTACCGAGGCCGGCGACGCCGATCCCGATCAGTGCCGTCCAGGGATTGTTCGCGGTCGCCGCGACGAGCGAACCGACGGCAGCGACCGCGCCGCCGACGACGAGGAGTTGCACCGGGCGGACCCGCGCGAGCAGGGCGTTGCCCGCGAAGCGGCCGGTGGCGGCCGCAGCCGCGAAGACCGCGGGAGCACTGGACGCGAGGCCGGCCGCGGCGTGCAGTGAGGTGTCGAGGTGTACTGCGCTCCAGCTCTGCCACGCGTTCTCGACCAGGTAGGCCAGCGCACACAGCACGCCGAACACGAGGAGCACCGGCTCGAGCCTGGTTCTCGGCTTTGCGGAGTGCGTCCTGGGGGTTCCGGTGACGTTGGTTGCTCCCGGCGCGAGGGCGGCAGCCGCCGTGATCACGATCAGCGCCGCCACACCGATCAGCACCGGCAGTGCTCCCACACCGGCCGCCCGGAGTCCCGCCGTACCGAGGCTCGCCACCACGACCGCGACCGAGAACATGCCGTGGGCAAGGTTCATCACCGGCCGTCCGGTGGTGTGTTCGACGTGGGATCCGGTCGCGTTGATCGCCACGTCCGTCGCGCCAGAAGTTGCTCCAAGCAACAACAGCGCCGCGCACAGTGTGCCGACCGAGCCGGCCAGGGCGGGCAGTACGCCGCAGAGCGCGAAGAGCACCGTCACCACGGGAAGCACGACGCCGCCGTACCGGTCGATCAGGTAACCGGTGAACCGCATCGACCCCAGTGCTCCGAGCCCGATCATCAGCAACGCCAGACCGAGCTCACCGTCGTTCACACCAGCGCCGACCCGGATCGCGGGCAGTATCGCTCCCCACGCCCCCCAAAACAGACCGAACGCAACGAACCCGGCGACTGGTTTGAGCATCCGCCCACCCTAGTTGGAGACGTAGGGTGTGGCGCATGCCGTTGTACTCGTTCGAAGGTAAGGGTCCGACTGTTCATCCCGACGCGTGGATCGCGCCGACTGCCACGCTGGTCGGGGACGTGGTCGTCGAGGCGGGGGTGTCGATCTGGTACGGCGCGGTGATTCGGGCCGATCTGGGCACGATCACGATCCGCGCCGGGGCGAACATCCAGGACAACACGGTGATCCACGTCGGCCACAACGGCTGCGAGATCGGGCCGAACGCGACCATCGGGCACCAGTGCCTGGTTCACGACTGCACGATCGGCGAACAGGCGCTGGTCGGAAACGGCGCGATCGTGCTGGACGGCGCGGTCGTCGGAAAACGCTCACTCGTCGCTGCCGGCTCCACAGTCACGCCGGGCGCGGTCATCCCACCGGAGTCGGTCGCGATGGGCAGCCCCGCCAAGAAGATCATCCCGCTGGACGGCACCGCAAAGCTCTTCGTCGACCACAACGCCGCCGTCTATCACGCGCTAGCAGAACGCCACGCCGCAACTGTCGAACTCATCGAGGACTGAGGGCGTCAGTAGAGCCGTGATCGACGAATTCGCCAAGGAATACCTGCACGACAGCCTGCGCTGGGTCCGCGAGTCGCTCCTGACGAAGATCGAGGGACTGTCGGAGTACGACGTACGCCGCCCCCTCTCCCACACCGGCACCAACCTCCTCGGCCTGATCAAACACCTCACCATCACCGAGGCCCGCTACCTCGGGGAGATCTTCGACCGCCCGTACGCCGACCCGCTCCCGAGCTTCACCGATCCCGGCTACGCGAACCGCGACCACCTGTGGGTCACCGAACACGAACCGCGGGAGCTGATCCTCACCAACTACCGCCGCGCCCGCGACCACGCCGACGCCACCACACCGACTGGACCGCCCACCGCGACCAAATAGAACGCGCAGCCCGCGCCGCCGACGCCTGAGTGGCAAGCTCGACAGTACGTATACGTCTACCAGACGCGCGATTCACGCTCAGCTGACCGTAGGGCGGCGCCGAATCCAGCTACTTCTCCTGTCGAGCTGCAGGTTTCAGATTCGCCAGGTGTAGCGGCGTTCGGGGCGGCCGGTGGTGCCGTAGCGGAGGGTTACGTCGGCTTGGCCTTGGGCGGCGAAGAACTCGAGGTAGCGGCGGGCGCTGACGCGGGAGATGCCGACTTTCTCGGCGCATTCGGCGGCGGAGAGGTTGTCGGGGGTCGCGCGGAGGGCGGCGGTGACCAGGTCGGCGGTTTCCTGGCTGAGGCCTTTGGGGAGCCGGTTGACCAGCTGGCGGGCGGGGGCCAGGACCCGGTCGACGTCGGCCTGGGAGGTGACCTGGTCGGGGACGCTGGCGCGGCGCCGGGCGTACTCGCGGAGCCGCGCCCGGAGGTCCTCGAAACCGAAGGGTTTCAGCAGGTAGTTCACGACCCCCTGCCGGACCGCCCCGCGGACCGCGTCCGCCTCGCGGGCGGCCGTGATGACGAGGATGTCGACGTCGGGCTGGACGGCGCGCAGGCGGGCGATCAGGTCGAGGCCGAAGACGTCCGGGAGGTAGAGGTCCAGAAGAACCAGGTCAGGAGAGAGGTCACTGAGCGCCGCCACGGCCTGGTCGCCGGAGTTCGCCGTACCGACGACTTCGAAGCCGTCGACGCGGTCGACGAATCCGCGGTGGATGCGGGCGACCATGAAGTCGTCGTCGACGACCAGGACGGTGATCATCGGGCTCCTTCCGGCGTGCGTTGGGTGGACATCCGGGCGACGAACGCGGCCCCGCCCTCGGTCAGGTTGGTGACTGCGACCTCGCCGCCGCGGCGCCGGCAGATCAGGCGGGTCATCGCGAGGCCGATCCCGCGTTCGCCCTCGGCCGCGGCCTTGGTGGTGAAACCGTGTGCGAACACTTCCTGCGCCAGTTCGGGTGCGACGCCCGGTCCGGAGTCGCGGACCACGATCTCCACGCTTGTCGCGTCCTGTCGCAGTTCGACCTCGACCCACGCGGGCGACAGCGGCGTACCGGACTGCGCCGCCGCGTCGACGGCGTTGTCGACCAGATTGCCGAGGACGGTCGCGATGTCGGCGGAAAGCGCTGGATCTAGGCGCAGCAGCGTGGTTCGCTCGGACACCCGGAGTTCGACGCGGCGTTCGGCCGCGAGCGACGACTTCGCCATCAGCAGGGCGGCGACCGTGGTGTCGTGGACCCGCCGGGTCACGGTCAGGTCGAGCGATTCACGATAGCGGTTGAGCGCGCCGACGTACGTGACCACCTCGTCGTACTCACCGATCTGGATCAGCCCCGAAATCGTATGCAGCTGGTTCGCGAACTCGTGCGTCTGGGCCCGCAGCAACTCGGCGGACGAACGGAACGAGCCCAGTTCGCGCTCGAGCTGCGCCAGCTCGGTCCGGTCCCGCAGCGTGGTGACCGATCCGAGCGACCGCCCGTCCTTGGTGACGCTCATCCGGTTCATCACGAGGATTCGCCCACGCCGTACGACGACCGCGTCGCGCGCCTCGTCCTCGCCGGCGAGCACCTCCCGCAGGCGTCCTTCGACGCCCAGTTCCCGCAAGGACTTTCCGACGGCGTCCGAAGGGAGATCGAGGAGTCGCCGGCCGACGTCGTTCACCAGCGTCACGCGCAGATGCGGGTCCAAGGCAACAACTCCCTCGGCAAGCCCGTACAGCATGGCTTCCCGGTGCTCCGCCAGCCCCGCGATCTCCCGCGGTTCGAGCCCGAGCGTCTGCCGTTTGATCCGCCGGGCGAGCAGCCACGACCCGAGCAGCCCCAGTACACAGGCGATCCCGAGATAGATGGCCAGGTACGACGACGCGCCGCGCAACCGCTGCAGTACGGACGGAGCGCGTTCACCGACCATCACGGTCCCGATGTGGTCGCCGAGAGTCCCGTCCGGATTGCCCTTCGCGTCCTTGCCCTCGCTCAGCACCGGGACCTGCGCGACCAGCTCCATCCCGTCGTCGCCGCGCAACTGACCCGACCAACCACGACCCTTGGCCACCTCAGGAACACCCAGTGTGAGCGACGTCCCGATCAGCGTCGGATTGGTTGCCGCGATCACCTTTCCTGCGGAGTTGGCGACCGTGATCGAGCTGACGCCGGACTGCGCCAGGCTGGTCTGCAGCGCGGGCGCCAGCATTTCCGCCGGCGCCGGGTTCCGGATCCCGAACCGCAGCGCCGGACTCGACGACAACTGCTCGGCCAGCAAGGTGACCCTGCGGCCCTCGACCCGGTTGAACGTGGCGGCCGACTGGGCGAGCGAGACCGCAGCGACGGCGACGAGCACGATCACCACGATCGCCAGCTGCAGGACCAGCAATTGGCCGGCCAGCGTAGGCCTTCGTCCTAGTCGTACCGCCATGTTCACCTCCTCGCACGTCCTGCCGCATGATCACCCGGTCCAGCGCCCGAGGGCCACACTTCAGCCGGGTTCCGCCTGTGACCACAATGAACTCAACCACCCTTGCGGCCACAATGCAGACGCCCCGACCACCGGAGGTCCACGATCGTCGCCACCTGAACCATTCCCGAAAGGACTCGCCTGATGAGGTCTAGGCCGATGCTCTGGGTCACCACGGCGCTGGTCGCGCTGGTGACCGCGACCGCCTGTGGCGCGACCGCGGAAAAATCCGACACATCGAACGCCGACAGCGGAAAGCCGGCCACCGGCCTGCGGCTGATGGTGCCGAACACCGCGGGCGGCGGGTACGACACCACCGCCCGGACCGCCGCGAAGGTGATGGAGGACGCGAAGATCGCGACCGGCGTGCAGGTGTTCAACCTGCCCGGCGCCGGCGGCACGGTCGGCCTGCAGCGGATCGTGAACGAGAAGGGCAACGGCAAGCTCGCCATGCAGATGGGGCTCGGCGTGGTCGGCGCGACGTACACGTCGAAGTCGAAGGCGACGCTCACCCAGACCACCCCGATCGCCAAGATGATCGAGGAGGCCGGCGCGATCGTGGTGCCGAAGAACTCGCCGTACAAGACGATCCAGGATCTCGTCACGGCTTGGAAGGCGAATCCGAAGGGGCTGGCCGTCGGCGGCGGCTCGTCGCCGGGCGGGCCGGACCATCTGCTGCCGATGCAGCTCGCGCAGGCCGTCGGCATCAACCCGAAGGACGTCAACTTCGTCTCGTACGATGGTGGCGGCGAGCTCCTGCCGGCGCTGCTCGGCAGCAAGATCGCGTTCGGGGCCAGCGGTTTCGGCGAGTTCCTGGACCAGGTGGAGAGCGGTCAGGTCCGCGTACTCGCGGTGACCAGCGAGAAGCCGGTCGACGCGCTCAAGGACGTGCCGACGCTGAAGGGCTCCGGGATCGACCTGGTGTTCACGAACTGGCGCGGCATCGTCGCTCCGCCGGGGATCGGCGACGCGGACAAGAAGGTCTGGATCAACGCGCTGACCAAGATGCACGACTCCGCCGAGTGGAAGACCGAGCTGCAGAAGCACGGCTGGACCGACGCGTTCGTGACCGGTGACGAGTTCGGCACGTTCCTCACCGAACAGGACAAGGCGGTCGCGGAAATCCTGACGAAACTGGGCCTGGCGGCATGAGCACCGCCGAGGCTCCACGAGAGACTCGGCGGGACACAGCGCAGTACGGAGTGTGTGGGTTCCTGGCGGTCGTCGGCGTCCTGGTGATCGTCGACGCCGCCCGGATCCAGCACATTGCCAACAGCAACGATCCGATCGGCCCGAAGCCGGTCCCGATCGTGCTCGGCGTACTGCTGCTCGTGGTCGCCGTGCTGTACGCCGTCGACGTCGCCCGCGGCGGCACCGGCGAGGCCGAGGAAGGCGAGGACGTCGACGTCACGTCGGCGATCGACTGGCGCACCGTACTGCTCCTGATCGCCGCGTTCGTGGTGAACCTGGTGCTGATCGAGCCGCTGGGCTGGGTGATCAGCGGAACCCTGCTGTTCTGGGGTTCGGCGTTCGCGCTCGGCAGCCGGCACCACATCCGGAACGTGTTCATCGCGGTCGCACTGTCGCTGATCACGTTCTACGCGTTCGCGATCGGGCTCGGGGTCAACCTGCCGGCCGGCGTACTGCAAGGGATTCTCTGATGGACAACCTGACGAACCTGCTCAACGGGTTCGGCGACGTGCTGACGCCGATCAACCTGTTGCTAGCACTGCTAGGAGTCACGGTCGGTACGGCGGTCGGCGTACTGCCCGGGATCGGCCCGGCGATGACCGTGGCGCTGCTGCTGCCGATCACCTACGGGATGGAGCCGGTGCAGGCGTTCATCATGTTCGCCGGCATCTTCTACGGCGGCATGTACGGCGGCTCGACCACCTCGATCCTCCTCAACACGCCCGGCGAGTCGTCATCGGTGGTGACGGCGATCGAGGGCAACAAGATGGCGCGGGCCGGACGGGCCGCGCAGGCGCTGGCGACGGCCGCGATCGGGTCGTTCGTGGCCGGGACGATCGGGACGCTGCTGCTGGTGCTGGTCGCGCCGCAGGTGGTGAAGTTCGCGATCAGCCTGGGCGCGCCCGACTACCTGGCGATCATGCTGCTCGCGTTCGCCGGAGCCACGTCGGTGCTCGGATCGTCGCGGATCCGCGGGTTCGCGGCGTTGCTGCTCGGGCTGGTGATCGGGCTGGTCGGGATCGACAAGGTGACCGGCCAGCAACGGCTGACGCTCGGGATCCCACAGCTTGCCGACGGCATCGATGTCGTAGTGGTTGCCGTCGGCATCTTCGCGGTCGGCGAGGCGCTGTGGGTCGCGGCGCATCTGCGGCGGAACCCGGGCACCGTGATCCCGGTCGGGCGGCCGTGGATGGGGAAGGCGGACTGGCGTCGCTCGTGGAAGCCGTGGCTGCGCGGTACGGCATACGGTTTCCCGATCGGTGCGCTGCCGGCCGGCGGCGCGGAAATCCCGACTTTCCTCTCGTACGCGACCGAGAAGAAGCTGTCCAAGCACCCGGAGGAGTTCGGGCACGGCGCGATCGAGGGCGTGGCGGGACCGGAGGCGGCGAACAACGCGTCGGCGGCCGGCACGCTGGTCCCGATGCTGGCACTCGGTCTGCCCACGAACGCGACCGCAGCGGTGATGCTCGCGGCGTTCACGTCGTACGGCATCCAGCCCGGACCGCTGCTGTTCCAGCGCGAGCCGAAGCTGGTGTGGGCGCTGATCGCGAGCCTGTTCATCGGCAACCTGTTCCTGTTGCTGCTCAACCTGCCGCTCGCGCCAGCCTGGGCGAAGCTGCTGCAGATCCCCCGCCCGTACCTGTACGCCGGGATCATCTTCTTCGCCTCGATGGGCGCGTACGCCGTGAATGCGCAGCCGCTCGACCTGCTGCTGCTCCTGGTGCTCGGCCTGCTCGGCTTCGCGATGCGCCGCTTCGGACTGCCCGTGCTGCCGCTGATCATCGGCGTGATTCTCGGACCGATCGCCGAGCGGCAGGCCCGGATGGCGCTGCAACTGTCCAACGGCGACGCCTCGGGGCTGGTCGGCGGGCCGATCGCCTACGTGATCTACGCCGTCATCCTGCTGATGATCACGGCGCCGTTGCTCGCCAAACTCCGCCGGAAAATTATGACGAAAGATGTCGTACTTTCGGGCTGACAGTAGGTGCATGAACGATCAGCGCAGGGCCTGGCTGGGTGTGATCTCCGCGGATCACACTCAGCGGGCCGTCGAAGGCGGTTTCATCCAGCTCAACCACGGCAAGCGGTACGGCGTTGCGCGGCTGCGCGAAGGTGACGGGTTCGCGATCTACTCCCCGACCGAGCGGTACGGGTCCAAGGAGCCGCTCCGGGCGTTCACCGCGCTCGGAGTGGTCGCCGACGCCGCGCCGTACCAGGCCGAACCGATGTCGATGGGCACCCGCGGCACGGTCGAACCGTGGCGACGACGAATCGAGTTCCTCCCCGTCCACCGCGCGCCCCTCCGCGACGTCGCCCTGAAGCTCACCCAAGGCCCTAACTGGGGCTACCAACTCCGCCGCGGCCTCGTCCCCCTCGACCCCGACGACTTCGAAACGCTCCGCGAAGCCATGTCAATCCCGTGAGGCTGCGGCATTGCCTTGGCCTATCAGTCGGTGAGGGCATGCAAGTCGCGAGCGAAGGCGTCGAGGTCCTCCGGCGAGAGAACCAGCGTTGTCTCGACCGTCCAGGGCCGGTGGTGGTAACCACCACCGTCCTGCAGTTTGATCCAGAGGACCAGGTGATCCGGGCCGAGCGCCGGTCGGGGGCCTCTGACGAGCTCGAGCCGCATCCCGCTGGACAACCCCCAGACTGCGGAGGCGTTGTTCCAGTCACGCCAGGTCGCGACAGCCTGGTCGAAGAACTGCACCAAGCCGGCGTAGTCGTCGTGCAGGTCGAGCCTGCTGGTTGCTGTGAGTTGCCGGATCCGAAGCTCGGCCTGCAGGTACCGGCGCTTCTCTCTCGGCACATGGTCCGGGGCCTTCTCCGATGGCCACCGTACGGCGGTCAACCTGAGGTACTCGGTTGGTTTTCCGATGGTGACGGACTGCATGGGCCCAGTGTCCCGCTATGTTCGGGGTATGGCGGCCGTTGGAGATGAGGTCTCGGGGACTGAAGCGCGGCGGATTGCGTTGGGGGCGCAGGGGTTCGGGGAGCCGCGGGGGCGTGGGGATGTACGGCGGGCGATCGGGCGCGCCGGCGTACTGCAGTTGGATTCGGTGAATGTGTTGTGCCGGTCGCATTATCTGCCGGTGTTCGCGCGGGTGGGGAACTACTCGCGGGCGGGTCTCGACGAGCTGAGTTGGGGTCCGGATCGGGAGTTGTTCGAGTATTTCTGGGGTCACAAGGCTGCGCTGCTCCCGTTGACGGCGTACCCGTTGCTGCGGTGGCGGATGCGGGCGGCCGAGCGGCAGGTGTGGGACGAGGAGCTGAGCCCGGAGGTGACCGCACCGTGGTCGGTAGTCGCGGGAATGCGGCGACTGACGGCGGAGCGACCCGGGTACGTCGACCAGGTCCGGCAGCTCGTGACGGAACGGGGGCCGCTGACCGCGGGCGAGGCGAGTCCGGACGGCGTACGGCGCAAGCGCACCGACCCGCACCCGGATCCGACGACCGGCAAGATGTGGAACTGGCAGGACGCGAAGATCGCGATCGAGTACCTGTTCTGCACGGGCGAGGTGACGATCGCGGGCCGTCGGCACTTCGAGCGGATCTACGACCTGACGGAGCGGGTGCTGCCCGCCGGCGTACTGGACGCCCCGGAGCCGACCGCCGACGAGGCGCGTCGCGAGCTGGTCCGGATCGCGGCCCGCGGCCTCGGGGTCGCGACTCTGAAGGAACTCTGCGGCGGCAGCGGCCAGGCGCACTTTCCGTTGCCCGCGGCAACCGGTCGCGAGGTGATCGGTGAGCTCGTCGAGGCGGGCGATCTGGTCCCGGTTCGTTTGGAGGGGGTGAAGCAGCAGGCTTACCGCTGGCACGAAGCGAAGGACGGCCCGATCGACGCGCGGGCGCTGCTGTCCCCCTTCGACCCGCTGATCTGGAACCGCGACCGCACCCATCACCTGTTCGACTTCTTCTACCGGATCAGCATCTACACGCCCGCCCCGCAACGCATCCACGGCTACTACGTCCTGCCGTTCCTCCTGGGCGACCAACTCGTAGCCCGCGTAGACCTCAAAGCCGACCGCCAAACCTCAACCCTGGTCATCCCCACCCTCACCCCCGAACCAGACGCTCCCGATTTCGTAGCCCAACTAGCCACCGAGCTCCGCCTGATGGCCGACTGGCTCGACCTCGAGCACATCGCCGTACCCGCCGACGGACCGACCGCCCGCGCCTTGTCCCACCATCTCCCCAGCTAACTGGGAACAAGCCCTGGCGACTGGGAACCACCGATTGCCTGTTCCTAGTCCCCGCGGACCGTTCCCAGTGAGCTAGGCGACGGAGCGGATGCGGGTGACGAGTACGCCGGCCAGGAGGGTTACTGCGGAGGCCAGGAGGTAGAGGACCGGGTAGCCGCCCAGGTGTTTGACGATGGGGGCGGCGATGGCTGGGGCCAGGACCTGGGGCAGGGAGTTGGCGATGTTGATGACGCCGAGGTCCTTGCCGCGGTTGCGGGCGTTCGGGAGGACCTCGGTGAGCAGGGCGAAGTCGACGGACAGGTACACGCCGAAGCCTGCGCCGAGGATGATCGCGCCGAGGACCGCGCCCGGCCAGGTCGGCCACACCGCGAGTACGACGCCGGCTGCCGCCATCACCCACCCGGACGCGGTGACGAACACCTTGCGCCGTGCGGTTCGGTCCGACCAACGGCCGAAGCTGATCGCCGTCACCAGAACGCACACGCTGTAGATCGCCGTCAGGATCAGTACGCCGGTGTCCGCGTCGGCGACACCGACCTCGTCCTGCAGGTAGTAGAAGAGGTACAGCGTCCCCAACGCATTGCCCACGTTGAACAGGAACCGCGTCAGCCACGCCCACCCGAAGTCCGGGTAGCGCCGCGGGCTGATCCAGAAACTCTTCACGAATTCGCCGAACACAAACGCGGGTCGCTCCGTCAACACCGCATCGCCGCTCCGCAGCAGGTACGGCACCACCGACAACAGCAGGAAAACGGCGCACGCGACGTACCCGAGGGTGAAGCTGTTGAACGCGGCCGCAAGCGCTGTCCCGACCAACGCGCCCAGGACCTGCGAGATCGCGACCCACCCACCGACGACACCGCGCTGCGCGACCGGGACACGATCGGGTACGACGGCGGTGGCCGCGGCGAGCAATGCGTTGCCGAAGAGCTGCATCAGGCACCAGCCGATCAGCATCAACGCGATCACGTGTGCACCCGACAGAATGCCGAGCCCGATCGCGCCACCGACCGCGCCGGCGACCACCCACGGGACCCGCCGCCCGAAGCGGGAAGCGGTCCGGTCGGAGATCGCGCCGAAGGCCGGGTTCGCGACGACGGAAACCGCTGCACCGACGCCGGTCACCAGCCCGAAAACGAATTCCTTGTTGCCTGGAGCAACCGCCTCGGACTGCTTCGCGAGCAGCACCTGGATCGGCCCGAGCCAAGCCGCGAACACCCCGACGTTCGCCAGTACGACGGCAGCCGTCCAGCCGCTCCGTACCCGGACAGTCGGCTCCGCCAACGCGGACGGCACCACGCCCGGCTCGGGAATCATCGCCGACTCTGAGCTATCAGGTCACGAAGCCAGTGGTACGACGCTTTCGGGGTCCGCTGCAACGTGTCGAAGTCGACGTGCACCAGCCCGAACCGCTGCGAGTACCCGGCCGCCCATTCGAAGTTGTCCAGCAGCGACCACTGGAAGTACCCGCGGACGTCGATCCCGTCGTCCATCGCGGCCTTCAACGACCGCAGATACCCGTCCAGGTAGTCGATCCGCCGCTGGTCCGACACCACCCCGTCGACAGGCTCGTCGTTGATCGCGCACCCGTTCTCGGTGATGTAGATCGGCGGCAGCTTGTCGCCGTACCGCTCCTTGAAGATCCGCAGGATCTCGCCGAACGCGTCCGGCACGATCGGCCAGCCGAAGTCCGTCGTCGGGTACCCGGGCAACGTCCGCGGCTCGAACGGCAGGCCCGGCGGCAACAGCACGCCGTCGGTGGCCGCGGTGTCTGCCTGACCGGTGGCGACGCCGACCGAGACCGGCGCGTAGTGGTTGATGCCGAAGAAGTCGAGTGGCGTCGAGATGATCGCGAGGTCGTCGGCGACCGGGCCGGGCATCGCGTCGCCCATGCCTGACGGGTACTCCCCGAGCAGGATCGGGTCGGCGAACAACCAGTTGATCAGGTTGTCGTAGAGCGCGGCCGCTTCCTTGTCCTCCGCGCTGTCGCTCGCGGGCCAGGTCGGCGCGTGGTTGGACGCGATGCCGATGCTCGATGCGCCGGCCGCCCGGAGCGCTTGTACCGCGCGGCCGTGGGCGAGCAGCTGGTGATGCGCCACCGGGAGCGCGTCGAACAGCAGCTCCTTACCGGGGGCGTGCGCGCCGAGCGAGTAGCCCATCAACGTCAGGACCATCGGCTCGTTGATGGTGATCCACATCGGCACCCGGTCCGCGAAGTGAGCGCCCAGAATTCCGGCGTATTCCGCGAACCGGTCGGTGATGTCGCGGGACAGCCAGCCGCCCGCGTCCTCGAGCGGTTGCGGGGTGTCCCAGTGGTACAGCGTCGGCGCCGGCTGGATCCCGGCGCCGAGCAGCGTGTCGATCAGCCGGTCGTAGAAGTCCAGGCCGGCCGCGTTCCCCGGGCCGCTCCCCGACGGCTGGATCCGCGGCCAAGAGAACGAGAACCGGTAGGTGTCCACCCCCAGCTCACGCATCAGCGCGACGTCCTCGGCGTAGCGGTGATAGTGGTCGCACGCAATCGCGCCGGTGTCGCCGTTCAGGATCCGGCCGGGCTCGGCGCAGAACGTGTCCCAGGTGGAGGGACCGCGGCCGTCCTCGGCCACGGCACCCTCGATCTGGTACGCCGACGTCGAGACCCCCCACCGGAAACCGGACGGAAACGTTGGCTCAGCTGTCATTCGCATCATCCTCGGGCTTGTTGTCCTGCGGCCGCGGCGGCTCGACCTTCCGGACGACGACCGCTGTACCGTAGGCCGCCACCTCGCTCATCGTGTTCGCGATCTCGTTGCAGTCGAACCGCATCGCGAGGATCGCGTTCGCACCCATCTGCTGCGCCATCTGGCACATCCGCATGACCGCGACGTGCCGCGACTCGGCCAGCATCTGGGTGTACTCCGGCACCTCGCCGCCGCCCAGCGACCGGAAGCTCGCGGTGAAGTTCGACCCGAAGTCCCGGCTCCGCACGGTCAGCCCGAACACCTCGCCGAACACGTTTTCCGCGGTGTACCCGGGCAGGTCGTTCATGGTCGAGACCAGCACCGGGTACGGCGAACCCTGCGGAGCGACATGCGGCACCGCGGGCGGCGCCGGCTGGAAGTTGCCCTGCTGCCCGTACCCCTGCTGGCCGTACCCCTGCGGCGGACCCTGCTGCGGCGGCGGCCCCTGTTGATACCCCGGCTGCTGTGGCGGCGGACCTTGGTACCCAGGCGGCGGCCCCTGCTGATAACCGGGCTGCTGCGGCGGATACGGCTGGTTCGGGGGAAAGTTCTGGTTCATGCGCTAATCCTGACAGGCCCCGGGGCATCACCATCTGAAGACTTGCAGCTCATACAGTGAATACCCGTACGACGTCGCTCGCTGCGTCCCCGTCACCCGCACATACCGTGCCGGTACGGCGCCGAACCGCACCACGTCGTCCCCGCCGTCCCCGGCCGTCGTCGCGTACACCTGCTGCCAGGTCGACCCGTCCCGCGACACTTCCACGCGGTAGCCCTTCGCGTATGCAGCCTCCCACCGCAGCACCACCCGGCTGACCGTCTGCTCGTTGCCGAGGTCAACCTTCAGCCACTGCGGATCGGACCAGTCACTGGCCCACCGGGTGTCCAGCTCTCCGTCGACCGCCTGGGCCGGCGGCGAGTTGTACCAGCCCTTCTCGTAGCTGCTCGCGGTCGCCGTCTTCCCGGCCGCCAGGTTGCTGACGTCGTCACCCCGCTTCGCCGGGAACTCGACCACCTGCTGGTAGGTCGGCCGGTTCACCCAGGCGATCCGGTCCTGGGTGATGCCGCCCATCGGGTTGTGCGCGATCTGGTCGGCGCAGAACTGATCGCCCGCCGCGCAGTCCGCGCTCGCCGGGTACGTCGTCGCCGCCGGCACCTTGGTTGCCGCCAGCAAGGTCTCGGTGAGGGTGCTGCGGCACGCGGCCAGCGATCCGGCACCGCAGTACGTCACCGGCTGATCTGTCTTGACCGGATCACCGAGCACCTTCCGGAGATCTCGCTGGACGAATCCCCACCAGCCGCTCTGGAACGAGGATCCCTGCGCGCTCGGTCGCTCGTCGATCTTCAGGTTCGCGACCAGGGCGCCGTACAGGTCGGGGCCGAGGTCCTTGAACTCGGCCGGGACGAGCAGCGGCCACCAGGCGTCGAGGATCCGGATCGCGTCGGCGTTGTCGTAGGTCTTCGAGGACGCGTTCGGGCTCTTCCGATGCGCACCGGCTTGCTCCCAGGCGGTCAGCTTCGTGACCGCGTCGGCGACGGCCGGATCGGTGATCGGTGCCGACTTGAGGACTCGCAGGAGATAGGGCAGGACCTGGTCGCCGCGGAGGTCGACCGTGGCCGCGTCCTCCATCGCCTCGACCAGCTTGCCGCGGGTGAACTTCTGGCCGTTGTCGATGACCGCCTTGATCCGGTCGTCGAGCGGCTGACTCCGGTAGACCGCGTTGTAACCCCACTGCCCGTCCGAAGCGGAGAACCCGGGCGCCTGCTTGTTGTTCCAGCTGGTCAGGTAGTCCTGGTTCACCACCTGCGGATGCTGGGCAGGCGGTGTGTACGTCGCGCGGTTCGTGGTCGGGTTCCAGCCCTGCCACTCGTACGAGCTCCAGGTCGGCAGGTTCGGGTCGGCGCCTGCCGCGCGGACCGGGTTGTCGCCGGAGTTGAAGTACGCGATCGAGTTCTTGTCGGTGTAGAACCAGTTGAACGTGTACCCGATGTTCGCCGCGGCCTTCTGGAAGTCGGCGGCGGAGTGGATCTTGTCGGGGTCGTTGAACTGCATGAACCCGAGCGCCGACCCTGCCTCGTTGCCGTACGTCGACCGGTTCTTCGTGAACAGGACGGGTTTTCCGCCGACCGTTCCGCGATGCGTGACGATTCCGTACTTGGTGCGCAGGGCAACCAATGTGTACGACCCGGCGGGCTCCGACGAGCCGAGGCTGGAGTACCACGCGTTGTGCCGCTCGAGCCGCTCGATCGGCACGCACTGGCCACGGAAAACGTAGTACTGCGAGGTCTTGGTCGGCGTCCCGCCGTTCGGCTCACACAGCGGTACGGCGAACGTGTCGGTGATGTCCTGCCCCGCGGACGTGGCGCTCCACGAGTAGTCGGGGCCGCGGCCGATCAGCGTGTAGAAGTTCAGGCCGGCGAACGCGATTCCGCGCGAGCTGACGCCGGGGCCTTGCAGTTCCTGGCGGAGCAGCAACTGCGGGGCGAAGTACCCGGTCTGCGGGCCGTAGACCGCGATCGGGTTGCCGGACTCGGTGTGCGCGCCGGAAACCAGTAGTGCGTTCGACATGCCCTTCTTTCCGAAACCTTCCGGAAAGAGTCCGCCATCGAAGATTCCGCTCAGACTTTCCGCGTTTTCCGGCGCCGGAATCGCGGTGGCCGTCTTGTTGGCCGTCTGATCGACCACCTCGGGCTCCGGGGTGACCGAGCCGCGGTCGGGCAGCGCGCGGCCGGCCGGGTTCGGGCCGGTGGTGCCGTACGGGAAGGTCGTGCCGTTGTGCACCGTCGTACTGGCTTCCGGGTCGTTCTGGGAACGGAACGACTCCCACACCTTGGTACCCGCGGCAACGCCGTACTTCGCCTGCGCCTCGAGGAGCGCGAGCGCGGACGTGACCTCGGCGCCGCCGCCGGTGCCGAAGATGCCCGCGACCACGGCCGCGGTGGCGACGACGTCGGTCACCTTCCAGTGCGGCGTCGGCCAGTCGAGACCGAGGGCGACGTACTCACCGGGGTACGCGATGCCGACCGTGTCGATGTAGTGGTTCACGCCGTCGACCCAGGCCTGGATGTCCTGCTGCATCTTCAGGCCGTCGGCGCCGTACAGGTCGTCCGCGTCGTCGAACTGCCGCTGCAGATCCGCCTCGGTGTACGGCGCGGTCCGCCAGAACTCCTGCTCGAACTCGCGGTTCGCCGCCGCGCCACCCGCGAACGGGGTCAGCTGGCCGCGCCCGAGATGCCGGAACACGTCCATCACGAACAGCCGGTCCTGCGCACCGGCGTACCCGGCACCGAACATCGTGCCGAGTCGAGTGGTACCGGTGATGTGCGGGATGCCGCGCGACTTGTCCCGGACGATCGTGACGTCACTGCGCGGCTGGACGGTGCTGGCCACGTCGTCCGGTTTCACCCCGAACGACGAGTCGTCGTAGTACGGCGCGAGGCCGGCGTCGGTGATCCCCTGCGAGTTCCAGACCAGGTCCTGGTACGGCTTCACCGTGTCGCTGAAATGGGCCGGGCGGACCCCTAACGCCTTGAAAGCAAGGAGATCCGTGAAGGTCGCGTTGCCGTTCTGGCCCGGCGGCAGGATGTCGCGACATTGCTCCAGGCAATAGTCATCGGGGCTCGCGGCAATGACTTGCGATGCCACTTGCGATACCACTTGCGACGTGGCTTGCGGGGCCGCTTGGGTCGGGGCGGGCACGGCCGCGAGGACGGCGGTGACGGCTGCCGCGGCAAGCGTCGTACGAAGGCGGGTTCGGAGTGCGGGGCGGGGCACGGTTCCCTCCTCAGGTCGGTAAAAGTGAGAATGACTCACGAGTAGCTTCGGGTCAAGATCTCGACTGCTGTCAGCCCCTCGCCAATTGCAGTGCGTGACCACTACGCTCGGCAACACCATGAGCATCCACGATCGTTATCGGTTGAGTGTGGTGATCAACGCCAAGGGGACGTACACGCCACTGGGGGTGTCGAGGAGTTCCGACGGGGTGGCGGCGGCCGTCGCACAGGCACTGCCTGAATTCTTCGTGATGGACGAGCTCGGCGACCGTGCGAGCGAAGCCATCGCCCAAGTGACCGGCGCCCAGGCGGGCGCCGTCGTGCACTGCGCCGCGGCCGGCATCACGCTCGCGGTCGCGGCCACCATGACCGGCGGCGACCCCCGACGTACGGCGGCGTTGCCGGACGCCACGGACATGCACAACCGCGTCGTCCTGCCGGCCTGCCACGTCGTCGACTACGGGCACTCCAACCTGCAGGGCATCCGGCTCGCAGGCGCCCAGGTGGACCTGGCGGGCGACGAGGACAGCTGCACGATCGCGGACCTGGAGGCCGAGCTCGACGGGCCCGACATCGCCTGCCTGATGCTGGTGTCGTCGCGGTTGACGACGGGCGAGCCGATCGACCTGGTGGCCGCAGTGCGGGCCGCCCACCGTCGCGGCGTACCAGCGATCATCGACGGGGCGGCGCAGTTCCCGCGGATCGCGGACCTGCTCGCGACCGGCGCGGATCTGGTGCTGGTGAGCGGCCAGAAGTACCTCGGCTCGCCGACTGCTGGGCTGGCGGCCGGGAGCTGGGCGTTGGTGCAGGCGCTGCGGGCGCAGGAGAAGGGCATCGGGCGGGTGATGAAGCCGACGAAGGAGGCGATCGTCGGCGTCCTCGCGGCGCTCGAGGAGTGGCAGGCGTTCGACCGGATGAAATGGGAGGCCGACGAGCTCGCGAAGGTGGATGCGTTCGTCGCCGCGGTCGCGCGAATCCCTGGCGTCACGACCGAGGTCGTCCCGGATCCGACCGGCCTGCAGGTGTCGCGGGTCCTGCTGAAGGTCCCCGACGCCAAACGCGTCGCCACCGAACTGGAAGCCGGCACACCGCCCATCTACGTGATGACCGACCGGATGGCCGAGGGCGAAATCATGCTCGAGCTCATCCCCCTGAACCCCGACGAGATCGCAACCGTCCTCGCACGCCTGTGGGCCGTCCTCACCTGACCCGCTGCACACAAAACGGTGGGCCGGCACAGGCTATTCCCTGTGCCGGCCCACCGTTTGTTGTGTATCAGGGCTGGTACGTCCCCGCCAGAACTACTTCTCAGTGCTGGTAGGACTTTCCGTCGGTACGACGGCCGCCGTTGCCACTGCGACGCGGACCGCTGCCGCCGCGGCTGTCGTGGCCGCGCCCCGGACGGGTGCTGCCGTAACGCTTGCCGCCGCCGCCCTTGTTGAAGCGCTGCGGCTTCGGGGCCGGAAGCTTCACCGGGTAGCCGGACGGCTTGCTGCCGCCGGTCAGCTCGGTGACGAGCTCGTCGCCCGGACGGGCCCGAACCGGCTCGGCCTTGACACCGGCGGACTCGGCCATCCGGATCATCCCGCGCCGCTGGTGCGGAAGAAGCAGGGTGACGACCGCGCCCTTGCCACCGGCACGTGCCGTACGACCGGCGCGGTGCAGGTAGTCCTTGTGCTCGGCCGGCGGGTCAGCCTGGACGACCAGGCCGACGTCGTCGACGTGGATACCGCGGGCCGCGACATCCGTTGCCACGAGCACCGGTACCGAACCGTCCTTGAACTGGTCCAGCGTCCGGTTCCGCATCCCCTGGGTGAGGCCGCCGTGCAGAGCCGCCGCCATCACGCCGCGGTCGCGCAGCTGCGTCGCGATCCGGTCGGCGCCCAGCTTGGTCCGGACGAACACGATGGTCCGGCCCTCCCGGCTGGCAAGCTCGGCGGTCAGCGACTGCTTGTGCGCCGGCTCGATGACCAGCAGGTGGTGCTCCATCGTGCTGACCGAAGCCTGCCCGGACTCGGTCGAGTGCTGCACCGGGTCCTTCAGGTAGGTACGGACGATCTTGTCGACGTCGTTGTCCAGCGTCGCCGAGAACAGCAGGCGCTGACCTTCCGGCGGCGTCATGTCGAGCAACGTGGTGACGGCCGGCATGAAGCCCATGTCGCACATGTGGTCGGCCTCGTCCAGCACCGCGACCTCGATCGCGCCGAGGTCGGCGGCACCCTGCTCGCACAGGTCGATCAGGCGGCCCGGGGTGGCGATCAGCAGGTCGACGCCGCGACGGAGCGCGTCGATCTGCTTCGGGTACGGGAGACCGCCGGCGATCAGCTTCAGCGACACGTTCATCACATGCGCGAGCGGCTCGAGGGCGTCGTGCACCTGCATCGCGAGCTCACGGGTCGGCACCAGGATCATGCCGCGCGGGCGGCGCGACTCGGTGTGACCGCCGGACAGCCGCATCAGCGTCGGGAGACCGAAGCCGAGCGTCTTGCCCGAGCCGGTCTGACCGCGGCCGAGCACGTCCTTGCCGGCCAGCGCGTCCGGGATGGTCGCGGCCTGGATCGGGAACGGCGAGCTGATCCCGTCCCGGGCCAGCCGCTGCACGAGCCGCGGCGCGAGGCCGAGCGCCGCGAACTGGTTGTCTTCAGCAACAGTACCGAGATCCACCGGCTGTTCTGCCTGCTCACTCCGCCGGTCGTCCCGGTTGCTCACTCGTTCGTCCCTCCGATAGCTCTTCTCGTCCCGCGCGAACCGCGGACCGTCATCCTTGCTGTACTGCGAACGCTCGTCACGATCGAACCGCGACCGCTCGTCCCTGTTGCCCTGCGCCCGGTCATCCCGGTTGTACTGCGGCCGGTCGTCGCGGTTGTCCCGGTTGTACGACGGACGGTCGTCGCGGTTGAACCGCGGCCGCTCGGTCCGCTCACCCTGCGAACGGTCGTCCCGGTTGAAGGACGGACGCTCGTCACGGTTGAAGCGCGGCCGCTCATCCCGGTTGAACGACGAACGGTCATCCCGGTTGAAGGACGGGCGCTCGTCGCGGTTGTACGACGGGCGGTCGCCCCGGTTGGTCGACGTACGGTCGTCCCGGTTGTACGACGGGCGGTCGTCACGGTTGAACCGAGGACGCTCGTCGCGGTTGCCCTGCGAGCGGTCGTCACGGTTGAAACGCGACCGGTCGTCCCGGTTGTAGGACGGGCGGTCGTCACGGTTGAATGACGGGCGCTCGCTCCGGTTGGACGACGTACGGTCGTCCCGGTTGTAGGAGGAACGGTCGTCACGGTTGTACGACGGGCGGTCGCTCCGGTTGGTCGACGTACGGTCGTCGCGGTTGTACTGCGGGCGGTCGTCGCGGTTGGAGCGCGCGCTGTTGTCCTGGGCGCGGTCGTCGCGGCGGAACGCCGGACGGTCGTCGCGGTTGTTGCGCGCGGGACGGTCGTCGCGGTTGTACGACGGGCGCTCGTCGCGGGTGCGGTCGGTGGAGCGCTGGCCGCGGTCGGGGCGCGCCTGCTCGGCGCGGTACCCCTTGACGGGCGTGCTGTCCGTGCGTGGTGCGACATAGGTCGGGTCCGCCGCGAGGCGTTCGCCGTACGACTGGTTCTGGTGTTTCTTGTGTCGGGGCTTCTTGATCCGCCCGTCGGCGGACTCGGGGTCGTGCTGGGTCACGCAAACTCTCTCTCGGATTCACGGACGAATTGCCGGATCGCAGCCGCACGGGAGCGCCGGTCACGAACATGACCGGACAACAACGTGCTCAGCAGGAGACGGGCATCGACCTGCGGGTGCTATCGCGTTGCACCCATGTCGCCGGACTTTCAGCGGATGCCGAAACCGACGGGTCGGAGCGCCTGGGAACATCTCTGGTGACGCGACGCGCGCACCGACACCCCAAAAGTATAACCGATCGTGACCGTTGCCCCGACCACCCACCCGACGTAACGCCCGACCGGCAGACCACCGACCCGACTGGTCTTGCGGACCTCCGGCACTCACCAACCGCACTCCCGACCGCACCGCCGAGCGGGCCGGAGCGTGCGACCCGCCGGCTCCGGCGACTTGCTGAGTGCCGGCGGTCCGCTCCCCGCACTTCAAGCGTGGTTGAGTTTTTGGGACGGGGTTCTAGGGTGGCGGGTATGGGTGAGGAGAACGTCCCCAGCAAGGAGCATTGGCTCTCGATCGGGGAGATCGCGCATCGGTCCGGGGTCGCGGCGTCGGCGTTGCGCTTCTACGAGGATCAGGGCCTGATCGCGTCCCGGCGTACGGCCGGCAACCAGCGGCAGTACCAGCGCAGCACGCTGCGGCGGATCGCGTTCGTGCAGGCGGCGCAGCGGGTCGGCCTCGCGCTCGCGGAGATCAAGCAGGCGCTGGATTCGCTCCCCGAGGACCGTACGCCGACGCGCGCCGACTGGAGCAAGCTGTCGAAGACCTGGCGCAGCCGGCTCGACGAACGCATCGCCGAGCTCGAACGTCTCCGCGACGACCTCGACTCCTGCATCGGCTGCGGCTGCCTCAGCCTCCAGCGCTGCAACCTCTACAACAAGGAGGACCGCCTCTCCACCCGGGGCCCAGGCGCCCGCCTCCTCAACGTAGGCATCCCCGGCGAGGCCTAACCCCACCAGGACAGCAGGCCCACCAGGACAGCGCGCCTAGGACAGCAGGCCGCGCTCCACTACTTCGACGAGCAGTTTCCTCGCGGCGTACGACCATTGAAACCCATAACCCGGCCGCTATGGGCGGCATAGAACGGGCCGGAGGATTCGCGGGTTAACCCGAGGGTTTTGCGGGAAGCGATGCGGAACATCGGGAGTCTTGGGAGCATCCGATGGTGGCGATCGGTAATCCGCCCGTCGCTATCCGCCACCGATTCGGAGTGAGGCCCTCCATGTCGCATCGCCGTATCCTCTCCAGCCTCACGGGGCTCGCCGCCGCCGCGCTGGCTGTCCCCGCGCTGGCAGCGTCCCCCTCGACTGCCGCGCCCGCCGTCGACTCGCACGTCTCCACCGTCACCACTCGCGCGGCGTACGTCGGCTCGCCGCAGGACGAGGCCGCAACGAAGGCGTTCTACGACGCCGTGATGAAGTCCGCCCAGTCCAAGCTGGCCACGCAGGCGAAGGCCGGCCGGAAGGTCACCGCGGTCACCGTCACGTACGCCGTCGACGCGCCGACGTTCGCGTCCCAGATCTCGTCCAGCACGCAGATCTGGAACTCGTCGGTCAGCAACGTGAAGCTCGTCGAAGGCAGCAACTACGACTTCTATTACACCGAGGGCAACGACTCGCGTGGTTCGTACGCGTCCACCGACGGACACGGCAGCGGCTACATCTTCATCGACTACGCCCAGTCGCAGCAGTACGACAAGACCCGGATCGTCGCCCACGAGACCGGCCACGTACTCGGCCTGCCGGACCACTACTCCGGCCCGTGCTCCGAGCTGATGTCCGGCGGCGGCCCCGGCCCGTCCTGCACGAACCCGTACCCGGACTCGACCGAGCGCTCCAAGGTCAACCAGCTGTGGGCCAACGGCTTCGCCAGCGCCGCCAAGGCCGCGTTCCACACGTCCAAGTAGACCCCCACGCAGGCAGAACCCGCCTTTCGGCGCAGAAACCACCCGGATTCGGGGGTTCTGCCTGCGTGCACGATCCTCCGGCTCGGAGCCGCCCGGCAGGGGACGGTCCCGAGCCGGAGCCTTCAGCGAGCGGGGCCGGTCGAGCCGCGTACGACGAGTTCTGGGCGGAACAGGAACTCGGTGTGTGGTGTGGCGTGGCCGCGGACCTCTTCCAGCAGGGACTGGACCGCGGCCAGCCCCATCGCCTGTACCGGCTGGCGGATCGTCGTCATCGGCGGGTCGGTGAACTCCATCATCGGCGCGTCGTCGTACCCGACCACCGAGATGTCACCGGGCACCGTGAGCCCCCGCTGCCGGGCGGCGCGGATGACGCCGAGCGCCATCATGTCCGAGCCGCAGACGACCCCGGTGACCCCGGCGTCCAGCAGCTGCCGGCCGGCCGCCTCGCCGCCCTCCACGCCGAACATGCTCAAGGCAACCATCGGCTTCAGGTCCTCGTCGGACAGGCCGAGCTGGGCCTTCATCGAGGTCAGGTACCCGGCCAGCTTCCGCTGGACGACGATGAACCGCTCGGGCCCGGACGCGAAACCGATCCGGCGGTGCCCGAGCGCCACCAGGTGCGTGACCGCCTGCTCCATCGCGGCGTACTCGTCCGACGACACGAACGGCGCCTCGACCGACGGCAGCCAGCCGTTGACGAACACCACGGGCAGCCGGCGCTCGACCAGGGCCTGGTAACGCTCGTGGTCCGCGCCGGTGTCCGCGTGCAGGCCAGAGACGAAGATGATCCCGGAGACGCCGCGCTCGAGCAGCATCTCGACGTACTCCTCCTCGGTCGCGCCGGACGGCGACTGCGTACACAGCACCGGGGTGTACCCGCGCTGCGACAACGCCGACTCGATCACCTGGGCGAACGCCGGGAAGATCGGGTTGATCAGCTCCGGCATCACCAGCCCGATCAGCCCCGCGGACCGCCGCCGCAACCGTGACGGCCGCTCGAATCCCAGTACGTCGAGGGCGGTCAGGACGGACTGTTTGGTGTCCTCGGCGACCCCCGGCTTCCCGTTCAGTACCCGCGAGACCGTCGCCTCACTGACCCCCGCCTTGGCCGCGATGTCCGCCAGCCGTGCCCTACCACCAACGCTGCTGCTCACGCCCGGCACTGTACCCAGGCGCTCCTGACTTTTCAGCAAGATCCTGCAAGAACTTGCAGACTGCGCGCTGGTGTCCACTCCGTGAACAGAATGGACACGTCACACGCCGCATACCTTGTCAGGACGAGCGCGCCAGGTGAGGATAGGCGCACTCCCCCGGCTTGGGGGGCCTTTACTCGGATCGTCCGGCACGTTCCTGCCGGTGAAGGGAAAGATCAGTCATGGCTACTGTGTCGTTCAAGGCGGCAACCCGGATCTACCCCGGTGGTGACACCCCCGCCGTCGACAAGCTCAACCTCGAGATCGAGGACGGCGAGTTCATGGTGCTCGTCGGCCCGTCGGGTTGCGGCAAGTCCACTTCGCTCCGGATGCTCGCCGGCCTCGAAGAGGTCAACGAGGGTTCGATCTACATCGGCGACCGCGACGTCACGCACCGTCCGCCGAAGGAGCGGGACATCGCGATGGTGTTCCAGAACTACGCGCTGTACCCGCACATGTCGGTCGCGGACAACATGGGCTTCGCGCTGAAGATGCAGGGTGTCTCCAAGGAGGACCGGGCGAAGCGGGTCGGCGAAGCCGCCAAGCTGCTCGGCCTGGAGGAGTACCTGGACCGCAAGCCGAAGGCACTGTCCGGTGGCCAGCGCCAGCGCGTCGCGATGGGTCGCGCGATCGTGCGTAACCCGCAGGTCTTCCTGATGGACGAGCCGCTGTCGAACCTCGACGCCAAGCTGCGGGTGCAGACCCGTACGCAGATCGCCGAGCTGCAGCAGCGTCTCGGCGTCACGACCGTCTACGTCACCCACGACCAGGTCGAGGCCATGACGATGGGCGACCGGGTCGCGGTGCTGAAGGACGGTCTGCTCCAGCAGGTCGACACCCCGCTGAACCTGTACGACAACCCGAAGAACAAGTTCGTCGCGGGCTTCATCGGCTCGCCGGCGATGAACCTGCTCACCGCGGACATCTCCGACGGTGGCGCCAAGGTCGGCGACTACGTGATCCCGATCGGCCGCGACGTACTGGCCAAGGCCGGCAGCGACAAGACCCTGACCGTGGGCGTTCGCCCGGAGGCCTTCAAGGTCGCCGACGAGGGCCTGCCGGTGAAGGTCGCCGTGGTCGAGGAGCTCGGCGCGGACGCGTACCTGTACGGCACGTCGGAGCACAACGGCGAGCACCAGCAGATCGTCGCCCGGATCGACGCCCGGATGACGGTCGAGAAGGGTTCGACCATCCGCCTGGCGGCCGTGCCGGAGAAGCTGCACCTGTTCTCCACCTCGACCGACGAGCGGATCACCGCCTGATCGTCAGCAGTAGCTGTCACCGGCCCCGGGTGGTTCGTCCACCCGGGGCCGGTGTCTGTTCAGCTACTCCGCTCCAGCCTGTCCGCGGGGTTCATGTTGGTCTGCTTGAGCAGGTAGTGCGGGCGCTTCTTGGTCTCGTAGTAGATCCGGCCGATGTACTCGCCGATCACGCCGAGCATCACCATCTGCAGTCCGCCGAGCCCGGTGATCGCGGCGATCAGCGTGACGTACCCGGGCATCTCGACACCGTGCACGATCGCGGCCACGATCACCCAGATCGCGTACCCGGCGGCCACCGCGGTCAGCAGCAGGCCGACGTAGATCGCCATCCGCAGCGGCTTGTTGTTGAACGACAGCAGCCCGTCCAGCCCGTACTCGAGCAGCCGCCGGAACGTCCACCGGCTCTTGCGGTCCGGCGGCGGCTTCACGTTGTCGTACTCGAACAGGAGCGACTCGAACCCGATCCAGGCGAACAGCCCTTTCGAGAACCGGTTGTACTCGTTCAGCTCGAGCAGCCCGTCGACCGCGCGCCGGGACAGCAGGCGGAAGTCGCCGACCCCATCCGTCAGCTCGACGTCGGCCCACTTGTTGATCAGCCAGTAGTACGCCCGCGCGAGCAGCGTCCGGGTCGCCGGGTCCCCGGTCCGGTTGCGCCGCGCGATCACCTGGTCGAACCCGCGCTCGTACTCCTCCAGCATCCGGCCGATCAGCTCCGGCGGGTGCTGCAGGTCGGCGTCCATGATCACCACGGCGTCGCCGGTCGCGTACCGCAGGCCGGCCAGCATCGCGGACTCCTTGCCGAAGTTCCGGCTGAACGACAGGTACCGGACCGATTCGTCGGTCGCCGACAACTCCACCAGGGCCTCGAGCGTCCCATCAGAACTACCGTCGTCGACGTACAGGATCTCGTAGGGTCGCCCGGTCTCCTCGAGCTCGCGGCTGAGCGCCTGATGGAACCGCGAGACCACCTCGACCTCGTTGTAACACGGCACCACCAGACTCAATCGCATCGCTGTCCCCATCCGCCCCGTACGTCGACCATGATGCGATTCTTGTCCAGACCAGAACTACCCGCTAGCTTTGGCGACCGGGTGAGCGGAACGAAGGGGCGGCCAATGGTTTCCGAGGACAGTGCTGACGGAGGGGCTGTCCGGCGGCGCTCGGCGCTGCTGCCGGCAGCCGTCGCCGCTGTCGTGGTGGCGGCGGTGTTCGCCGCCTCCGGAATCATCCGCGGTACCTTTCCCTTCGGTTCGCTGTCCCGCAGTACCAACGATCTTGGCACCCAGTACATCCCCTTCTTCGCCCACCTCTGGGACGTCCTGCACGGCCAGAGCCAGGGCGATCTGCTGTTCAACTGGCAGAGCGCGTTCGGTGTCGGCTTCCTCGCGGACGTCGGGGTCGATCTCGGCAGCCCATTGTCCCTGCTGGTGGGTCTGTTCCCCCGCGACCAGATCGACCTCGCCGTCTTCGTCATCACCACGCTGAAGCTGAGCCTGGCCGCGGCCGCGATGGCAGCCGCACTCCTTACGATGCGTCCCGGACCCCGCTGGGTTGCGGCGATCCTGGGAGTTTCGTACGGCGTCTGCGGCTGGGCACTCGACGACGGATCCTACGTGCCGATGTGGCTGGACGGCCTGATCGCCCTGCCGATGTTCTTCCTGGTCGCCGAGTGGTCACTGCGCCGGACCAACCGGGTGCTGAGTGTGCTGGTGGTCGCCGTCTTCTGGCTGTCCAACTTCTACACCGCCTACATGGCAACGATCGCGGGTGGGATCTACCTGCTCGCCCGGCTGCTCAGCAGCGACCTGAGCTGGTCGCTGCGCCTCCGGTCGGTCGTCCGGCACGGCGTCTCGTTCGTGCTCGGCATGGCCTTGGTCGCGCCCATCCTGCTACCGATCATCACCACCAACCGCGCCGCAACGCCGTCCCCGTCCGGGATCTTCCACGCCTCGGCGATGGACCTGTTCCTCTCCAGACTGCTCCCCCTGTCCGAAGGCGTCGGCCGAACCGCCAGCCTGTACGTCGGAACCATCGCCCTGCTGCTCGCGCTGACGATGCCGTTCAACAAGTTCGTCCCGTGGCGGCCGAAGGCGGTCTGGGTGATCACGACCGTCCTGGTGGCGTTGTCGTTCCGCTGGGCGCCGACGCAGAAGTTCTGGCACGCGTTCGACACCCCCAACGGCAGCCAGTACCGCGAGGCGTTCGTGCTCTGCGGCCTGCTCGTCGCGGTCGCGTGGGTCTCGGTCGCCCACAAGCTGCCCGGCCCGATCGCCCTTCTGGGCGGTGCGGTCCTGCTGGCGCTGATCGCCGTACTGTCCGACGGCAGTCCGCTCCTGACCGAGCACTGGATGGAGGTGCTGATCGCGTCCGCGGCGGTGGGGTTGGTTGCGTTCGGCACCATTTGGACGTTGCGCCGGTTCCCGCGGACGCGCCGGGTGAAGTGGCCGGTGGTCGCCGCGTTCGCCGTACTGCTGCTCGTGGTGGCGGCGGAGACCACGTGGACCGCGGTGATCACCGACGAGCAGCGCTCGAAGGTGCTCAGTACGTCGAACGCGGCGTGGGACGCCAAGCAGACCACGCGGTACGACGCGTTGCGGGAAGCCGACGGGTGGCCGAAGTACCGGACCGAGCCGGGGACGTCCGTCACGCCGAACGATCCGATTCTGCTCGGCGGTCAGGGCGCCGGCCTATACAGCAGCCTGTTGCCGCACTCGGTGAACGAGATGATGACGGGACTCGGCTTCGGCTGGTCCGGGTACGGTCGCGCGGCGCGCACGCTCGACAACCCGGTCACCGACACGATCTTCTCGGTCGGGGCCCGGATGCGGCTCGTCGAGGACGGCAACCCGAAGATCACCCTGACGACGGTCCCGCCGCTGGTCACGGTACGGCGGCGGCTCGATGAGGCGGTTCCGGTCGACACCAACGCCCCGAACGCGTACGCCGCCCAGGAGCGCCTGCTCGGGACCAAGGTGTACGAGGTCCCGGAGTACAAGGGCACCCGGTTCGCGACCGGTGACGTCAAGCTGGTCGCTGCCTGTGCGCCGGGAAGCACGGCGTACCTGTTCATGCGGCGCGTCGGCGGACGCGCCCGGCTGGCCGGCGGCCAGTGGCACGAGCTGAGCTCGACACGTCGTCCCGGGATCAACACCAGCAGCGCGATGATCGGCCTCGGCACTGTGCCGGCAACCGGGATCGTGCTGGTCGAGGTCAACTTCGGCGAGGACCCGCAGGGCATTCCGCCGCGGAACGCCCTCGGCTGCCTCGATCAGAAGGCCTTGAACAGCGCGGTGAAGAAGCTGCGGGCGACCGGGGCGACGGACGTGGAGACGACCGGTCATTCCCTCCACGCGACGCTGCCCACGGGCAGCAAGGGCTGGGCGGTGGTCGGCGTACCGAAGATCGACGGCTGGACCTGCTCGGTCGCCGGCGCCAAGGCGCAGACCCCGCGGGACTTCGGCGGTCTGATCGCTGTCCCGCTGACGGGTACGGCGGACCGGGTGGACTGCACGTTCACGCCGCCGGGGCTCCGCCGCGGCCTGGCAATCGGTGCAGCCGCCGCCGTAGCCACGCTCGGAATCGCATTGATCGGCGCGGTACGACGGCGGCGGCGCACCGCTAGTTGACGTCCCGGCGGTGGAAGACCCAGCCGCCGAGCAGGATCACGACGACGGCGAAGATCGCCAGATACCAGGCGCCGTGCTCGAACGAAAGCGTTTTCTGCACGTAGTCGCAGGCGTAGCTGCCGTCGGTACCGGTCTTGCATTCCGTCACGTAGTACTGCGCGTCGTGCCGGACGAAGGCATCGAAGTTGAGTTTCACCAACCACGGCTGGGCCTTCTCCAGGAACGCAGCGAAAACGCCTTCCGCAAGGACCAGGTACGCCATCACGACACCGATCGCGGCGGCGGTGTGCCTCAGTAGCAGGCCGACGACGCTGCCGAGCGCGGCCGCCAGTGCAGTCGTCACCACGGCGCGACCGGCGATCGCGGACAGATCGCCCCAGACCTTCCCCGTCGTACTCGCCGTATCACCCAGGTGGTCGACGATCAGGAACGTTCCGAACAGCACGATCGCCAGCACCACCGCGGCGATCGGCACGAACCCGGTCGCGGCCGCGGCCAGCTTGCTGCCGTACACCCGGAGCCGGCGCGGCTCGAACGTCAACCAGTTGCCGATGGCACCGGAACTGAACTCGGCGCCGAGGAAACTGGCGCCGATCAGGAACCCGGCGAACGCCAGGAAGTACGACGAACCCTGCAACAGGTCCGGCATGATCTGCGCGAACACGGTCGGCGGCTTGCCGAAATCCTCCGCCTTGGGCTCGGTGAAGGTACACATCTCCTCGAGCTTCGGCTTCGGGTCGGACTGCGTTTTCCAGTCCGCCTCGCACTGGGTGCGCATCTCGGCCGCGTGCTCGACCCAGTCCTTGTGCGCCAGCTCGAACTGCTGCTGCGCCTGCTGCTGCTCGGCGGCGGACAACGGCCGCGCGTCGAACCAGGTGGCGACCAGCAGCAGGATCGTGATCAGGAACAGGCCGACGAGTCCGATCGCCGTCAAGCGGCGCGCGATCAGCCGGCGGAGCTCGACCTTGGTCAGGCGAATCATCACAGGCCCTCGCCTTCGGTGAGCTCCAGGAAGACCGACTCGAGGTCGGCACGGACCGGGGTCAGCTCGGACACGTACAGCTCCTGATGGGCGAGGCGCCGCGTCACGTCGGCGGGATCCGGAGCGCCTTCGACGAGCAGATAGTTGCCGTCGGCACGAACCGCCATACCGGCTGCGGTCAGGATCCGGGTCGCGGACTCGTGGTTGGCGGTGCCGTTTCCGACGGCAACCTTCACCGTGGGCGCCGTACCGCCGCCGATGACTTCCGCGACCGTGCCGGATGCCAGCAGTCGACCGTGGCCGATGATCGACACAGTGTCGGCGACCTGCTCGACCTCGGCCAGGATGTGGCTGCTGACCAGGACCGTCTTCCCCTGCTCGCCGAGTCCGCGCATGGTCTCGCGGATCTCCCGGATACCGGCCGGATCGAGGCCGTTGGTCGGCTCGTCGAAGATCAGCAGATCGGGATCCTTGAGCAGCGTGGCCGCGATCGCCAGCCGTTGCTTCATGCCCAACGAGTACGACCGGAACCGGTCCTTGCCCCGCTCGCCGAGCGACGTCTGCTCCAGCACCTGACCGACCCGCGCACGCGGTGCACCGATCGCCTCCGCGAGCAACTCCAGGTTCTTCTGCCCCGTGAACGCCGGGAAGAACTTCGGCGACTCCACGATCGCACCGATCCGCCCCACCACCTCCGGCAACTGCGCCGGCACCGGCTGACCGAACACCCTCATCGACCCCGTCGGCACGCACCAGCCCGAGTAACATCCGGATCGACGTGGTCTTCCCCGACCCGTTCGGCCCGAGAAACCCGTGCACCCCACCAGCCGGAACCTCCAGATCCAGCCCCTGCACCGCCACCACCTTGCGCCCCCGCCGCGTCCGGTACGTCTTACGCAACCCCCGCGTACTGACGGCCACCTCGGACATCCACGCCCCTCTCATCCACTTCGTCCCTGAGCAGACGCACAGCGTGCCAGTTTTGTTCACCACCCGCACACGCAACACCCGAGGCAACTGTTGTGCCGGGCCGCCTTTTCTACGCCACTTTGTGCACGGGATCCGCAGCTCAGGCGCCCGTTGACGCGACTACGGTGCACAAAGTCGCGCGCTGTCGAGCGGGTGGGGCCCGGTGCACCCCCGGCGGGGGCGGTGGACAGGAAATAACCTGTGCTGCCCCACCGGAGACCCGGTTACGCCCCGGCGTACGGCCGGTCGTTCGTTGGCGTACGGCGGTCGTGCGTTGGCGTACTGCGGTTGTGCGCTGGCGGCGGCGTGCTCCGCGGGGCGGGGGTGGTTGATGCGGGTGGGGTCGCGGGACTGATGCAGTTGAGAGATACCCCTGGGTGGTATTGGTGGAGGGCTTGCGTTCTATACCCGTAGGGGGTAACTTCTTCCTCGTGGAGATACCCCGGAGGGGTAGCTGAGGGCTAGGAAGAGGGTTGCGAGATGAGCAGCGACGAGGGACACGTGCACGGGTACACCGCCGAGAAGAGCAGTCATCTGAAGCGGCTGCGGCGGATCGAGGGTCAGGTTCGTGGGCTGCAGCGGATGGTCGAGGAGGACAAGTACTGCATCGACATCCTGACCCAGGTGTCGGCGGCCACGAAGGCGTTGCAGTCGTTCTCGCTGGAGCTGCTCGACGAGCATCTCTCGCACTGCGTGGTCGAGGCCGCGCAGAAGGGCGGTCCCGAGGCCGACGAGAAGGTCCGCGAGGCCTCCGACGCAATCGCCCGCCTCGTCCGCAGCTGAACAACATCAATCCACGGCTGATCCACCTCCGACCGCAGCAGATCGCCTTCGTCCGCAGCTGATCCGCTTTCGTCAGCAGCTGAACCACATCCGCCCGCGGCTGAACCACAACCGCCCGCCACTGGACCAGCCTTATCCGCGAATGGACCAGCTCGTCCGCAGCCGGACCACATCTCCAACAATCACCCCGTTTCGAGCAAGGAGCATTGATATGAGCACCACTACGACCTACTCCGTTTCCGGTATGACCTGTGGGCACTGCACTTCGGCTGTTACCGAGGAGCTCAGCAAGCTTGTCGGTGTGCAGGACGTGAAGATCGACCTCGTCGCGGGTGGCACCTCCGCGGTGCACGTGACGAGTGAGTCCGCTCTCGACGAGGCCGCCGTACGCGACGCGGTCGACGAGGCGGGTTACGAGCTGGCGGCGTCGTGAGCCGTGCCGTCGCGCTCCGGCTCGGCGCGTTCGCCGGTGCGGTGGCGCTCGCCTTCGGGGCGGCGTACGGCATCGGCTCCGCGATCGACCCGATCGCGGCGGCCGACGACACCTCCGCGGCACCGGCCCACGGAGAGGAGATGGGTGGCATGGAGCAGCCTGCAGGCAGCTCCGAACACGGCGGACACGAGTCGGCCGGGCAGCTGCCCGGGCTGGCGGTGTCCGACGCCGGCTACACGTTCGCGCCGGAGAAAACGTTTTTCACCAGCGGCACAGAGACCGCGCTGCGCTTCACGATCCAAGGACCGGACGGCAAACCGGTCACGAAGTACACGAAGACCCACGAGAAGGACCTGCACCTGATCGTGGTGCGGCGGGACCTGTCCGGGTTCCACCACATCCATCCGACGTTGGCGGCGGACGGGACGTGGAGCATTCCGTTCACGTTCACCGCGGGCGGGACCTGGCGGCTGTACGCCGACTTCCAGCCGGCCGGCCACGACAGCACCATCACCCTCGGCACGGATGTGAACGTCACCGGCCTGTACGTCCCGGTCCCGGTCGCCGAACCGGCGAGCGTCTACAGCTTCGACGGGTACGACGTGACGCTGCAGGGCACCCCGGTCGCCGGCAAGGAGTCCGAGCTGACGTTCGCGGTGAACCGCAACGGAAAGCCTGTCACCGACCTGCAGCCGTACCTGGGCGCCTTCGGGCACCTGGTCTCGCTGCGCGGCGGCGACCTCGCCTACCTGCACAACCACCCGTCGCAGCACGCCGAGCCGGGCATGAAGGGCGGACCGACGATCACCTTCGGTACGACGTTCCCGACCGCCGGCGCGTACAGCCTGTTCCTGGACTTCCAGCACGCAGGCAAGGTCCACACCGCCGAGTTCACCGTGAAGGTGGGCTCGACCGCGACCGCCGTACCGACTGCAACCACAGCAACCCAGACCCCTGGGCACGCCGAAACGCCGCACGGCCACTGAGAGGAGGCGCTTCATCATGACCAGCACCGAGCCCGGTCAGTCCGTCGAACTCATCATCGGTGGTATGACGTGCGCCTCGTGCGCCGCCCGGGTGGAGAAGAAGCTGAACCGGATGGACGGTGTCACCGCGACCGTCAACTACGCCACCGAGAAGGCGAAGGTGACGTACGCGGACGGCATCTCCACCGACGATCTGGTCGCCACGGTCGAGCAGACCGGATACACCGCCTCGCTCCCGACGCCCGCCGTCGAGTCGCAGGACGAGGAGCCGGACGAGCTGAAACCCCTGCGGGAGCGGCTGATTGCGAGCATCGTGCTCGCGGTGCCGGTGATCGCGTTCGGGATGATCCCGGCGCTGCAGTTCGAGTCGTGGCAGTGGGCGTCGCTGACGCTGGCGTTCCCGGTGGTGACGTGGGCGGCGTGGCCGTTCCACAAGGCCGCCTGGACCAACCTGCGGCACGGCGCCGCGACGATGGACACACTGATCTCGCTGGGTGTGGTGAGCGCGTTCCTGTGGTCGCTGTACGCGCTGTTCCTCGGCTCGGCCGGCCAGCCCGGCATGAAGATGCCGTTCACGCTGATCCCGTCCCGCGGGAGCGGCGCGGAGGAGATCTACCTCGAGGTCGCGGCCGGCGTCACCACGTTCATCCTGGCCGGCCGGTACTTCGAGGCGCGGGCGAAGCGCCGCTCGGGGGCCGCGTTGCGGGCCCTGCTCGAACTCGGCGCGAAGGACGTCGCCGTTCTGCGCAACGGGACCGAGACCCGGATTCCGGCCGACCAGCTCGTCGTGGGTGACGAGTTCGTCGTCCGGCCGGGCGAGAAGATCGCCACCGACGGCGTGGTCGTCACCGGCAGCAGCGCGGTCGACGCGTCGATGCTGACCGGCGAGTCCGTGCCGGTCGAGGTCGGCGAGGGCGACCCGGTCGTCGGCGCGACCGTCAATGCCGGTGGCCGGCTGGTGGTGCGGGCGACCCGGGTCGGCTCGGACACGCAGCTGGCGCAGATGGCGCGGCTGGTCGAGGACGCCCAGAACGGGAAGGCCGCCGTACAGCGGCTGGCCGACAAGGTGTCCGGGATCTTCGTGCCGATCGTCATCGGATTGGCGCTAGCAACGCTAGGTTTCTGGCTGGGCAACGGTTCGCCGCTCGAGGTCGCGTTCACGGCCGCGGTCGCCGTACTGATCATCGCCTGCCCGTGTGCGTTGGGTCTGGCCACGCCGACCGCGCTGATGGTCGGTACCGGTCGGGGCGCGCAGCTGGGCATCCTGATCAAGGGGCCGGAGGTGCTGGAGTCCACGCGGCGGGTCGACACCGTCGTACTGGACAAGACGGGCACCGTCACCACGGGCCGGATGGAGTTGGTCGACGTACTGCTCGCTCCGGATCAGGATCGGGCCGAGGTACTGCGGTTGGCCGGGGCGCTCGAGCACTCGAGCGAGCACCCGATCGCGCAGGCCGTGGCGCGGGCCGCCCTGGAGGCGGGGAAGCTGCCGGAGGTCGAGGACTTCGGGAACGTCGAGGGCCTTGGTGTGCAGGGGATCGTCGACGGGCACGCCGTACTTGTCGGGCGGACGCGGTTGCTGGAGGAGTGGAGCCAGTACCTGCCATCACAGCTCGCGCACGCGAAGGAGCATGCCGAGGCCGAGGGCAGTACGGCGGTAGCGGTCGGCTGGGATGGGCTTGCACGGGCTGTGCTGGTCGTCGCGGACACCGTGAAGCCGACGTCCGTGGAGGCGATCGCTCAGCTGAAGTCGTTGGGTCTGCGTCCGGTACTGCTGACCGGTGACAACGAAGCGGTGGCGGCGAAGGTGGCCGGTGAGGTCGGTATCGACGAGGTGATCGCCGAGGTCCTGCCGGCCGGCAAGGTCGACGCGGTGAAGAAGCTGCAGGACGAGGGCCGCGTGGTCGCGATGGTCGGTGACGGCGTCAACGACGCGGCGGCCCTCGCCCAGGCCGACCTCGGGCTGAGCATGGGCACCGGGACCGACGTGGCGATCGAGGCGAGTGATTTGACGCTGGTGCGTGGTGATCTGCGCGCCGCTGCGGACGCCATCCGGCTCTCCCGCAGCACGCTCCGCACGATCAAGGGCAACCTGTTCTGGGCCTTCGCCTACAACGTGGCTGCTCTCCCGCTGGCGGCCGCGGGGTTGCTGAACCCCATGCTGGCCGGGGCTGCGATGGCGTTCAGCTCGGTGTTTGTGGTGTCGAACAGCCTGCGACTGCGGAGATTCCGCCCGCTCAGCTGACGGTTCATGGGGGCCTTGCACAGGTTATTGCCTGTGCAAGGCCCCCACTTCTTGTTCACCGAACCCAGGCTGTGGTGTCTGGGGGGAGGGCTCCGTGGTCTAGGGGGATGCTTGTTAGGAGGATCTCCTCGTGGGGTGGGAGGGGGACGGGGGTGGGGCTTAGGTTGGTGATGCTGGTGAGGTTCTCGCGTTGGAAGGTGAGGACTTCGGGCGGGGAGTCGAGCCAGGTCAAGGCTCCGTCGCCCAGGAGGGTGCGGCGGAGGTGGAGGCCGGTGCGGTAGAGAGTCAGCATCGAGTTCTGGTCGTCGTGCTGGGACTCGACCGTCAGGTTCTTCCAGTCGGCCGGTTGCGGGAGCCACGGCGTACCCGTTCCGAAACCGAACGGCGGCTCCTTGCCGGACCACGGTAGGGGCACACGGCAACCATCTCGTCCGCGGTCGGCGCCCTTCGAGCGCGTGAAGATCGGGTCCTGCAGCAGTTCGTCGGGCAGGTCCTCCACCTCGGGCAGCCCAAGTTCCTCGCCCTGGTACACGTACAGACCACCTGGTAGCGCCATCGCCAACAGCGCGGCCGCCCGCGCACGACGTTCCCCGAGCACCAGATCGGTCCGCATCCCGTGCTTGCGGTCCTGGTGCGAGAAGGACGTGTCCGCGCGCCCGTACTTCGTCACCGGTCTCGTGACGTCGTGGTTCGACAGGACCCAGGTCGGCGGCGCTCCGATCGGGACATGGGTGGAGAGCGTGAGGTCGATCGACGCCTTCAGTTCCGCGGCTTCCCAAGGACGGGACAGGAAGTCGAAGTTGAACGCGGTCTGCATCTCGTCCGGCCGCAGGTACAGCGCGAACCGTTCCTGATCCGGCATCCACATCTCACCGACGAAGAACCTGCCGTCGTAGGCGTCGGAGATCCGCCGCCAGCCGCGGTACACCTCGTGCACCTCGTCGTGGTCGGTGTACGACTCCTCGACGCTGTCCAGATCCTTGAACAGTACGGCGGCGCTGTCGATCCGGATCCCGTCGACGCCGCGGTCCAGCCAGAACCGGAGGATGTCGTGGAACTCCTCGACCACCTCGGGGTTGCGCCAGTTGAAGTCGGGCTGCTCGGGGGCGAACAGGTGCAGGTACCACTCGCCGTCCTCGACCTGGGACCAGGCGGGTCCGTTGAAGATCGACTGCCACTCGTTGGGCGGTCCGTCGCCGTTGCCCGGGCGGAAGAGGAACCGCTCCCGCTCGGGTGATCCGGGGCCGGCCTGGAGCGCCTGGACGAACCAGTCCTGTTGGTCGGACCCATGATTCGGCACGATGTCGATGATCGTCCGGATATCCAGGGCGTGCGCCTCCGCGATGTACGCCTCCGCCTCGGCGAGGGTGCCGAACGCCGGGTCGATCGCGCGGTAGTCGGCCACGTCGTACCCGCCGTCGGCCATCGGCGACGGGTACCACGGGTTCAGCCAGATCGCGTCGATCCCGAGCTCCGCCAGGTACGGCAGTTTCGCGCGCAGACCGGCCAGATCACCGATACCGTCATCGTTGCCGTCCGCGAAACTCCGCAGGTACACCTGGTAGATCGCAGCTCCACGCCACCATTCGTCGGCCATCGAATCTCCTTATCCTTTGAGGCTTCCGGCCCCTCCACTCCACCCCGCCCCCGAGCGGAGCGAGGGGCGGTTCTCTTATCCCTTGAGACTTCCGGCCGTCAGGCCGGCCATGATGCTGCGCTGGAATACGAAGAAGACGAGGATTGTGGGCAGGCTGGCGATCACCAGTGAGGCGATCAGGACGTTCTGGGGCATCTGGG
The DNA here is from genome assembly GCF_053607525.1 of Kribbella sp. NPDC055110. Lineage (NCBI taxonomy): Bacteria > Bacillati > Actinomycetota > Actinomycetes > Propionibacteriales > Kribbellaceae > Kribbella > Kribbella sp. NPDC055110. Next base: position 102,615 of record NZ_JBSGTS010000010.1, read on the forward strand.
CGGACAGGGACGCGATGCCGACGCTGATCGACATCTTGTCCGTCTCCGGCAGCACCAGCAGCGGCCAGACGAAGTCCTTCCAGACCGTGACCACGGACAGGATCGACACCACGCCGATGATCGGCCGTGACACCGGCAGCACGATCGACCAGAGGATCCGCAACGGCGACGCACCGTCGATCTCGGCCGCTTCGAGCAGCTCGCGAGGAATCGAGTCGAAGAACCGCTTCAGCAGGAACACGAAGAACCCGTTCGCTGCCGCGGGCAACCAGATCGCCCACGGCGTGTTCAGCAGGTCCGCGTGCAGGATCGGCAGGTCCTTCGCCACCAGGTACGTCGGCAGCAGCAGGACCATCGGCGGGATCATCAACGTCGCCAGCATCGCACCGAGCACGAGCTTCCCGAGAACGGGCCGCAACTTCGACAGCGCGTACGCCGCCGACACGTCGACCGCCAGCGTGAACAGCCAGGCGCCACCGGCGTACACGGCGGTGTTCTTGAGGAACACGCCCAACTGAAGCTGGTCCCAGGCCTCCTTGTAGACGCTGAAGTCGACCGACTTCGGGAAGAAGCTGGGTGGGATCTGCGCGAGCTCGTCGGGCGACTTGAGTGCGCCGCTCACCATCCAGTAGAACGGGAAGACGAACGCGCCGGTGAAGCCGACGACCGTGACCGTGAGGATCGTCCAGTAGATGATCCGGCCGCGTGGGGTGCGGAGCGCGAGGGGTGACACCAGGGTTCTCATCGCTCGGCCTCCTCGCGGGACACGCGCAGGTAGATCGTGGAGAACACCAGCAGAACGATCATCAGCATCAGGCCGAGAGCCGATCCGCCGCCGAAGTCACCGAAGTTGAACGCGTACTGGTACATCAGGTACGCGACGGTGACGGTCGCGTTCTCCGGGCCGCCGCCGGTCAGCAGGTACGGCTCGATGAAGACCTGCATGGTCGCGACGACCTGCAGCAGCAGCATCACCAGGAGGATCAGCTTGGTCTGGGGGATCGTCACATGCCTGACCCGCTTGAACAGGCCGGCTCCGTCCAGCTCCGCCGACTCGTACAGGTCACCGGGGATGCTCTGCAGTGCGGCGAGGTAGATCAGCGTGCCGGTGCCGAGGTTCATCCACGTCGACACGATCACCAGGCTGACGAGCGCCGTACTCGTCGAGTCCAGCCAGCTCAACGGCGGGAGATGCACCGCGTCGAGCGCCTGGTTGAACAGGCCGGCTCCGGGGTCGTAGAACCATTTGAACAGCAGTACGGCGACCGCGGGCGGGAGCATCACGGGCAGGTAGACGACGAAGCGCAGGTACGCCTTCGCGTGCTTGAGTTCGTTGAGCACAACGGCCAGCACGAACGGTACGGCGTACCCGATCACGAGAGCCAGCCCGCTGAACGCCGCGGTGTTCAGCCACGCGGCCCGGAACGCCGGGTCCGCGATCACCGTGCGGAAGTTGTCGAACCCGACCCACTCCCCCGGGTCGACGAAGTTGTTCTGCTGGAAGCTCAGCACGATCTCCCGGAACATCGGATACCAGGAGAACAAGGCGAAACAGATCAGCGCAGCGCACAAGAACCCGTAGGCGGTGAGATTACGCCCCACCGCCCTGCGCAGGGCGCCGTGGTCGTCGGATCGCGGGTCCGTCGCCCCCAACTGAGGACGACGGACCCGCTCCTCGGTCACCGTCATTACGTGTTCTTCGCGAGGATCTTGTTGGCCTTGCCCTCGGCGTCACTGAGCAACTTGTCGATGTCGGCGTCCTTGCGGGTCAGCACCGCGGACATCGCCACGTCGAGCACGGCGTACAGCTCCTGCGCCTTCGGGGGTTCGAGCTTGTTGGTGATGTTTCCCTGCGCGGCGACGTACGGCGTGAAGTTGTCGACCGGGACGGTCGCGTACTGCTTGCGCAGCGAGGTGATCTCGTTGCCCGGGGCACTGTTCCCGTACAGGTCCGGGATCGGCAGACCAACCGGCCGGCCCTGTTCCTTCGACCGCGCGTAGTTGAACTGGCCCTGGCCCGGCGTCAGCTCGTGGAACTCCAGCCACAGCAGGCCGGCCTTGATCTTCTCCGGCGACGCCTTCGGATTGAACATGTACCCGTCGCCACCACTCAGCGACGACTTCCCGTCGGACTCCGGTACGGCGGTGACGCCGTAGTCCTCGAACTTGCCCTTGAAGTCGTTGTTCACCGACTGCACGACGTCCGGCGCACCGATCATCATGCCGAGCTTGCCGCCGCCCATCATGCGCATCAGGTCCTCCCACTGCAGCAGCTGCTTGCTGCCCATGGAGTTGTCGTCCCAGCGCATCTTCTTCAGGTTCTCCAGGACGGCCTTGCCCTCGTCGCTCTTGAACGCCGCGGTCTTCCCGTCGTCGCTGACCATCGACCCGCCGCGCGCGTACAGCTCCGCGGCGAAGTGCCAGCCGCCGGTGTTCCCGGCCGAGTACTCACCGAAGCCGACGTACCCCGGGCCGAGTGCGGCGATCTTCTTCGCGGCCGCCCGGACGTCGTCCCACGTCTTCGGCGGGTTGGCCGGGTCGAGACCGGCCTGCGTGAACAGCTTCCGGTTGTAGACCAGGCCCATGTTGTAGTTGTTCCGCGGCAGGCCGTACGTCTTGTCGCCGTCCTTGAAGACGCTCATCACGTCCTTGCGCAGGTCGTTGACCGGCTTCACGGTGCCGACGTACTGGCTGATGTCCGCGGCCTGCTTCTTGTCGATGATCTTCCGGACGTCGGTGTAGTAGACGTAGAAGACGTCCTCCTGCGTCCCGCCGGCCAGCTTCGCCTGGAATGTGTCCGGGTTGATGCACGGGAACGCATCCTTGCCCTCGACCGTGATATTCGGGTGCGCCTGGTGGAACGCGGCGACATCCGCCTCCCAGGCCTCGCGCTCCTTCGGGTTGCTCTTCGGCGGCTCGCAGCCGACCGTGATCGTCACCGGACCGTCGGCCGCCCCCGCGGCCTTTTTGTCGTCCGATCCACAGGACGCGGCCACCAGCCCGAGTCCCATCACCAGCAGCAGGCTGAGCCCGCGGCGCGTTGTGGTCATCTCCACCCTCTCCCTTGACTCGTGCCGACACCGTAGGGAACTGGACGCGTGAACGCAATACTTCGATCTGGGATTGCAAAATCGTGACTTCCCATGGGAGATTGCGTGCGGGAGGGCAAACGACAGCAGCCGCCGACCTCATCGGTCAGCGGCTGCCTGGTGTTAGGTGGCTAGATGCGGGCTCGCGCGGTGGAGGCGCGGACGACGAGCTCAGGCTCGAAGAGGAGTTCGTCGGCGGGGACAGCAGCGCGTTCGATCAGGGCGACCAGCATGTCGACGGCGGCGCGGCCCATCGCGTCGATCGGCTGCCGGACGGTGGTCAGCGGCGGGTCGGTGCAGTTCATCATCGCGGAGTCGTCGTACCCGATCACCGAGACCTCGTCGGGGACGCTCAGTCCGGCTCGCCGTACGGCGCGGATGGCACCGAGGGCGAGGATGTCGCTGGCGCAGACGATCCCGGTGACACCGGAGTTCACCAGCTTGGTCGCCGCCGCGTGCCCGCCCTCGAGCGAGAACATCGTGTGCTCGACCAGCCCCGGATCCGCCTCCTCCGCGGCCATGAACGCTTCGAGCTTGCGCCGCGACGGGATGTGGTCGCGCGGGCCGAGGACCATCCCGATCCGCCGGTGTCCAAGGGCACGGAGGTGGCCGATCGCCATCTCCGCCGCGACATAGTCGTCCGACGAGACCTGCGGGAAGCCGAGGTGATCGACGGCCGCGTTGACCAGTACGGTCGGCAGCTTCCGCTCCTGGATCAACTCGTAGTGCTGGTGCGGCGCGTCCGCCTGCGCGTAGAACCCGCCGGCGAACACGACCCCCGACACCTGCTGCTGCAGGAGCAGATCCACATAGTCGGCCTCGGACACGCCGCCGACCGTCCGGGTGCAGAGCAACGATGTGAACCCTTGCTGCGCGAGGGCTCCGCCGACGACCTCGGCGAACGCCGGGAAGATCGGGTTCTGCAACTCCGGCAGCACCAGGCCGACCAGCCGGGCACGGTCACCCCGGAGCTGCGTGGGCCGCTCGTACCCGAGCACGTCGAGCGCGGTCAGGACGGCTTCCCGGGTCGCCTCGGACACGCCGGGCTTCCCGTTCAGCACCCGGCTCACGGTAGCTTCACTGACGCCGACCTTCTTGGCCACCTCTGCAAGTCGTCGTGTCATGACGCAAACTCTACGCCTATTCACGCAAGAACTTGCAAGTACTTGCGTCAATTTCTCCACCTGCCGGGGGAAGGCAGGAGAGCGGAGGCGTGGTCGGTACCTCGCTGAACGCTCAGGATTCCTGACACACTGGGAGCCGTGCCTCGATTCGTCGCCACCCGCCCGGACACCGGTCTGCTGTCGCTCCCATGGGACGTCCCGCTGGAGGACTGGCCCGAAGACCAGCTCGTCGCGCTGCCGCGCGGTATCTCGCGGCACGTGGTCCGCTTCGTCCGGGTCAACGGCAGCGTGTACGCGATCAAGGAGGTCCTCGAACACCTGGCGATGCACGAGTACCGCCTGCTCCGCGACCTCGAACGGCTGGAGGCGCCGTCCGTCGAGCCCGTCGGCGTGATCACCGACCGGGTCGACCGCAACGGTGAGCCGATCGACTCGATCCTGATCACCCGGCACCTGCAGTTCTCGCTGCCGTACCGGGCACTGTTCTCCAGCACGCTGCGCCCCGACACCGTCAACCGGCTCATCGACGCCCTGGTCGCGTTGATCGTCCGGCTGCACCTGCTCGGCTTCTTCTGGGGCGACTGCTCGCTGTCGAACACCCTGTTCCGGCGCGACGCGGGCGCGTTCGCGGCGTACCTGGTTGATGCCGAGACCGGTGAACTGCACCAGGACATCTCCGACGGGCAGCGGGCGCACGACCTCTACACCGCGGAGATCAACCTGTTCGGGGAACTGTCCGACCTGCAGGCAGGCGGTCTGCTCGACGACGACATCGATCCGCTGGAGACCATCGAGTCGATCACCGCGCGGTACGAGGCGCTGTGGAAGGAGCTCACCGCGCCGGAGGAGTTCGCGGAAGACGAGATGCACCGGCTCGACACGCGGATCCGGCGGCTGAACGAACTCGGCTTCGACGTCGCCGAGATCGACATCATCACCGACTGGGACGGCAGCCAGGTCCGCATCCAGCCGAAGGTCGTCGACGCCGGCCACCACTCCCGCCGACTGCTCAGGCTCACCGGCCTGGACGTCGAGGAGAACCAGGCCCGCCGGCTGCTCAACGACCTGGACTCGTACGCCGCCGCGACCGACCAGCAGAACGAGGACGAGGAGATCGTCGCCCACCAGTGGCTGACCGAGGTCTTCGAACCCGTCGTCCGCTCGGTCCCCCGCGACCTCAAGCGCAAACTCGAGCCCGCCGAGGTGTTCCACGAGGTGCTCGAGCACCGCTGGTTCCTGTCCGAGCAGGCCGGTAACGAGGTCGACACGATGGAGGCGGCCCGCTCGTACGTGAACGACGTACTGGCCGCGAAGCCGGACGAGAAAGTCGCGCTACCGACGCCGACGCTCCCCGAACCTGACTGATCCCTGCAACGTTCCGGCGCCCACCAGCGTGATGTGGGTGGGAGGTACCGGATGAAAACGCCCGACTTCGACGACTGGGTGGCACACCGGGGAGCCGCGCTGCTGCGGTTCGCCTACCTGCTCACCCGCGACCACGCCCGCGCCGAGGAGGCAGTGCAGGATGCGCTGATGGCCGCGTACTCCCGGTGGACCCGGATCTGCCGCGGCCAGGATCCCGAGGCGTACATCCGCCGCTCGATCGTGAACGCCGACATCTCCCGCTGGCGCCGCTTCCTCCGCCGCGAAACACCAACCGCTGATCCGGTGCAGACATCGTCCCGTCCGGATCACGCCGACGCGCAAGCAGAGCAGGACGCGGTGTGGACCCTGTGCGCGACGCTGCCTTCGAAACAACGGGCCGCTGTCGTACTGCGGTACTACGAGGATCTCCCGGACGCGGAGATCGCCGTGATCCTGGACTGCTCGCCCGCCACCGTCCGCTCACAGATCCACCGTGCGCTGGCATCACTCCGCACCACCATCGGAACCGAGGAGGTCAAGGGCTGATGGACGCATCCGAGAAGCTGATCGCGGACACCCTGTCGAAGCACGCGGCCGACGCACCAGCCGACGACCACCTCCTGGCCGTCGTCCACGCTCGACTGCGCCGCCGCCGTACCGGTCGCTCGATCGGCACCGCCGTCGTCGCCGCGGCGGTCGTTGCAACTGCGATCACCGCGGCGCACTCCCTCACCACCGAGACGCGGACCGACCCACAGGTGAGCCGGCCGGGACCGGCAGACGCCGGGTGGCGGTGGGAGTCGTACAAAACAGTGCAGGTCCAGGTCCCGTCGAGCTGGACGCAGTACATCTCCGGCCCGGCACCGTGTACGACGTTCGCGAACTCGGCCGTCCCCTCGATCGGACGGTTGAACGGCTGGCTCGGCAAAGACTGGTACACCTGCAGCGACGCCGTACTACCGCTGAACAGACGGCAGCCGTACCTCTGGTTCGACGACGTCCAGGCGCCCGGGATCAAGCGGTACGACGCCGGGTGGACCGAGGAGACCCGACTCGTCGCCGGCACGAAGATCAGCGTGCTGACCAAGGACGACGCACTCCGCCGCCGCATCTTGGACTCGGCCCGTCCGATCACCGGCACGGACTACTACGGCTGCCCGCCGACGGACCTCGGACCGCAGGGCACGGGTCTGGATGCGAAGGATCAGATCACGTCGGCCGACGTCTGTGAGTACTGGCATGGCTCGCTCGTGTCTGGATCCCAGCTCGGCAGCGAGACCGCGACCGCGTTCGGGCAGCGAGTGAACAGCTCGCCGGAAGGTCCACAATCACCCCGCGCCAAGGGGTGCGGCAACATCGACCAGCGAACGTTCGTCGTCACCCTGCACGGCCGCGCCAGGTCCTACCCGGTCTGGATCATCGCCGACTACTGCATCACGGACCACACCTTCGCCACCGACGACGGCACCACCCAGCGCCGCGCCGACGGCAGCACCCTCGGCCTGATCCAGCAAGGCGTCCACAAACCCATCCAGCCCAGCGACACCTTCGACCCGGTCCGCCCGATCACCCCGCCAAACCGCTGACCTCAGGACATCCCAGGGCTGGCAACGGGCAGCCCGATCGCCTTGGCTGTCGCCAGCAGACGCCGGTCATAGCTGACGAACGCGGTCAGCTCGTCGCCCAGAACCGCGTCCGCCGTCGCGAGGTGAATCGCGTCGAGCGACCGGATCCACGGATCCTGGTAAGCAGCTGCGGTGCTACGGACCGTCTCATCGACGTCGTACACGGAAACGTGGGCCAGGACGGATGGGGTGGACGTGAGAAGAGCAGGCTCAGATCGCCGGAGGGCGCGAGGCAATTCCACCTCCACCAAAGCCGATGAGACGAAGATCCGATCAACTTGCTCGTTGAGCCAATCGACGAGCGCGTCCGACGCGGTCTCGCGTCGGACGAGCTTCACCAACGCCGCTGTGTCCAGATAGATCATCAGTAGCGCTCCTCGTCACGCATCTGCTCCAAGAGAGCACCGGCCTCGTGATCAGTGCGCACCTCACCCTTCGGCCGTGAGAAGGCTCTGACGAGTCGAGCCGGCCGGAGGTTCCCCGTGGCGAGCAGCCACGCTGTTGGCGACGGCTCGGCCGGCACCAGGCGCGCGACGACCACGCCGCGTTCGGTGATGTCGATCTCCTCGCCTTGCTTCACCCGGGCAAGCACCCGGGCGGTTTCCTGGTTCAACATCCGGATCGGAACTTCAGCCATGACCTCATTGTAGTACATATTTGACTGACACCGCCTTCTCTTGTTTCTCGCCAGAGAAGGTACGGGTGTTCTGGGCTCGGGAATGATCCTCGAGCTGTGGCTGGAATTGTTCGAGCACTTCGCGGTTTGTGTCAAGAGTGTGAACTCAGTTTGTCAGTTTTGTTGACGCCGGTTCGGAGTTCGTCAATACTTTTCGTGTGGCTGCCAAGGACACCGGATCTCTGCGAGCGCTACGGCGCACCAACTCCGAACGGATGCTGTCCGCGCTCATGGAGCACGGAGCACTGCACCGGGCGGAGCTGGCGCGGATCTGCGGCGTGTCCCGGACGACGGTGTCGACGATCGCGGCCGACCTGATCACCGGCGGCGTGGTGATCGAGGTGGTCGGCGACCAGGTCGCCCGGGCCGGGATCGACGCGTCCGAGGTCGACGGCCGGGCCCGCGGTTTCCTGCGCGCCAACCCGGCGGCCGGTGCGGCTGCCGGCCTCGACTTCACGCTCGAGCGCGTCTGGTGCCACCTCATCGACCTGTCCGGCGCGACCCTGGCCAGCGACGGCGTCCGCGTAATTCGGGACACCCCGTGGCAGGAGCGGCTCGCGGGCGGGATCGAGCTGCTCGACGGCCTGCTGAAGCAGACAGGGCGCGTTCGCGACAACCTGGTCGGCGTAGCGATCGGTGTGCCCGGACCGATCGACCTGCAGACCGGTGTGGTCGGTCCGTCGCTGCCGGGGCAGGCCTGGGCCGGGGTGAACGTCGCGGCGGAGTTCGGCCGGCGTCTCGACGTACCGGTGCTGGTGGAGAACAACACGCGACTGGAGGCGGTAGCCGAGTTCACCTGGGGAGCTGGGCGGGACGTCCGCGACGTGCTGTATCTCGGGTTATCGACCGGGATCGGGTCCGGACTGCTTGTCGACGGCAACCTTCACCACGGTGGGGCGCGCGGTGGCGGTGGCGAGATCGGCCACCTGTCGGCGGACTCGAACGGTGCGCCCTGTCCGTGCGGGAATCGCGGCTGCCTGGTGCAGTACGCGTCGCTTCCCGCCGTACTCGCGGCTCTCGCGCCGGTGCTCGGTGAGGACGCCGGCCTCGACGAGCTGCTCGCGGCGGCCGCCGACGGTCAGCCGGACACCCTACGAGTGCTGCGTGAAGCCGGTGAGCTGACCGGCCGGGTGCTCGCGAACATCTGCAATCTGCTGAACCCGGAGCGGATCATCGTCGGCGGCGAGCTGGCGCGGGCGGGCGATCTGATCCTGGATCCGATCCGCGCCACTCTGCGCCGTACGGCGATGTCACTCACCCGCGACGCCGACGTCGTCGCGGGTGAGCTCGACCTCGGCGCCCGCGCCGGTGCGTCCGGGGCCGCCGCACTCGTGCTCCGTCAGACCGACCAACTGGTCGCTGCGCTCCTGTCCGCCCCTGACCGGCAACCGAATGAGGCAGTGTGAAGATCGTCGGATACGAGACGTTCCTGGTGGCGCCGCGGTGGCAGTTCCTGCGGATCGACACCGACGAAGGGATCAGCGGCTGGGGCGAACCGATCGTCGAGGGACGCGCGGAGGCCGTCCAGGGCGCGGTCGCGGCCCTGATGGAGTACCTGGTCGGCGCGGATCCGTTGCGGATCGAGGAGCACTGGCAGGTGATGGCGAAGGGCGGCTTCTACCGCGGCGGTCCGGTGCTGTCGAGTGCGCTGGCCGGGATCGACCAGGCGCTCTGGGACATCAAGGGTCGCTATCACGAGGTGCCCCTGCACGAGTTGCTCGGCGGACCGGTCCGGGAGCGGGCGCGCGTCTACACCTGGGTCCACGGCCGCGACAACGCGCAACTCGTCGACGAGGCCAAAGCCAAGGTGGAGAAGGGATTCACGGCCCTCAAGCTCAACCTGTCCGAGGCACTGCCGCCGATCCCGTCGCCCGCGCAACTCCGGGCGGCGGTGAGTCGGGTCGAGGCCTTGCGTGGCGCACTCGGCGACGGCGTCGACATCGCGCTCGACTTCCACGGCCGGTTCAGTACGGCGGCGACGCGGCAGATCCTGCCGTTGCTCGAGCCGCTGCTGCCGATGTTCGTCGAGGAGCCGGTGCTGCCCGAGTTCGCCCGCGACCTGCGGCGGATCACCGAATCGACCAGCATCCCGATCGCCACCGGCGAGCGGCTGTTCTCCCGCTGGGACTTCCGCGACGTGCTGACCACCGGCATCGCGGTCGCTCAGCCGGACATCTCGCACGCGGGCGGCATCTCCGAAGTACGACGGATCGCCGCGATGGCCGAGGCGTACGACGTGAGCGTCGCGCCGCACTGCCCACTCGGACCGATCACGCTGGCCGCGAGCCTGCAGCTCGACTTCGCGATCCCGAACTTCCTGATCCAGGAACAGAGCCTCGGCATCGAGTACGGCGGCGGCAACGCGCTCCTCGACTACCTGGTGGACCCGGACGTGTTCGCGTTCACCGACGGGCATGTACAACGCCCGACCGGTCCTGGCCTGGGCATCGAGGTCAACGAGGACGTCGTACGAGCAGCGGCCGCGGAGCCACACAGATGGCGGTCGCCCGTGCTGCGGCACGACGACGGGTCCTTCGCAGAATGGTGAACCCGCCCATGGGCTGGAACAGCTGGGACTGTTTCGGTACGACGGTGACTGAGGCTGAAGTACTGGCCAACGCGCAGGTGATGCACGACCAGCTGCTGCCGTTCGGGTGGGACACCGTCGTCGTGGACATCGCCTGGTACGACCCGACCGCCCGATCGCACGGCTACAACGAGAACGCGCCGATCGTCGTGGACGACTACGGCCGCCAACTGCCGGCGCCGCTGCGGTTCCCCTCAGCCGCGGGCGGTGCCGGCTTCGGGCCGTTGGCCGCGAAGGTGCAGGAGCTCGGGCTGAAGTTCGGGCTGCACATCATGCGCGGCATCCCGCGGCGGGCGGTCGAGCTCGACCTGCCGGTGTACGGGACGGAGTGGACGGCGCGGGAGATCGCGGACCCCGAGCACGTCTGCGCGTGGAACCCGGACAACCTCGGGCTGAACCACGATCATCCCGGAGCGCAGGCGTACTACGACGCCCAGGTCGCGCAGTTCGCCGAGTGGGGTGTCGATTTCGTGAAGGCGGACGACATGCTCGCGCCGTACCACGATCGCGAGATCGCGGCGTACGCGCAGGCGATCAAGCGCAGCGGGCGGGACATCGTGCTGTCGCTGTCGCCCGGCACGCAGCTGTCGACGCATCATGTCGAGCATCTGCGGGCCAATGCGCAACTGTGGCGGATCTCCGACGACCTGTGGGACCGGTGGGAGGACGTGCACGCGCAGTTCGCGCGACTGGCCCGGTGGGCGCCGTTCCAGCAGACCGGCGGCTGGGCGGACGCGGACATGCTGCCACTCGGCCATATCGGCATCCGCGCCGAACGCGGCGACGACCGCGACAGCCGCCTCACCGTCGACGAACAGAAGACCCTGCTCACGCTGTGGGCGATGGCCCGCTCCCCGCTGATGATGGGCGGCGACCTGCCCACCACCTCCCCGGAGACCCTTGCCCTGTTGAAGAATCCGGCCCTCGCCGAGGTCCTCAACACCTCACACGACGGCCGCGAAATCATCCGCGAACCACTCGACGACGGCGAACTGATCGCCTGGACCGCCCAAGGCCAGAACTGCTCCTACGCAGCAATCTTCTGGACCGGCGCCGCATCTCGAGAGATTCCACTTCCTGCCGAACTCCCCGCCCAGAAGCAAGACCTGTGGACCGGCACACCCACTTCCAAGCGCGTGCACGTCGTCCCAGCGCATGGCGTTCGCTGGCTCAAATACACCTGAGGCGCCCGACTGCGGGACCGTGAGACAGGTTCTGGTGGGATGGGACCCGGTATTTCCTGTCCGCAGCCCCCAGAGAGCGTCACCTCGCCCGACAACCGGCCGGTCGCACGCAGCAGAAGGGGTGCGTTAGCGGGGTGGCATGCGGAGGGCGCCGTCTAGGCGGATTACTTCGCCGTTGAGGAGTTGGTTGTCGAGGATGTGGCGTACTAGGGCTGCGTATTCGGAGGGCTTGCCTAGGCGGGAGGGGTGGGGGACCTGCTGCTCGAGGACGGTGCGGGTTTCCTCGGGGAGGCCGGCGAGCATGGGGGTTTCCATGGTGCCGGGGGCGATCGTGACGACGCGGATGCCCTTGTCGGCCAGGTCGCGGGCGGCGGTCAGGGTGAGGGCGACGATGCCGCCCTTGCTGGACGCGTACGCCGCCTGGCCGACCTGACCGTCGTACGCCGCGATCGACGCGGTCATGATCACGACGCCGCGGTCGCCGTCCGCGGACGGGTCGGAGGCGATCATCCGCTCGGCGGCCAGCCGGAGCACGTTGAAGGTGCCGATCAGGTTGATCTCGATCACCTGCCGGAACGTGGCCAGCGGCAACGGACCCTTGCGGCCGACGACCCGGCCGGGGGTCGCGACGCCGGCGCAGTTCACCACCACCCGCAGCGTGCCGAGCGCCTCGGCCGCGTCGAGCGCCGCGGTCACCGCGGTCTCGTCGGTGACGTCGGTCGGCGCGAACACCACCCGGTCGCCCAGCTCGTCCGCGACCGCCTTGCCCGCGGACGAGGGCAGGTCGACGATCACGACACCCAGTCCGTCGGCAGCGAGCCGTCGTACCGTCGCCTCTCCGAGCCCGGAACCACCACCGGTGACGAGAGCGACGTCGGACGGGCTGAACTCCATCAAATACTCCTCAACACATCACGGCTGATCACGAGCCGCTGGATCTGGTTCGTACCTTCGAAGATCTGGGTCACCTTGGCCTCGCGCATGTACCGCTCGGCCGGGAACTCCCGGGTGTAACCGTACCCACCGAGCACCTGCACCGCGTCCGTGGTGACCTTCATCGCCGCGTCCGTGCAGACCAGCTTCGCGATCGCGGCCTCCCGGGTGAACGTCCGGCCGAGGTCGCGCCGCCGAGCAGCGTGCAGGTACGTCGCGCGCCCGGACTCGACCGCGGCGGCCATGTCGGCGAGCAGGAACTGGATGCCCTGGAAGTCGGCGATCGACTGCCCGAACTGCTGCCGTTCTTTCGCGTACGTCGTGGCGAGGTCGAGCGCCGCCTGCGCCAGGCCGACCGCGCAGGCTGCGATCCCGAGCCGGCCGGAGTCGAGCGCGGACAACGCGATCCGCATCCCGTCACCCTCGGCGCCGATCAGGTTGGCGGCCGGAACGCGTACGTCGTCGTAGTTGACGAGCGTGGTCGTCGACCCGGTGAGGCCCATCTTCCGCTCGGGCGCACCGAAGCTCAGACCCTCCGCCGACGCCGGCACGTGGAACGCAGAGATCCCGTGCTTCGGGTCGTCCGACGTACGGGCGAACGTCGTGTAGAAGTCGGCGTGCCCGCCATGGCTGATCCACGCCTTGGTCCCGTTCAGCACATAGAAATCACCGGAACGGACAGCGCGGGTCGTCATCGAGCTGATGTCGGAGCCGGCCTGCGGCTCGGACAGCGCATACGCACCGAGGTGCTCGCCGCCGATCATGTCCGGCAGCAGCCGGTCGCGCTGCTCCTCGGTCCCGAACGTCGCCAGCGCGTAGCTGGTCATCGTGTGCACCGAGACGCCGACGCCGACCGACATCCAGGCGGCCGCGATCTCCTCGAGCATCTGCAGGTACACCTCGTACGGCTGCTCGGCGCCGCCGTACTGCTCCGGATAGGGCAGACCGAGCAGGCCCGCCTTGCCGAGGGTCCGGAACGCGTCCCGCGGGAAGGTCTCGCTCTCCTCCGCCTGTGCGGCGTGCGGCGCGAGCTCGTGCTCGCACAGGTCGCGGACCAGGGCGAGCAGGTCAATGGATTCGTCAGTGGGCAGGAGTCGGTCGACAGCCATCAGGAGCCCCCTCTCAACAACTGACGAAATGATACTCCAGACGATACTGGAGCACATAATTCAGTATCGTTCTATGCTGTCTCGATATGACAACAGTCGTGCCGGGGCGGCGGACCCGCCGGCAGTCCGAACTGCTCGACCGGCTCCTGTCCTTGTTCCTCGAGCAGGGGTTCAGCCGGTTCACCCTGGACGACCTCGCCGCCGAGCTGCGCTGCAGCAAAACGACCCTGTACGCGCTGGCGCCGAGCAAGGAACAGCTCGCCGTCGAGGTGGTGAAGCACTACTTCAAGAACGCCACCGCCCAGGTCGAGTCCGCGGTGGCCCGGCAGACCCGGCACGACCGGCGGATCGCGGCGTACCTGAATGCGGTCGCGGACGCGCTGCGGCCGGCCAGCCGCACCTTCCTCGACGACGTGGCGACCTTCGCGCCGGCCCGGTCCGTGTACGAGCGGAACACCCGGATCGCCGCCGAGCGGGTCCGGCAGCTGATCGAGGACGGGATCAACCACAAGATCTTCCGGCAGGTCGACATCGCGTTCGCGGCCGAGATGATCGCGCACACCATGCAGGCGATCCAGCGCGGCGACATCGCCCGGCGTACCGGACTGAACGACGCCGAGGCCTACCGCGAACTGGCCTCGTTCGTCCTGCACTCCCTGCGCCTCGACCAACCGCCTGACTGAACCGCAGACACCTTTAGGGTGTCTCTCACGTCCTCTTGCTGCCACATTGCGCATCAGAGCAGCCCGGAAGGCTGATGATTTGACGTCCTCCTCCGCCCGGAGGCGGGGATTCCAACTACGCGACCATTGGAGGCGCGTGTTGAGGTTCACGCTTCTCAGAGTCCAGCACGGCAGTCTCTCGGCGTGCGTTCACGGCCCGTCCGGCCGCGGCGATGCGTGCGATGTTGATGGCCGCGTTCACGTCGGCGTTGGCCTCGTACCGGCAGGCGACGCACCGGAACACCGCTTGGCTCTCGCGGTTCTCCGATGCGACGTGCCCACAGGCACTGCAGGTCTGCGAGGTGTACGCAGGATTGATCTTCTGGACCCGGCCGGGTGCCTTGTGCTCCAGACGTTGCACGAGCAGGCCCCAGCCCTGGGCGAGGATTGCCCGGTTGAGTCCGGCCTTCTGCCGCACGTTGCGGCCCGGTGCTTCGCGGGTGCCGCGCGCCGACTTCGTCATGTTGCGGATATACAGGTCCTCGACACCGATCACGTCGAACCGCCAGGCGAGATCGGTGGTCGTCTGCTCGACCCAGTTCTTCCGCCGGTTACTCGCCCGCGCCTTGAGCCGTGCGATCGCGATTCGGATCTTCCCGCGCCGGTTGCTGCCCGGCTTGGCTCCGGCGAGTTTGCGTTGCAGGCCCGTCATTCGCCACTGTTCCTGCCTCGACAGGCCGGGGCAGGACAGCAGCTCCCCGGTCGACAGCGCAGCGGACATGGTGACTCCACGATCCACACCCACCACTTCGCCGTTTCCGGGTGCCTGGATGGGTTCGGGGACGACTGCGAGGGCGATGTGCCACCACCCGGCCCGGTCGCACGTGATGCGGTACGACTTGGCGTCCGGCAGCTTCCGGGACAGCCGGAACTTCACCCAGCCGACCTTCGGCACCAGCACCCGGCCCCACGTCCGGTTCAGCTTCTCCACCCGCTGCGCCATCGGACCGACGATCCGGAACCCCTCATGCACACCTTGGCGGCGCCACGTCGGTCGCCCGTGGGTGCCCCCGTAGAAGTTGCGCCAGGCCTGGTCGAGGTCCCGCAGCGCCTGCTGCTGCACAGTCTGCGACCCAGCCCTCAACCACGGCTCCGCCGCGCGGGCCTCAGTCAGTTGCGCGGACTGCGCCGCGTACCCAGGCGTTGCGGGGCGGCCGGGCCGCCACATCAGCCGCTGCTCCAAACCCAGATTCCACACGTACCGCGCGTGCCGGCAGTGCTCCAGCAACCCAGACACCTGGGCAGGAGTTGGCACGAGGCGGTAGCGAGACACAGCACACACCCAAACAGACGACACCGACAGTTATCACTTGAAGGGAGAGAGTTGCGGTTCGTCCCCGCTCCGCAGGACGGGGCTTCCCCGCAACAAATCCGATGAAATCTCTACGACGAGCCGCGGTGATGGTCGCCGCCACCACACTCACACTGACGGCCGCTGTGCCGGCCGGGGCTGATCCGGTGAAGCCGCCCCGCCTGTCCGCCAAGGCGATCACCTCGACGTTGAACGACCAGATCCACACTCCTGGTACGGCGTGGATGACGCAGCCGGACGGCACCGTGCTGGTGTCGTACGACCCCACCGTCACCGGTACGAAGCTGAGCAAGCTGACCGGCCTGACCAAGCAGCTCGGGACGAACGTCAAGCTCGAGAAGCTGCCCGGGAAACTGCAGAAGTACATCAGCGGCGGTATGGCGACATTCGGCGGCGACTACAAGTGCAGCGTCGGCTTCAACGTGCAGCGACGCGGCAAGTACTACTTCCTCACTGCCGGTCACTGCGGTGTCGACGCGGCCCGCTGGTACCAGGACCAGGCCCACAAGGTGTACACGGGCGCCGTACACAACGCCAGCTACCCGTGGAACGACTACGCGCTGGTCGTGTACCGCACCGACATCCCGCTGAAGGTGCCGGGCGGCAGCGTGTACCTCTACAACGGTCACTCGCAGGACATCACCAAGGCGATGAACCCGGGCCTCAACCAGCTCGTCTACCGCTCCGGCGCCACCAGCGGCCTGCATAGCGGCCGCGTGACCGGGCTGAACTCGGTCGTGAACTACGGCGACGGCCGCGTGGCCGGCCTGATCCGCACCAGCGTGTGCGCGGAGCCGGGTGACTCGGGCGGTCCGCTGTTCTACCGGCAGTGGGCGTTCGGTCTGACCTCCGGTGGTTCGGGCGACTGCACCTCGGGCGGCGTGACCTACTTCCAGCCGGTCGTGGAAGCCCTCAACGTCTACGGGGTCTCCATCTACTGAGCGCAGGTCTCGATCTACTGAGCGCAGGTTTCCCCTACGCTCCGAGTTTGTCTGAATACTCACGGAGATTGTGGGTAGGACTCGTCACGGTTGAAGTCAAGGACGCCCCGCCCCGAAGGCGTCCTCATCGTGAGGAGGCTGAAACCGTGAACATGTCCCCACTCCGCCGTACCACCGCACTCCTGGCCGCGGCCGGGCTTGCCGCCGCCGGACTTCTGGCAACGCAGGCCTCGGCCGCACCGGTCAATCCGTCCACCCTGTCCACCCTGTCTTCTGCCGCGATCTCGTCCGCCCTGGCCGAGAACGCGACGATCCCCGGTACGGCGTGGCAGACCGAACCGGACGGCCGGATCATCGTGTCGTACGACGAAACCGTCACCGGCACGAAGCTGTCGAAGCTGACCGGTGTCACCAAGCAGTACGGCGACCGGATCAAGCTCGAGAAACTGTCCGGCAAGCTGACGAAGTACATCGCCGGCGGCGACGCCATCTACGGCGGGCAGTACCGCTGCTCGCTCGGCTTCAACGTGCGCAGCGGCAGCACGTACTACTTCCTGACCGCAGGACACTGCGGCAACATCGCGTCCAGCTGGTACTCGAACTCCAGCAAGACCACACTGCTCGGCACGACGTACGGGTCGAGCTTCCCGGGTAATGACTACGCGATCGTGCAGTACAGCACGTCGTACACGAACCACCCCGGGACCGTGGACCTCTACAACGGTTCGTCCCAGGACATCACGTCCGCCGGCAACGCCTCGGTGGGGCAGGCGGTCAAGCGCAGCGGTAGCACGACAGGTGTGCACAGCGGTTCGGTCACCGCGACGAACGCCACGGTGAACTACGCCGAGGGTTCGGTCTCCGGCCTGATCAGGACCAACGTCTGCGCCGAAGGCGGCGACTCCGGCGGCGCGCTGTTCGCCGGCACTGTAGCCCTCGGCCTCACCTCCGGCGGCTCCGGCAACTGCTCCTCCGGCGGCACCACCTACTTCCAGCCCGTCACCGAAGCCCTCTCCCGCTACGGCGTGAGCGTCTACTGATCCAGACGTGACTGTGGGGCCGGGGAGACCTCCCCGCCCCCACAGCTCTGTTCAGCTCGCGCGGCGGCGGGAGATTTCGTAGAGGGTTACGCCGGCGGCGATGCCGGCGTTGAGGGATTCGGTGGCGCTGGTCATCGGGATCGAGACGATCAGGTCGCAGTTCTCGCGGACCAGGCGGGCCAGACCCTTCCCTTCGGAACCGATCACCAGGACGATCGGCTCGGTTGCGGCCTCGAAGGACGGGAGGTCCACCTCGCCGTTCATGTCGAGGCCGATGACCAGGAGGCCGGCGTCCTTGTAGGACTTGAGGGCCCGGTTCAGGTTGCCCGCGCGGGCGACCGGGATCCGGGCCGCGGCGCCGGCCGAGGTCTTCCAGGCCGAGGCCGACATCGACGCCGTACGGCGTTCCGGGACCACGACACCGTGCGCCCCGAAGGCCGCGGCGGATCGGGTGATCGCGCCGAGGTTGCGCGGGTCGGTCACACCGTCGAGCGCGACGATCAGCGGCACCTCGCCGGCCGCGTGCGCCCGGTCGAGCAGGTCGTCCGGGTGCGCGTACTCGTACGGCGGGATCTGCAGCGCGACGCCCTGGTGCGAGCCGCCCGCGGTGACCCGGTCGAGCTCCGCACGCGGCACCTCGAGCACCGAGACCCCGGTCTCGACCGCGACCAGCAACGCCTCACGCAGCCGGGCGTCCCGTTCGGTGCCCTCGGCAACGTGCAGTGCCGCGGCCGGTACGCCGGCCCGCAGCGCCTCGACCACCGGGTTCCGCCCGTACACCCACTCGACCGCGGACTCGTTGTCCTTCCGCGCCGGGCGACGGGGTCGCTCGCGGTCCTTGGCCCGCTCGGCCGCCTTCGCCCGCTTGTGCGCCGGGTGCTTGACCCGGTCCACGGCCTTCGGCGTCGGCCCCTTGCCCTCGAGTCCGCGGCGGACCCGCCCGCCGGACCCGGCCGTCGGGTTCCCCCGCGGCTTCTTCCGGATGGCGCCCTTACGCTGGCTGTTGCCTGGCACGTCAGTTTCCTTCGTCGGTGGTAGTTGTCGCGAGAGACCAACGGGGCCCTTGCGGTGTGTCCTCGACGACGACGCCGAGCGCCTTCAACCGGTCGCGGACGTCGTCCGCGGCGGCGTAATCCTTGCGTGCACGCGCTGCCTGCCGCTGCTCGAGCAAAGCCTTCACCAGGCCATCGACCACCTCGGTGAGCTCGTCACTACCACCGGCCCGCGACACCCACTGCTCGGCCAGTGGGTCGAGCCCGAGCACGCCGAGCATCCCGCGCACCGACGCCAGCACCTCGCGCAGCGCCTCCGAGTCGCCGTCGGCAACCAGCTTGTTGCCGTCGCGCACGGTGTTGTGCAGTACGGCGATCGCGGCCGGCGTACCCAGGTCGTCGTCCATCGCGGCCACGAAGTCACCCGGCAGCTCGGCGTCCGGCTCGACGCCGCCGGTCACCTCGGCGGCCCGGGTCACGAAGCCCTCGATCCGCTGGAAGCTCTTCGCTGCCTCGTCGAGCGCCTCGAACGAGAACTCGACGACCGAGCGGTAGTGCGACTGCACCAGGTAGTACCGCAGTTCGATCGGGCGGACCCGCTCGACCACGTTCCGTACGACGGCGCTGTTGCCCATCGACTTCGACATCTTCTCGCCGGCCGTGGTGACGAGCGCGTTGTGCATCCAGAACCGGGCGAACTTCTGCCCGACCGCGGTCGACTGGGCCAACTCGTTCTCGTGGTGCGGGAACCGCAGGTCCAGGCCGCCGCCGTGGATGTCGAACTCGTCGCCGAGGTACTTACCCGCCATCGCCGAGCACTCGATGTGCCAGCCCGGCCGGCCGCGACCCCACGGCGCCGGCCAGGACGCGGTCCGCGGCGTCGCCTCGGTCCAGCCCTTCCAGAGCGCGAAGTCGCGCGGGTCCCGCTTGCCGCGCGGGTCCGCGTCCTCGGCGGCCTCCATGTCGTCGATCCGCTGGTGCGACAGAGCGCCGTACGCCGGCCAGGACTTCACGTCGAAGTAGACGTCGCCGGAGCCGTCGGGAGCGACGTACGCGTGCCCGCGCTCGATCAGGTCGGCGATCATCTCGAGCATCTCCGGGATGTGCCCGGTGGCGCGCGGCTCGTACGTCGGCGGGCGGCAGCCGAGCACGTCGTACGCCCAGTGCAGCTCGCGCTCGAACTCGTAGGCGTGCGCCCACCACGGGATGCCGCGCTCGGCCGACTTCGTGAGGATCTTGTCCTCGATGTCGGTCACGTTCGCGATCACGGTCACCTGGTAGCCGGAACGCTCCAGCCAGCGCCGCAGTACGTCGAAGACCACTTCCTTGTAGATGTGCCCGACATGCGGGGCACCCTGCACCGTCAGCCCACAGTGGTAGATCCCGACCTTGCCCGGGTGGACCGGCTGGAAATCTCGCACTGCTGCTGTTGCGGTGTCGTACAAGCGAAGTGTCACCGGTCAAGGGTAACGGGAGGTGACGCCGGTAAATAATCACCGAACAAACTGGAGTAAGGGTTGGTTTGTGCCGGATGCGGGTAAGACCATCGCCGAGCGCTCTGTCCGCCCCTCATCGCTCTGGAGGAAACCGTGAAGTCCGCCCTTTTCACGGGTGCCGCCGTCGCTCTTGGCCTGCTCCTGGCCTCGACCGGCTCCGCCCAAGCAAGCAGCACGCCCCAGCCCACCGCACAAGCCCGCCGGCACGGCATCGACAAGGCCGGCGACGCCTATATGGGCTGGACCAACAACACCACTACCACCAGCAGCAGCGCTGCGCCCGCCGACATGGGGATCACGGCGACCGTCGAAGGCATCGACGTGTCCAGTCACCAGGGCAACGTCGACTGGGCCTACTGGTGGGGTCAAGGCAAGCGGTTCGCCTACGTGAAGGCGACCGAAGGCACGTCGTACAAGAACCCGTACTTCGCCCAGCAGTACAACGGGTCCTACAACGTCGGCATGATCCGCGGTGCGTACCACTTCGCACTGCCGAACAACTCCAGCGGCGCGACGCAGGCGAACTACTTCGCCAGCAGCGGCGGCGGCTGGTCCGGGGACGGCAAGACGCTCCCGGGTTCGCTCGACATCGAGTACAACCCGTACGGCGCGACCTGCTACGGACTGAGCCAGTCCGCGATGGTCAGCTGGATCCGGGACTTCCTCAACACCTACAAGTCCCGCACCGGACGCGACGCGGTGATCTACACGAACTACGACTGGTGGAGCACCTGCACCGGCAACACGACCGCGTTCAACTCGACCAACCCGTTGTGGGTCGCGCGCTACGCCTCCACCGTGGGGACGCTGCCCGGCGCCTGGCCGTTCTACACGTTCTGGCAGTTCACCTCGTCGCCGATCGACCAGAGTCACTTCAACGGCGACACGTCCCGGCTGCAGGCGCTCGCGAACGGATAATTCTGTTGCCGCGGTCGCTTAGTCTCGATCGGTGAGCTACTCGCTGCCGATCGAGACCGACCGCCTGACCCTTCGACGCTACGTCGAGAACGACTACGACGACCTGCTGAAACTGCAGTCGAACCCTGACGTCACACGTTTTCTGCTGTACGACGTGCGCACGCCGGAGCAGGTCAAGGAGGCCCTCACCGGTCGGCTGGCCGATGTCCCGATGGACTCTGACGGTCAAGCGCTCACCGTCGCGGTGGTCCTGCGGGACACCGGTCAGCACCTGGGTGAGGTGACGCTGTTCATGAACAGCGTCGAGCACCGCACCGGCGAACTCGGCTACGTCTTCCACCCGGAGTCGCACGGCCACGGGTACGCCGCCGAGGCGTCGGTCGAACTGCTGCGGCTCGGGTTCGAGGAGCTCGGCCTGCACCGGATCATCGCGCGGCTGGACGCTCGCAACACCGGCTCGGTCAACCTGCTGAAGCGGCTCGGTCTGCGCCAGGAGGCGCACTTCGTGCAGAACGAGTACCTCAAGGGCGAGTGGACCGACGAACTGGTTTTCGCCATGCTGTACAGCGATTGGGACAAGCGTTCGTAAGTATTTGTCGCGCCACGCCGAAATGCTGACAGCGACTGTCGTCCGGTCTACCGTCGGAGTATGACTTCCGCCCGTTCTGTCACCGCGCTGATTCTCGGTGTGGTTGTGCTCAGCGCCGGCAGCTTGCCGAGCGAAGCCGTGAAGGTCGCACCGGCACGGCAGATCGCCTATCGCACGTGGACCTCGAACGCCGACTTCCTGGCCGGCCAGCAGTTCGGTACGACGGTCGCCGACGGCGCCCTGACGTTCGGTACGGCGACCGGCACCACGTCGTACGTCGACCCGTTCGGTGACGGCACCGCCAAGTCCTACGACCAGACCAGCTGGGTCTCACCGCATGTCAGCACCGGCTTCGGGCTGACCGAGCTGGTCGCGTCCTGGAACGCGACCACTCCACCGGGGACCTGGGTCGAGGTGTCGATGGCAGGTACGACGAACCTCGGCACGACCACCAAGTGGTACGTGCTGGGTCGCTGGTCCGGTGGCGACGACACCGCGGCCGGTGACATCCACCGGACGTCGGTGCCCAGCCAGGGCGACGCCAACGGATCCGTTGCCGTCGACACCTTCCAGTCCGCCGCAGGTCAGTGGCTCGACCGCTGGCAGCTCAAGGTCACCCTGTACCGGTTGAGCGGTACGACGCAGTCGCCCGTGGTCCGGTCCGTCGGAGCAATGGCTTCCCAGCTGCCGTCCGACAAGAGGGTTGCCGTCAGCCCCCTCGGCGGCGCGGAGGGCATCGTCCTCGACGTACGGACGTACTCGCAGGAGACACACATCGGCCACTATCCGCAGTGGGACGGTGGCGGCGAGGCCTGGTGCTCTGCGACGTCCACCGCGATGGTCCTGGACTACTACGGCGCCGGTCCGACCGCGGCCGAGACCGCGTGGGTCGATCCGTCCGACCTGGATCCACAGGTCGACCACTCGGCCCGGTCCGTCTTCGACTACGCGTACGACGGTGCAGGCAACTGGCCGTTCAACACGGCGTACGCCGGGTCGCGCGGAGTGGACGCCTTCGTGACGCGGTTGCGGTCGCTGACGGAGGCGGAACAGTTCATCAAGGCCGGGATCCCGCTGATCGCGTCGCTGTCGTTCAAGAAGGGCGACCTGCCCGGTGCGGGCTACGGGACCAACGGGCACCTGATGGTGATCGTCGGGTTCGACCAGAACGGCAATGTGGTCGTCAACGACCCCGCGTCGCACCTGATCGCGAGTGACGACCAGGTGCGGACCACGTACGACAGAACGGCTTTCGAGAACGCGTGGGTGCCGCACTCGGGTGGACTGGTGTACGTCGTGCACCCGGAGGGCCTGCCGTTGCCGGCGCCTTCGGACCCGCAGCACAACTGGTAGAGACGACCCCAGAATCGACAGGGCCCGCCACGCCGGGGCGGCGTGGCGGGCCCTGTTCTGTAAGACCTCAGCGGGCGAAGAGTGCGCCTGTCAGGTTGGTGGTGAGGTTGCGAAGCGAGTCCGGCAGGTACTGCAGGTGCCAGCCGCTCGGGCCGCGGTACCAGGTGAAGCCCTCGTCCTCTTCGTCCGGCGTGCTGTCGGTCGCGACCAGTGCGTCGATCCAGCGCTCGGAGCCGCCGAGTACGACGGCGTACGGCAGAGCGCGGGAGCAGAGCTCGGCGTGCTGGTCGGTCGGCAGCTCGCTGACGTCCATCTCCAGCAGCTCACCGCGGATCGCGGCGACCTGGCCGAGCACACGGCCGGCGGCCGGGGCCTTGGCCGGCATGTAGCGGCCAACCACGAGCAGGCCGACGCCGACCAGCGTGATCGCGAGGCCGAGCAGACCCCACGTCGACAGCAGGGCCAGCAGGACGGTCGCGATGACACCGACCACGGTGGTCCCGATACCGATCGTTGCCCACAGCGACCGGGTGCGGTCCGGGCGCTCGGTGAACCAGCCGCGCTTGACCACACCGTCGTACAGGGCGTCCTGGACCTGGGCCAGGTTCGCCCGGACCTGCTTGCCGAGCTCGGAGACCAGCACCGAGTCGGCGTCGCCGAAGATCGCGCGGATCAGGACGTTCTCGTACCGCTGCAGCTCCTCCGCGGGGGCGTTCGAGACCCGGCGCAGCTCCCAGTCCGGCCGCGCGAACTCGGTGCTGTGTTCGAGCTCGACGATCTGGATGTGCCCGCGGACGGCCAGGTCGATGATCGTCGCGGTCACGTCGACCGGGTCGATCCGCTCGTCGATCAGCGTGCCGACCTCACCGGGCCGCAGGTCGGACGGCGGCGTGAAGTCGATCCGCGTGTCGGTGCCGAGGCTGAACAGCGACGCCGGTACGACGCGCCGCGGGTCGACCTGGTCCCGGCCGCGCAGCCGGTACAGCACGAACAGCGCGATCGCGCCGAGCAGCAGCACCGCCAGCGCGGTGATCAGCTGCGCCGCGTCGGTGGAGAAGGCGCGCTTGAAGGTGTGCCGGTACTCGATGATCGAGTTGTCGGCGATCTGGCCCTTCGGGAAGCCGACTGCCATCTTGACCGTGTTGCCCGGCGGCAGTGCGGTCTGCTGGAAGGTCGGGCCGGAGGTCTCGCCGATCTGCGCGAGCGTGCACGGGATGTTGCTGTCGATCGGGCCGGCAAAGCAGGCGACGTGCGAGACCTCGGGAACGCTGAAGACCACGTTCGCGGTCTGGATCGCGAGGTTGATCCCGGTCAGCGGCGCGAACCGGACCTCGGTGCCGTCCAGGGTCTTCGCCACCGCGCCCTTCACGGTGTACGTCACGTCGAGCTGCGTCGTGGCGCCGCTGAGGTCCGGTACGGCGATCGACGTGACGTCGCCCTCGGTCTTCAGCTCGGCCTTCTTGTCCTGGCCGCCGGACTTGACCTGCAGGTCGCCGATCTCCTGGACGTGGTCGATGTCGTCCGGCAGGTGGTCCCGCGTCACGACGAACCGGGTGAACGTCCCGGTGACGTTGCTGAGCTTCCAGGTCTCGGCGACCCGGAGCAAGCCGTCACGTTCGACGCGGATCTGGCTGTCGTAGTTGGTCACCACCGGGTCGGCGGCGGAGCTGGTTGCGTCCGCGCCGGCCGCAGCGGCTGGGACAGTGGAAAGGCCGAGCAGGCCGAGGGCACACAGGGAGAGCCCGAGGAGACGTAGACGCATCGCCCAATCACACCGTAGAAAGAGGGTTAGGTTGACACGGGGCACGATAGCGTCTGCGGGGTGTCAGGCAACCAATGGGGACCGGGACCCGGACAATTCGGCCCGCCGCCACAGCAGGGCTACCAAGGCGGTCCGCCGCCGGCGCAGTACCCGGTGCCTCCGCAGTACTACGCTCCTCCGCCGCAGCCCGGCCCCCAGTACGGGTGGGGTCCGATGCCGCCTCAGCCGCCGCGGAAGAAGTCCGGCGGTACGGCGCTGCTCGTCGTCGCAGTGCTGGCGGTCGTCGCGGCCGGCGGCGTGTTCCTGGCCGTGAAGCTCACACAGGGCGGCGGCGACGGACCTGCGATCGCCGCACCGGTTGCCACGGAGTCTGCGACACCCGAGCCGACTACGGCTCCCACTAGCGCACCTGCTCCGACAACAGCTGTTCCGCGGCCCACTCGGACGACCACTAAGGTCACTCCGCCGAAGCCGGTGCAGACCGTGAGCCCGGCGACGTACAACGCGACCCACCGGCTCTACAAGACCGGTGTGATGCGGACGGTGAACTGCAGGCGGGCCAAGACCGGTCTCGGCAACGGTGCCCAGTCACTGGCGTACTACAAGGCGATCAAGGTCTGCCTGGACCGGGCCTGGCCGAGACAGGTTGCCGCGGCCGGCGGCCGGTTCCGGTCGCCCGGTCTGGTCGTCTGGGGCGGCTCGGTGAACACACCGTGCGGCGGCGGAGTCGGGCGCTCGTTCTACTGCCCCACGACGCACACCATCTATATGGAGTCACCGTCGACCATCTCGTTCTACAAGCAGAACCCGACGTTCGGCCGGATGGTCGGCTCGTTCACCATGGCCCACGAGTACGCGCATGCGGTGCAGTGGATGACCGGACTCGGTGTCGCCTACCAGGAGCTCCGGTACGACGCTTCTGCCGCCGGGGCGTTGCAGCTGAGTCGACGGCTCGAGCTACAGGCCTCCTGTCTCGGCAACGTGTTCCTGGGCGCCAACCGCACCAGCTACAGCATCACCGGGTACGCGTACCAGATGTGGCTGTACGACGTGAACAACAGCGGCGACCGTCCGCCGTACCCGCGGGACCACGGCAGCACCACCAACCACGGGGCCTGGAGCCGCGCGGCCTTCCAGAGCCGTAATCCGGCCAGCTGCAACACCTGGTCGGCATCACCTGCCCGGGTAAGTTGAGCCCTGGCTCCGGTAGCGTCCCGGATGTGTCAGGCAACCAATGGGGCCCTCCTCCCGGGCAGCAGTACCCGCCGCAGCAACCACCTCCGCCCTGGCAGCAAGCCCCCGGCTACGGCGCCCAGCCACCCCCTGGACGCCCACCTGGTCCGCCTTACGGACCGCCTCCTGGTGGTCCGCCTTTTCAGGGGCCTCCGTTTCCGGGGCAGCCTTTTCATGGGCAGTCGTTTCCGGGGCAGCCGATGCCGGGGCCTGGGCAGCCGCAGTTCGGGTGGGGCGCTCCGCCTGGTGGACCGAGGCCGCCGAAGAAAGGGCGCGGCGGTCTGATCGCGGTCTTGGTGCTGATCGGTGTGCTGCTGGTCGGCGTCACCGCACTGAAGATCGTCTCGGCGGCGCTCAAGGGTGACGGCAACCCGTCGTACGCGAATCCGACGACCACCACGTCGTACAGCCCGACGAACGAGCCGACGGAGGAACCGTCCGGCCAGCCGACCAACGTGCCGACGACCAGGCCCACCGCCCAGCCGACTACACAGCCGACTACACAGCCGACCACGCAGGCGCCGCGGCCGACAGCGACCCGGTCGACCGCGACCACCAAGCCGACGGCGAACCCGGGCCCGACCGACAGCGACCTCGTGCTGCGGAACAGGCTGTACAAGGCCGGTGCGATGGCGTCGGTGAGCTGCAAGGAGTCCAAGGCGCGGCAGAGCACCGTGGCCGGCGCACGAGCCAACTACCGGAACCTTTGGGGCTGCCTGAACAAGGCGTGGGCGCCGCTGGTCACCAAGGCCGGTGGGCGGTTCCGGGCACCGACCGTGCAGATGTTCAGTGGCACGATCACGACGCCGTGCGGGACCCACAGCGAAACCGGGCCGCCGTTCTTCTGCGGCACCACCGACACCATCTACATGAACCTCACCGAGGACCTCGGCAACTACAACCGCTACCCGCAGTCCTACCAGAAGGTGTGGGCGCGGATGTGGATGCTGCACCAGTTCGCGCACGAGTACGGGCACCACATCCAGAACAACATGGGGATCCTGCAGGCGTACGCGCGGATCCGGTACGAGCGGCCGACGTACGCGATGGAACTGCAGGACAGCCGGCGGCTGGAGCTGCAGGCGTCCTGCTTCTCGGACATCTTCATCGGCGCCAACCGGCGTACCTATCCGGTCACCGGGCAGTCGCTGTTCCAGTGGCGCTGGCTGATCGGGCACGTGACCGACTACGCGAACGACCACGGCGACGCGAACAACCACCAGTACTGGGCCACCCGCGGGTACAACGCCCGCAACCCGAGCGTCTGCAATACGTTCGCCGCATCTGCTGTCAGGGTGCAGTGAGGGGCGTCACCGGTCTACTTCGAAACGACTGGCCGGAGTAGCTAGCCTGGTGGGTCCGTATCACGCAAAGTATGTCGCGGAGGATATGTAGGGGGGAGGCGGCTTCGGCGCCCCACCAACGAGCTGCAGCGCAAGACCCAGCAAGGTCGTGAGGAGCATCGATGTCGGACAACAGGAACCAGCCCCCGGGGAGCGACCCGGCTGACGATCAGCCGGACCGTCCGCAGGAGCCCGTTCCCGGCCAGCCGCCTGCCGGCCAAGGACCCGGTAGTGGTGGTTGGTTCGGATCCCGGGACAACGAGGCCGGTCCTCGTGGTCCCGGCGAGCAGAGCCCTGGGGAAGGGCAGTCGGCCACCTGGTGGACCGGCGACTCCGACGCCAAGCGGGAGTTCACCAACCCGGCCCAGTCCGACCAGCCCGCCAGCAGCTGGTTCGACGGCGGCTGGGACCCCACCCGCCGAGAACACCCCGACCAACCCCCCACCGGCCAACCCCAGCCAAGCCGCCCCCAGTCGGGCCAGCCCCAGCCAGGCCAGCCTCAGCCCGGCAGGCCGGAACCCGGCCCGAACCAGCCCGGCCCCTCGCAGCCGGGTCCGACGCAGTCCAGGTGGCCCCAGTCCGGCCCGACCCAGCCTGGCCCCTCGCAGTCGGGTCCGACGCAGTCCAGGTGGCCCCAGTCCGGCCCGAACCAGCCCGGCCCCGGTCGCCCAGGCCCCAACCAGCCCGGCCCCAACCAGCAGGGTCCGAACCAGCAGGGTCCGAGCTGGCAGGGTTCGGCTCAGTCCGGTCCCGGTCAGTCGGGTCCGCGCCAGCCCGGTCCAGCTCAGTCAGGTCCCGGCCAGCAGGGTCCGCGCCAGCCCGGTCCAGCGCAGTCCGGTCCCGGCCAGTCGGGTCCGCGCCAGCCCGGTCCAGCTCAGTCCGGTGCCGGTCAGCAGGGTGTGAACCAGCCCGCCTCCTGGCAGTCCGGTCCGCCGGCACCTCAGCCCGGCGCCACCACACCCAGCCCGTGGCAGTCAGCTCCCCAGCAGCCCGATCAGCAGGGTCCACGGCAGTCCGAGTCGAGCGCTTGGCTGGCGTCGCCTTCGCAGCAGCCTCGGCCGCAGACCGGTCCGCGCTCGGAAGACTCGTACCTGTGGAGCCCGCAGGGCGGACAGGACCAGAAGCAGTCCTCTCCGTGGAGCAACGCGCTCCCACCGCAGCAACAGCAGACCGGCGCCCGCCACGCCGCCCCGCAGGGCGGCAGCCAAGGCGGCCAAGGCGGCCAAGGCGGTCAAGGTGGTCAGATCGGCCCGATGGGTCAGCCTGTCCAGCAGGCACCGACCTGGCAGTACCCGCCCATCCCGATCCCGCAGCCACCGGGCGGCCGCCGCCGGCGCAAGAAGAAGATGTCCCGCACGCTCCTGATCGGCCTGGTAGTGCTGGCCGTCCTAGTGGTCGGCTCCGGCCTCGCGTTGCTGATCCGGAGCATCGGCGGCGAGCCCGAGGCGAAGCAGACCCCGACGACCTCGGCCTCGGAGTCCCCGTCCCCGGCGGAAACCCCGTCCGCGTCACCTTCACCGTCGACGCCGCGTGGCCCGACGGTCGACGAGGTCGTGAAGGGCAGCCGGCTCTACACGATCGGCCCGCTCGCCGCGTCGAAGTGCGCGGAGCCGCCGTTCGCACCGGTCACCGTCGCGGCGGCGCAGCAGTACTACAACCGTCTGCTGCCGTGCCTGAACCGGACCTGGTGGCTGGCGATGAAGAAAGCCAGCCTGCCGTTCCGCAACCCGAAGGCCGTCGTGTACGTCGGCAAGGTGCCCTCGCCCTGCGGCGTGCAGCGCAGCGTGCGGGCGGCGTACTGCGGTGCGAACGAGACGATCTACCTGCCGTTCAGCGTCGACAACAAGTACTACACGACCAATCCGGCGTACGCCCGCGCGATCATGCTGAACACGTTCGCGCACGAGTACGGCCACCACATCCAGAAGCTGAGCGGGATCCTCGCCTCGTCGATGGCCCGGCAGCAGAGCATGACGCCGAACCAGAAGCTGACCGAGAGCCGCCGGCGCGAGCTGCAGGCGACCTGTCTCGGCGCGGTCTACCTCGGCGCGAACGCGACGTACATCCCGATGAACGGCGTACTGCTGAACAACTGGAAGTTCCTGATCTCGCATACGGGTGACGACTACGCCCGGCCGCGGGTGCACGACCACGGCAACCGGGTCAGCAACTACCAGTGGTCGCTCACCGGCTACAACAACAAGAAGCCGGACTCCTGCAACACCTTCACCGCAGCAGACGTACGGGTGAACTAACGCATCGCCCCCGAGAGCCGGTCCTCACCCGATGGATCGGCTCTCGCCATGCCCGAGCCACAACCCGCCATCTCAAGGGTGAACGGGCCCTTGTGACGCATGTGTGGGTCATCGATTGGCCGTATCGTCCCGCGTGTCGACGGCGCGTGACTGAGTGAGGGGAGGATTGCTTCCCGATCAGGGCAGAACATCCTCCCCAGTCCCCCCAGTCCCCGGAGTCCCGGGAGGGTGAGCTGTTGTGCCGGAGACAGGAACTGGTGGCCGCGGACAGCAACTGGCGACTGGCGACACGCAATAACCTGTTCAAGCCCCCGCGACCCCGCCTCCCCGCACCAGTCACCGCCCACATCACTCACAAGGGCAGGCCCGCAGCGGGTGGGGAGGGCTCGGCGTGGCGGCCGGCGCCCTCAGCCGAAGAGGCGGCGGGCGGTGGTCAGGGAGCCGCCGAACGACGTGACGAAGTTGCTGAGCGATTCCCCGATGTCGGACAGGTGCCAGTTCTCCGGACCGGAGTACCAGCCGATGCCGGCGTCGGGGTCGTCGTCGTCATCGGTCGCGGCGATCTCGAGCGCCCACTTCTCGGTCAGACCGAGCACAGCGGCGTACGGCAGGCAGCGGGACGCGAACTCGAGCCGGTGGCTCTGCGGCAGGTCGGACGAGGTCTCGTTGGCCAGGTAGTGCTGCAGACCGGCCACGCGACCCAGCACGGCGGCACCGCGCGCGGTCCGGGCCGGTGCGGCCTGTCCGACGAGTGCGAGCGCCAGACCGGCTGCCATCACGGCGAAACCGACCAGGGCGAACTTGCTGACGATCGCGAGCACGATGGTCAGTACGACGCCTGCACCGAGCAGCACCAGGCCGGCGGTGATCCACCGGTTCCGGACCGCGTCGGGACGGCTGTTGAACCAGCCCTGCGTGACGACGTCGGCGTACAGCTGCTCGCGGACCAGGTTGAGCCGCGGCCGCAGCGACGGGCCGAGCGCGGAGACCAGCACCGAGTCACCGTCGGCGAACACCGCGTCCAGCAAGGCCTTCTCGTACGCCAGCAGCTCCGGGCCGCCCGGGTGCAGCCGCTGCAGCTCCCAGTCGAGCTTGCCGAAGTGCGACTCGCGCGGCTGCTCGACGATCGTCAGGTAGTTGCGCACGGCAAGGTCCAGCAGGGTCGCGGTGATGTCGACGACGTCGGCCGTCTCGTCCACCACGGTGCCGACCTGGCCGGGCCGGATGCCGTCCGGCGCGGCGAACTGCGGGCCGTCGGCTCCGTCGAGCACCGGACGCTCCGGCGCGCCGTCACCGACCTTCCCGGCGTCGCGGCCGCGGAAGAACCACAGACCGACTGCACCGAGCAGACCGAGCCCGAACACGATAACGGCCAGCCCGACGGTGGTCTTGTCGACCGTGAACGCCCTCCCGAGCGTCCAGCGGGTGGAGTACTGCGCGTTCGCCTGCACGGTCGCCTGGTCGCTCAGCCCGGTCAGGAACGTCACCCGGCCACCAGCGGGTACACCGTTCTGCTCGATCTCGACGGCAGCCGACTCGCCCAGCTGGGACGACGTACACGGAAGGCTCGAGCCGGTGCGGCCGGCGAAGCAGGTCACCCAGGTCGCGAACGGGACGCCGATGCTCAGGGTCGCCTTCGGGATCGACGTGGCGAAGCCCTGCACGATCGGCCAGCTCACCTGGCGGCCCTCAGTCGAGTCGGCGACCACGTTGTCCACGGTGTAGCTGTAGACGATCTTCGACTGCCCGGACACGTTCAGCGTCAGCTTGCGGCCGTCGTCGGTCTTGTCGTTCTGGAAGCCCTGGGCGGGCTGTCCGTTCACCGTCGCGGACACGTCCTTCAGCTCGTACGTGCGGTCCCGCTCGGAGTCCGACCGGACCCGGGTGGTCAGGGTGCGGCTGAACGTCGTACCGCCGGCGTTCAGGTCGACCGTCTCCTTGACCTGCAGCTCGCCGTCCTTGGTGAGCGTCGCGTCCGCGGCGTATGCGGTGATCTGGTCCCCTGCCATCGGGGCCACCGCCTCGGCGGCCATAGTGCTCAGGGCAACGAACAACGGGGCGGTCAGGGACATCAGCAGTGCAGCCGGGAGGAGGCGGCGCTTCGGTGACATGGGTCGAGAGTAGTCTCGTGCCGGTTCGTGCAGCGAACCCGCCATAGCCAGATTAGACCCGCGTGACCCGACCACCTGGAGGCCAGACCTGTGAGCAGCCCGTACGGGTACGGCGGCCCACCACAGGGCGCACCGCAAGGCCGGCCACTCGGCCCGCCGCCTGGTGTGCTGCCACCGCCGCAGGCCTCGCCGTGGCCACCGCAGCAGGGTCAGTACCCGCAGGGTCCGATGCAAGGTACGCCGTACCCGGGCCAGCAGTACCCCGCTCCGCAGTACCAGGGCCAGCCGTACCCAGGTCAGTTCCAGCCGTACTACGGTCCGGGCCAGTTCAACGGGTTCCAGCCGCCCCGGAAGCGCGGCGGCCCGCTGCGGCTGATCCTGGTGAGCTTCATCTTCCTGACCTTCATCGGCGTATCGGTGGCCGTGCTGGCCGTGCTGCTCGGCTCCAACAGCACCACGGACACGGCCGATCCGAAGGTGAGCGGTCCGTCGATCGTGCCGACGCCGACGACCACCCCGGAGAAGGGCACCGCCGAGGACTTCCTGCTGAACGCCGACATCTATCGCACCGGTGCGCTGCCCGAGCAGAACTGCCCGGCCGCCAACCTCGGCAGCGGCAGCCTGGCGGCGCAGAAGGTCTACTACCAGCGGCTCTTCAAGTGCCTGAACGACGCGTGGCGCCCGATCTTCAAGGAGCTCGGCCAGGAGAAGCCGGATCCGGGGCTGGTCGTTTTCGACCAGCCGGTGACGACCGCGTGCGGCAACTTCCAGCCGCTGTCCGGGCGGGTACTGGCGTTCTACTGCTACGGCAACCAGGTGATGTACGTCGACGTGAAGCAGATGAACCGTGCCTTCGGTCCGCAACAGGACCTGGCGTACCTGATGACGATCGCGCACGAGTACGGCCACCACGTCCAGGGCGTCAGCGGGCTGTTCTATGCCCGTGCCGTTTATCTGCAGGACCACCCGGAGCAGAAGCTGGAGAGCTCGCGCCGCAACGAGTTGCAGGCCTCCTGCTTCGGCGGCGTGTTCAGCAAGGCCGTGGCGAAGTCGTACCCGCTGACGGATCGGCTGAGCGAGTTCAAGGAGCAGTCCAGCAACAGCTTCGGTGAGTCGGCGGACACACCGGAGGACGAGCGGACGCACGGCCTGGCGACCAGCCAGGGCTTCTGGATCCAGAACGGCTTCAACATCGGCGAGAACAAGGCCTGTGACACGTTCGCGGTATCGGCGGACCTGGTGAAGTGACGGACCGGCTGATCGGGGGCCGCTACCTGGTGGGGGAACCGCTCGGTTCGGGCGGTATGGGATCGGTCTGGCGTGCCCACGATCAGCAACTGGACCGGGTGGTCGCGCTGAAGCGCGCGCATCCCGGTGTGGACGACCCGGATGGACGCCGCCTGCGCCGCGAGGCGCGGACCGGTGCCCGGCTGCACGACCCGCACGTGGTGACGATCTTCGACGTGGTGACGGACGGAGACGAGCACTGGCTGGTCCTGGAGTACCTGCCGTCGCGGAGCCTGGACGAACTGGGCAAGCTGCCACCCGACCAGGTCGCGCGGATCGCCGTACAGATCGCGTCCGCGCTGCAGGCCGTGCACGCGGCGGGCATCATCCACCGGGACCTCAAGCCGGCCAACATCCTGGTCACCGCGGACGGTACGGCGAAACTCGCGGACTTCGGCATCTCGCGGCGGATGTGGGCCGATGCGACGCTGACGGACAGCGCGACGGTCGGTACGCCGAACCACCTCGCACCGGAAGTAGCCAACGGCAACGAACCGACGACCGCCTCCGACGTGTTCTCGTTGGGCGCGGTGCTCTACACGGCATTGGAAGGCCACTCGCCGTTCGGAAGCGACCCGAACCCGCTGGTGGTACTACGGCGCGCAGCACGCGGTGAACTCGAGCCGCTGCGACGCGGTGGCGAGCTGACGCCGATCATCACGCGGATGCTCGCTGTCGAACCAGCTGATCGCCCGTCGCTCGCCGAGGTGGTGAGCGAGCTCGGTGGTACGCCGGTCGCGCCTGTGAGTCGACGCAAGCGATGGGTGATCCCGATGGCGGCTGCCGGCGTTGCAGTGGTCGCGGTACTCGGTGTGCTGATCGGACGAGCCGTGTCGGGACCGTCCGAGCCGTCGGCCCCGCCCACGACGACGGCTGTTGCCGGTCCGGTCGGTGATCCGTTGACGGTGGACCCGTGCTCGTTGATCGCCGAGGCGTCGTTGAGCAAGTTCGGGGACGCGACGCTGGAACCGGCGTACGGGAACTTCGACCGGTGCGACGTGGTGGTGAACGGCAGCGGCGGCCAGCAGGTCGACGTACGGGCGGAGCTCGACGAAGCGGACAACGAACTGCCTCAGGGTGCGGTGGCGAAGCTCACCGGCAACCTGAACAAGCTCGTCCGCGCGCGGGCCGAGGACGGCGACTGCGAGCGCGTACTCGTGCTGTCGGACGGTACGCACGTGGTAGTCGAGGCCCGGCACACGGACGGGTCCGGTATGGACGTGTGCGCGATGGCGGAAGCCGTTACGCAGAAGGCGATCGGCGTACTGGAGGCCGGGCCGATCCCCCGTCGTACGGAGCCGTTGCCGGCCGCGTCGCTGGCGCATCTGAACGCGTGCACGCTGCTGGACAACCAGGCGCTCGAGCTGATCCCGGCTGTGGACGCGAAGCATCCGGACACGTCGTTCGGTGGCTGGTCGTGCGGTTGGGAGAGTACGACCAGCGATCTGTCGGTGGATGTGCGGTTCGACCGGGACCAGCCACTGGACGCGTCGGACGGGCGCCCGATGACGATGTCCGGCCGGTCCGCGTTCGTGTCGAGCGAAGACGACGGTCCGGGGACCTGTGCGGTGCTGATCGTGTTCCGGAAGTACGCCGACACGGTCGAGCTGGTGACGGTGATCGCGAGAGGTCCCGGTACGCAGACCGCGCTGTGCGGACTGGCCACGAAGCTCGGTCAGTCGGTCGCTGCGAAGCTGCCGAGGGCATGAGATGGAGCGTCTCCCTCCGAACCAGACCAGCCTGGCAGGCGGCGTACCTGACGCGCAGCCAGGCACCATCTTCGTGCTGAGCGTCGCAGGTGGCGTCAGCCTCGACGCTGGACCGCACCGGACGATCCTGTTCGGACGGAACCGTCCCGAGGTGCATGTCTGCATCGGCGAGGACGATCCGCGCGTCAGTCGGTTGCACGGCTCGATCAGCCACCGCAGCGGCCACTGGTACGTCGCAGTGACCGGCCGGCTGCCCGTACGGTTCCCACGTCAGCGGACGCTCTTCGCCGGCGAGGACCCGGTACCGCTCGCGGCCGGCTACACACCGCTCTTCGTGCAGGGCTCCAGCGGACGCGAGCACCTCCTGGAGGTGTACGTCGTCGGCGACAGCGGCGCCCGCCCCGTACCGAGGCCACGTGACTCAACGCACCCGCCACGCGTCTGGCGACTGTCTCCGGCGGAGAAGCTCGCACTGATCGTCGTCGGCCAGCGGTACCTGCTGCACGACCTGCACCCGCTACCGCTGTCCTGGCGCCAGGCTGCGGACCAGTTGGCCGAGCTGCAGCCGACGGAGGGCTGGACCGCCAAGCGGGTCGAGCACCTGGTGTCGAACGTCCGCAGTCGGCTGTCGCGGGACGGCGTACCCGGGCTGACTCGTGAAGAGGTCGGTGAGCCGGTCGGAAACGCCCTGAACGACAACATGTTCCGAGAACTGCTGCTGACAACCACACTGGTCCCGGCCGACCTCGACGTACTGGACTGAGCTCGGGAGGGGTCCCCGGCAACCGGACCTACCGTCCGGGACATGAACAAACCGCCCCGCTCCATAACCCGCGACAACTCCATCAACGTTCCCGTCTGATCGGCCAACAAGCGGTTGATGGACGCACCCACGTGTTTGCTTCGGGTTATCGAACTTGCAACTGGGCGGCGTATTATCCGCCCGTGACGTTGCGACGCGGGGACCTGGCGACGGCCGCGCGGACGCTGGTCGATGTGCTCGAGGACACGGCCGCCAAGTACGGCGACGAACCCGCGCTCGACGACGGCAGCATCAGCCTGAGTTATCGCGAACTGCTGGTGCAGACCACCAAGTTCGCCGGCCGGTTGACCGCCGCGGGCATCGGGCCCGGCGATCGTGTCGGCATCCGGATCTCCTCGGGGCACAACGACCTGTACGTCGCGATTCTCGGCACCCTGCAGGCGGGAGCGGCCTACGTCCCGGTCGATGCGGACGACCCGGAGGAGCGCGCCGAACTCGTCTTCGGCGAGGCAGCCGTCGCGGCCACGGTCGGCGACGAGCTCGAGCTCACGATCACCCGCCCGCAACAGCTTCCGATGGCCGACAACGACGCGGCCAACGGAGCGTTCGACTATCCGTACTCGGCCCGCATGGACGCCACGAGTACGACGAACTCGCGCGGCCCGGGCGGCCCGGAGCCGACCGACGACGCGTGGATCATCTTCACCTCGGGCTCGACCGGCGTACCGAAGGGCGTCGCCGTCACGCACCGATCGGCGGCCGCGTTCGTCGACGCCGAGGCCCGCTTGTTTCTGCAGGACGAGCCGATCGGGCCGGACGACCGGGTCCTGGCCGGCCTGTCCGTCGCGTTCGACGCGTCCTGCGAGGAGATGTGGCTGGCCTGGCGGCACGGCGCCTGCCTCGTCCCGGCACCTCGAAGCCTGGTTCGCACCGGTATGGACCTCGGCCCGTGGTTGGTTGCCCAGGGCATCACAATCGTCTCGACCGTACCGACACTGGCCGCACTCTGGCCGGCCGACGCGCTCGACCAGGTCCGCCTGCTGATCTTCGGCGGCGAGGCCTGCCCGCCGGAACTGGCCGAGCGCCTCGCGATCGAGGGCCGTGAGGTCTGGAACACCTACGGGCCGACCGAGGCCACCGTCGTGGCGTGCGCCGCCCAGCTGACCGGCGAAGGCCCGGTCCGGATCGGTCTCCCGCTGGACGGCTGGGACCTCGCCGTCGTAGATGCCGCAGGCAACGAAGTGGCCGACGACGAGATCGGTGAGCTGATCATCGGCGGCGTCGGCCTGGCCCGGTACCTCGACCCGGCCAAGGACGCCGAGAAGTTCGCGCCGATGCCGACCCTCGGCTGGGAACGCGCGTACCGCAGCGGCGACCTGGTGCGCTCCGATCCGTTGGGCCTGCTGTTCCAGGGCCGCGCCGACGAGCAGGTCAAGCTCGGCGGCCGACGGATCGAGCTCGGCGAGGTCGACGCCGCTCTGCAGGCCCTCCCAGGTGTCTCCGGCGCCGCGGCCGCCGTACGCAACAGCGCCGCGGGCAATCAGCTCCTCGTCGGGTACGTCGTACCGGACGAGGCCGCCCCCTTCAACAACGCCAAGGCCACCGAGCGACTGCGTGAAGCGCTGCCCGCCGCGCTCGTACCGCTGCTGGCGATCGTCGACACGCTGCCGACCCGGACCTCGGGCAAGGTCGATCGCAACGCACTCCCCTGGCCGCTGCCCGGGATGGACAGTGACGGCCCGGCCGCCGAACTCGACGGGACCGCGGGCTGGCTGGCCGAGCGCTGGACGAAGATCCTCGGCGCCAAGGTCACCGGACCCGACAACGACTTCTTCATGCACGGCGGCGGCAGCCTCGCCGCGGCCCAACTGGTCTCCGTGCTCCGCGAGCGGTTCCCGGACGTCACGGTCGGCGACATCTACGAGTACCCGCGGCTCGGCGCGCTCGCCGAGCGGCTCGACGACTTCAAGCCCGCAGCCCTCGAGCCGGTCGAGCTCCGGGAGATCCGGCCGACCCCGAAGAGCACACAGCTCCTGCAGACCGCGCTGACACTGATCCTGCAGACCGTCGTCGGCGTCCGCTGGCTGGTCTATGTGTTCACGTTGAACAATCTCCTCGCCGCCCTGATCGAGCCGCTCCCGTGGGCGCGGACCGTGTCCTGGTGGTGGATCCTGGCCGGCTGGCTGATCCTGATCAGCCCCGCGGGCCGGATGGGCATCGCAGTCGTCGGCGCCCGCCTCCTGTTGCGCGGCCTGAAACCGGGCACGTATCCGCGAGGCGGGAGTGTCCACGTCCGGCTGTGGGCCGCGGAGAATCTCTCCGACGCAGCCGGCGCAGCCAACCTGGCCGGCGCGCCCTGGATCGCGTACTACGCCCGCGCGCTCGGCGCGAAGGTCGGCCGCGGCGTCGACCTGCACACGCTGCCGCCGGTGACCGGCATGCTCACCATGGGCCGCGGCGCCTCGATCGAGCCCGAGGTCGACCTGGCCGGCTACTGGATCGACGGCGACCGGTTGTACGTCGGAGAGATCTCCATCGGCCCCGACGCGGTCGTCGGCTCACGCAGCACGTTGCTCCCCGGCACGGAGATCGGCCGGAGCGCCGAGATCATGGCCGGCTCGGCTGTCTCCGGCAGAGTCCCCGAGAACGAGCGCTGGTCCGGCTCGCCCG
The DNA here is from genome assembly GCF_053607525.1 of Kribbella sp. NPDC055110. Classification (NCBI taxonomy): domain Bacteria; kingdom Bacillati; phylum Actinomycetota; class Actinomycetes; order Propionibacteriales; family Kribbellaceae; genus Kribbella; species Kribbella sp. NPDC055110. Next base: position 140,803 of record NZ_JBSGTS010000010.1, read on the forward strand.
CGGCGCGGATCGGCCGCGCGCGGCACCCGTGGCCGGACCACCGTCCCGCACGGGCCCCGTGGTGGGTTGCGGCGTACGGCGCCCAGTCCGCGATCATGTCCCTCATCCCGGTCGCCGGGGCCGCTGCGGCATTCGTCGTCCTCGGGTACGCACTGCGCGGCACGCAGACGCTGTCGGACGCTGCACTCGATGCGCTGGGCGCGATCCCGTTGATGACGCTGGTCGGGTTCGCCACGATCGCGGTCCTCACGCTGATCGGCGTACGGCTCCTCGGTATCGGGATCAAGCCCGGCCACTACCCGGTCCGCAGCCGGATCGGGTGGCAGGTCTGGGCGACCGAGCGGCTCCTCGACTCCGCGCGCACCCTGCTCTTCCCGCTGTACGCGAGCCTGCTGACCCCGTGGTGGCTGCGCGCACTGGGCGCCAAGATCGGCCGCGACGTCGAGGCGTCGACGGTCCTGCTGCTGCCGAAGATGACCACCGTCGGCGAGGGCGCGTTCCTCGCCGACGACACGATGATCGCGTCGTACGAGCTCGGCGGCGGCTGGCTGCACGTGGCCGGCGCAAAGGTCGGCAAGCGCGCCTTCCTGGGCAACTCCGGGATGACGGCGCCGGGGCGGAGCGTTCCGAAGAACGGCCTGGTCGCGGTGCTCTCCGCGGCTCCGAAGAAGTCCAAGGCCGGTACGTCGTGGCTCGGTTCGCCGCCCGTGAAGCTCCGCCGGCAGGCCGTCTCGGGTGATCAGAGCCGCACGTTCAACCCGCCGTACAAGCTGAAGGTCGCTCGCGCGCTGGTCGAGCTGTGCCGGTTCGTGCCGATGATGTGCACGGTACTGATTGCCCTCGGCGTGCTGTTCGCGCTGCAGGCGCTCGACCTCTGGCTCGGTCCGTGGTGGACGATGCTGCTGTCCGGCGCGGTCATCCTCGCCGCCGGCGCGGTCGCCGGCGGGATGGCGACGGTCGCCAAATGGGTCATCGTGGGGCGGACGAGAGCCGTCGAGTACCCGCTGTGGAGCTCGTTCGTCTGGCGCAACGAGGTGGTCGACAGCTTCGTCGAGCTGGTCGCCGCGCCGTGGTTCGCGAACGCCGCCGCCGGTACGCCGGTGCTCACGCTCTGGCTGCGGTCACTCGGAGCGAAGATCGGCAAGGGCGTCTGGTGCGAGACGTACTGGTTGCCGGAGGCGGATCTGGTCACCCTGGGCGACGGTGCCACGGTGAATCGCGGTTGCGTGCTGCAAACGCACCTTTTTCATGATCGAGTTCTCTCCATGAACACAGTCACCTTCGGGGCCGGGGCAACCCTCGGCCCGCACGGCATCGTCCTTCCGGCGGCCGCGGTAGGAGCAGGAGCTACCATCGGGCCGGTGTCTCTCGTGATGCGTGGTGAAGGTGTGCCTGCTGGTACGCGGTGGGCTGGGAACCCCATCGCACCTTGGCAGAGCAGTGCTCCCTGGCAGGGCTGATGGTTGACCCGTATGTGCCCAGCCATGGAAGCATCGACTACAAGGTCGAGTCGTACGAGCTGGACCTGGACTACCGGGTCAGCAGCAACCGGCTGACCGGCAAGGCGACGATCACCGCGTTCGCCGCCGAGGCGCTGTCGCGGTTCAGCCTCGACCTGTCCGGGCTCCGGGTGTCGAAGGTGACGGTGAACGGCCGCCGGCCGCAGCGGTACGCCCATCGCGGCGGCAAGCTGCACGTCACCCCGGCGACGACGATCCCGGACGGCGCCGAGTTCACGGTCGACGTCCAGTACAACGGGAACCCGAAACCCGAGGACAGCCCGTGGGGCGAGCTCGGCTGGGAAGAGCTCACCGAGGGCGTGATCGTCGCCAGTCAGCCGAGCGGTGCGGCCACCTGGTTCCCGTGCAACGACCACCCCGGCGACAAGGCGCACTACCGGATCTCGATCACCACGGATTCGCCGTACCAGGTCGTCGCGAACGGCCGGCTGGTGTCACGCCGGGTGAAGGCGAGCCGTACGACGTGGGTGTTCGACCAGGCCGCGCCGATGGCGACGTACCTCGCGACCGTGCAGATCGGGCGGTACGACGAGGTGGACCTGGCGGCATCGCCCGTGACGATCCGCGGCGTGCTGCCGGCCGGGCGGAGCCGCGAGTTCCGGCACGATTTCGGGCGCCAGCAGGACATGATGAAGCTGTTCTGCCGGCTGTTCGGGCCGTACCCGTTCGGCGGGTACACGGTCGTGGTGACCGACGACCCGCTGGAGATCCCGCTCGAGGCGCAGGGCATCTCGGTGTTCGGCAGCAACCACGTCGACGGCCGGAACGGCTCGGAGCGGCTGGTCGCGCACGAACTGGCGCACCAGTGGTTCGGGAACAGCCTGACCCCTGCGAACTGGCAGCACATCTGGCTGAACGAGGGCTTCGCCTGCTACGCCGAGTGGCTGTGGTCGGAGCAGTCACGCGGACTCACCGCCGAACAGCAGGCGGCCAAGGCGTACATGCGGTTGAAGGGCCTGCCCCAGGACCTGATGCTGTCGGACCCCGGCCCGGACCTGATGTTCGACGACCGCCTCTACAAGCGCGGCGCGATCACCCTGCACGTGCTGCGCAAGCACCTCGGCGACGACGCGTTCTTCGAACTCCTCCGTACCTGGACCAAGACACACCGGCACGGGTCGGTCACCACTGCCGAGTTCATCGCCCTGGCCACCACCTTCAGCCCGGACGAGGAGGCACTGCGCCACCTGTTCGCCGGCTGGCTGGACTCGTACGAGCTGCCACCACTACCCAGGCGACGCTGATGAAGTACGCACCGCTGGAGTTCTTCGCCGGGGTCAGCGTGATCCTCGTGATCGCGATCATCGCCGGCAAACCGTTGCGGCGGCGCGGCTCTCCGCAAGGCCCAACGAGGAGGTACATCGCGCTGGGTGCGGTCTTGTTCGTGGTCGCCGGCCTGATCTACACGTTCCCGCCGCACAACGTGGTGATCTCGGTCCTGGTGCTGGTCCTCGGTACAACGTTCTTCACCTTCGGCATCGCGATCCTCGGCGGCGGGTACTTCGGCTACCTCGGAGCCGCCGCGAGCGCGATGGCGGCCGTGCCGTTCCTGATGACGCCGACGCCGCTCGGACTCGCCCACGTCGGCAAGACGCTGAACTGCCGGGTGCACAACTACCGCAACCGCGAGGTCTGGGACTTCACCGCGGACTGCCCGAACGGCAAGAGCTACGACTTCAGATCCGACCACGGACGGGAGTTTCCCGGCGGCGCCGTGCAGGTGCGGATCGACCCGCACGGCATGCTGCAGCCGAGATGGGTCGGTCAGCAGCACCTGACCCTGGACGTGGCGATGAGCGTCATCGGCCTGCTGGGTGCGAGCGGCATCGTGGTCGCGGCCGCCTGGAACCGGCGGCGGCTCAACGGGCAGGTCAAGCACGTCGTCAAGCCCGGGTTCACCTCGGGTCCCTAGCCGGCGCGGGCCACCTCGGCGGCGACCTTCACGAAGCGTTCGGTCAACGGGGTTCTGGTGGCCCAGGCGGCTCCGGTCCACCAGGTGGCCGCGCGGCCGGGGAGCGGGACCAGGCGAACCTCGGGCGGCGCGATCCGTTCAGCGGTCTGCGGTACGACGGCCGGCCCGGCACCGGCTGCGGTCAGGGCGAGAACGGTCTGCAGGTCACCGGCCTCCTGGAGTATTTGCGGGTGGCAACCAAGTTCGGCGTACAGCGTGTTGATCTGGGCGCTCAGTCCCGGCCCGCGCTCCGGTGTCAGCCGCACCAGCGGGCGCGCGTCGATCCAGCTGACCAGATCACGCGGCAACTGCTGATCGGCCGGTACGGCGAGGGTGAGGCGATCCCGTCGTAACCGGAGGTGCTCGAGGCCGGCGGACACCGGTAACCGGACGAATCCGATCTGCAGGCTCCCGGCCAGCAGGCGCTCGCACTGCACCGCCGACGACATGTCCTCGAGCGAGATCGTCACTCCCGGCCACCGGCTCCGGAACAGCGCCACCGCCCGCGGCGCCAGCTCGATCCCGGACAATCCGAACCCGATCGCCAGCGACCCCTCAACCCCGGACGCCACCTGAACAGCCCGCCGATCGAACGCCTCGGACCGCTCCAGCAAGTCCAGAGCGTCAGGAAGCAACAGCTCACCGGCCGGGGTCAGCCGCGCGCCGTGCCGGCCTCGACTGAACAGCACCGACCCGACGCGGCGCTCGAGTACCTGGATCTGCTTGGTCAACGCCGGCTGACTCGTCGACAACTCCGCGGCCGCGACCCCGAAGTTCCGCACCCTGGCCACCGTGACGAACGCCCGCAGCAGACGAAGATCCATAACCCCAGGATATGGAATGGCCGCGAATCGCTATTGGACGTCATAGGTGCCTCGGCGTTTCGATGGTCGTATGACGTCCTTCCGAGCCGCCGTCGTCCAGTTCGAGCCGACCCCTGACCAGCCCCCGACCAACCTCGCCACCGTCGAACGACTCGCCCGCGCGGCGGTTGCCGACGGCGCCCGCCTCATCGTGTTCCCGGAGATGTGCCTGCTCGGCTACTGGCATCTCCGCCGGCACACACCCGCGCGATTGCACGAGTTGGCCCAGCCGGCCGACGGACCGCTGATCAGTCGGGTCGTTGCTCTCGCCAAGGAACTGGAGGCCGGGATCGGGGTCGGATTCCTGGAGGATGCTGACGGCACGCTTTTCAACGCGTACGCCGTGTGCCTGCCGGACGGGACCGTCCACGTGCACCGGAAGCTGCATGCGTTCGAGCACGAGCAGATCGCGAGCGGATCGACGTACACGGTGTTCGAGACGCCGTGGGGGTTCCGGGCCGGGGTACTGATCTGCTGGGACAACAACCTGGTGGAGAACGTCCGCATCACCGCGTTGCTCGGCGCAACGGTCCTGATCGCGCCGCACCAGACCGGCGGCACGAACTCGCGCAGCCCGCACGGCATGAAGCCGATAGCGCTCGAGCTGTGGGCCGGCGGTGACCGTGCGGCGATCGAGGAAGCCTTCAACGGGCCGAGCGGGCGCGAATGGCTGATGCGGTGGCTGCCGGCGCGGGCCCACGACAACGGGATGTTCGTGCTGTTCAGCAACGGCGTCGGCCGCGACGACGACGAACTCCGCACCGGGAACGCGATGATCCTCGACCCGTACGGCCGCATCGTCGCGGAGACCCCGGTCCCCGCTGAGGCCGTGGTGGTCGGCGACCTCGATCTCGACCTGGTGCCCCTGGCAACCGGCCGCCGCTGGCTCCGCGGCCGCCGCCCCGAGCTCTACACGCTCCTCACCCAGCCCATCGGCAACGAACTGAACCCCCGCGCCGCGCGGTTCTCTCCAGATCCAGTCCGTCTTTGAGCCCCCACCAACCAAAAAACACGTCGAAATGTGGTTGGTGCGTGCTCAAAGACGAGGTGGATGGTCGGTGAGGGCTCAAAGAGGGGTCAGTAGATGAGGGCGGTGGCGAAGGCGGCGATTCCTTCGGCTCGGCCGGGGAAGCCGAGGCCGTCGGTTGTTGCCGCGCTCACCGATACCTCGGCGTCGCAGGCGGCGGAAAGGACCTTCTCCGCCTCCTCGCGGCGGGCGCCGATCCGGGGGCGGTTGCAGACGATCTGCACCGTGACGTTCCCGATCTCGAACCCGGCGGCCCGAACCCGGCGCGCGGCCTCCGCCACCAGCGCGACCCCGGCTGCGCCGGCCCACTCCGGCTCGGCGGTGCCGAAGTTCGAACCCAGGTCACCCAACTTCGCGGCGGTGAGCAACGCCGTACAGATCGCGTGCGCGGCCGCGTCGCCGTCCGAATGACCGGACAGTCCAGCAGGCTCCTCCGGCCAGTGCAGGCCGGCCAGCCACATCGGGCGGCCTTCCTCCAGCGGGTGTACGTCGATGCCGTTGCCGACCCGTGGAACCTTCACGAGCTCCTCCGCTCCGCCAGCAGCGCCTCGGCGAGCAGCAGGTCCTGCGGCCGGGTCACCTTGAACGCGTCCGGCGAGCCCTCGACCGTCCGCACGGTCACCCCGATCCGCTCACACATCATCGCGTCATCGGTCACGCCCGCGTCGGCACCGGCCGCATGCGCGCGTCGCAGTACCTCAGGAGCGAACCCTTGCGGCGTCTGTACCGCGACCAACGTCGACCGATCAGGCGTCTCGACCACGTCACCGGTCGGCCCGACCCGCTTGATCGTGTCCGACACCGGCACCACCGGTACGACGGCCTTGGCGCCGGCTCGCACCGCCGCCACCACGCGCTCGATCGCATCGGCCGGGACGAACGCCCGCGCCGCGTCGTGCACCAGGATGCAGTCGATCCCGTCGACCGGCACCACGTCGAGCGCCGCCTGCACCGAGGCAGGCCGCTCGGCGCCACCGGCCACCACGAGCAGCTGCGCGTCCCCGACGTACGGCGTGAGTTCCTTGGCGACCGTCTCCTCGGAGCCCGGCGGCACGGCGACCACGAAACAAACGAGGTCGGCGGCGGTCGCTGCCTTCAGTCCACGCACCGCGTGGACCAGCAACGAGTCGCCACCGACCTCTCGAAATGCCTTCGGGGTCTCGCCACCCAGTCGCAGCCCCAGCCCGGCCGCGGGAATCACGACCGCGCTACTCATGCAAGCTGCTTCGGACTGTGCCTAATACTGTGCCTAATTAGGAGGCGAGGACCTCGTCGAGGATGGCTTCCGCCTTGTCCTCGTTGGTGTGCTCGGCCAGGGCCAGCTCGGAGACCAGGATCTGGCGAGCCTTCGCCAGCATCCGCTTCTCACCGGCGGACAGACCGCGGTCACGCTCACGGCGCCACAGGTCGCGGACGACCTCTGCCACCTTCAGCACGTCACCGGAGTGCAGTTTCTCCAGGTTCGCCTTGTAGCGTCGCGACCAGTTGGTCGGCTCCTCCGTGTGCGGTGCACGCAGCACGTCGAAGACGCGCTCCAGGCCGGCCTGATCCACGACGTCACGCACGCCGACAAGATCGAGGTTGCACGCGGGGACCCGGACGACCAGGTCGTTCTGAGCGACGATCCTCAAGACCAGATAGGTCTTGTCCTCACCTTTGATCTGACGGGTCTCGATGTCCTCGATGACGGCCGCTCCGTGATTGGGGTAAACAACCGTCTCGCCGACTGTGAAAGTCATGTGTGAAGTGCCCCTTTCCAAGATCCATCCTACCACGCGGCCGGTGGTCCGGTTCGGGCGTTTGCGCTGGTCAGGGCCCACTTCTCGCCTTGACAAACGTCGTTTCACATGCCTCGTGCGCGCGCACACCGATGCTTTCAGTATCGCTCGGGCGCCCCCGCCCGATGCCGCCGGCGGCATCCCGGCGTCCGCCTCGCCGACCCCGAGGGCTACGCTGTGGGGCGCCGGAGGCCGCTGCCTGACGGTGTCCACAGTGGTCCACAGTCGATCCGCGGTTGCCGCACAGAGGTGCCGCGACAGGTCGAAACAGCTTGCACGAGAGGGATTCCAGTGCCGATCACGTTGTCCTCGCGGTTCGCCCGGCGTACCGCGCTGGCGGGTGCCGCCGCCACTGTCTGTATCGCGCTGGCGGCGTGCAGCGCGAGCTTCTCCGCGCCGACCCTGCAGCCGTACCAGGCCGCGGAGGGCACCAACATCGAGTCCGGCCAGCTGAAGGTCCGCAACATGCTGGTGCTGGCCGATGCCGACGGCAAGGGTGAACTGCACAGCGTGATCGTCAACGACGGCGACGCCCCGGAGACCCTGGTCAGCATCGCGCAGGCCGCGCCGGGGACGGCGGACGGCCAGGCCGGGGCCGACCAGCCGGCCGAGGTCAAGTTCACCGGGCTCACCGAGCCGGTGGAGCTGGAGCCGCACTCCGCGCTCATCCTGCCGGGCACCGGCACCGAGGCCCCGAAGGCCGGGGGCGGCACTCCGTCGCCGGCCCCGACCGAGACTCCGTCGGCTCCGACCCCGGGCGCCGAAGAGGCCGGCCCGGCGATCGTCGTGACCGGCGCGAAGCCCGGCCAGATGGTCAACGTGACGATCACCTTCGGCACCGCGGCCCCGGTCTCCGCCTACATCCCGGTCCTCACCGAAGACCACTACTCCCCGTCCCCAGCGGCGCAGTAGTCCCTCGAACGACAGAACGGGCCGCCCCGGCGCGGGACGGCCCGTTCTGCTTGGTACGGACGAGCCAGTGGCCGCGGCTCGGCGTACCGGCTCTCAACTCTTGGTTGCCGAGGCCGCCTTCGAGAGGCCGGGAAGCACCTTGTCGAGCACCCACGGAACGCTCAGCACGCTCACCGCGCTCATGCCGGAGATCACCTGCTGGTCCTGCATCGCGTACGCACCGCCGCTCTTGACCGCCTTCAGCGACGAGTAGACCGGGTCGGCCAGGAACTTCTGCGTCCCGATCCCGTCGACGTACGCGATCAGTACGTCGGCGTCGACGTCCGCGACCTTCTCCTTGCTGATCGTCAGCGAGAACTCCTTCTTCGTGTTGGTCTTCTCCAGCGCCTCCACCCCCGGCGCGTTCTTGAAGCCCATCTCGTTCAGGATCTGCACCCGCGGGTCACCCGGCATGTACACGTAGTTCTCGGCGCCGAACGAGCCGACCGTGATGGTCTTGTCCTTGAACTCGGGGTGCTCCGCCGCGACCTGCTTGATCTTGTCCGAGATCCCGGTGATCAGCTTCTCCGCGTCGGCCTTCTTACCGAGCGCCTCGCCGACCAGCAGCGTCTGGTCCTGCCAGGTGGTCTGCCACGGGGCTCCCGGGTACGCGACGGTCGGCGCGATCCCGCTCAGGGTCTTGTACGTCGCCTCGTCGAAGCCCTCGTACGGGGCCAGGATGACGTCCGGCTTCAGCGCCGCGATCTTCTCGAACGGGTACTTGTCGCCGGTGTCCAGCAACGTCGTCTTCGACTTGTCGAACTTCTCCGCGTCCCACGCGGTGACGCCGTCGGCGGTCGGGCCGTAGGTGACCTTCGGCATCCCGACCGGGGTCTCGCCGAGCGCGTAGACCACGTCCTGCGCGTTCCAGCCGAGCGTGACGATCCGCTCCGGCTTCTTGGTGATCGTGGTGTCGCCGAACGTGTTCTTCAACGTGACCGGGAACCCGGACGACGCCGCACTGGCCGATGTGTCGGCCTGCCTGTCGCCGTCACTGCCGCAGGCGGCCAGCGTGGTCGTGGCGAGCAGTACGGCGGTGACCGCACCTGTGACAGTTCGGGCGACCCGCGTACGGGACCAGGACATGGTGAACTCTCCTTAGACCAATTGCCTCAACTAAGGAGAGCCTAAGCTAACCCCACAGGTCGTGGCGACCTGCGGGGGTGTGACTCAGGACTCGAACTTGTAGCCCAGGCCACGCACCGTCACCAGATGGGCAGGGTTCGACGGGTCCTTCTCGAGCTTGGACCGCAGCCGCTTCACGTGCACGTCCAGGGTCTTGGTGTCGCCCACGTAGTCGGCGCCCCAGATCCGGTCGATCAGCTGACCGCGGGTGAGCACCCGGCCGGTGTTCCGCAACAGCATCTCGAGCAGCTCGAACTCCTTCAGCGGGAGCCGGATCTCGGTCCCCGACACCGTCACGACATGCCGCTCGACGTCCATCCGGACCGGTCCGGCCTCGAGGGTGTCCGGCAGCAGCTCGACGTCCTGACCGCGACGCAGTACGGCGCGAACGCGGGCCAGCAGCTCCCGCGGACTGTAGGGCTTGGTCACGTAGTCGTCCGCGCCCAGCTCGAGCCCGACGACCTTGTCGACCTCGGTGTCCTTGGCACTGACGATGATCACCGGGACGTTGCCCCGACTCCGGAGCGCCCGGCAGACCTCAGTGCCGGACAGACCCGGCAGCATCAGGTCGAGCAGGACGATGTCCGCACCGGCGCGGTCGTACTCGTCCAGCGCGTCCGGCCCGGTCTCCGCGACGGCGACCTCGAACCCTTCCTTGCGCAGCACGTACGACAGCGCGTCGCTGTAGCTCTCTTCGTCTTCGACGACCAGCACTCGGGTCACGAAGCTGTCTCCTTTGCGATCTGACCTGACGGGGTAGGCGTCAGGGTGACGGCCGCCTCCTCCTGGCTGACGGAGTCGGTCTGCCCCGGCGCGGGTTCGAGCCGCAACGGGAGTCTCACGGTGAAGGTGGAACCTTGGCCCTCGACACTCCAGACCCGCACGTCGCCGCCGTGGATCGAGGCGATGTGCTTGACGATCGAGAGGCCGAGACCGGTGCCGCCGGTCTCCCGGCTGCGGGCCCGGTCGACCCGGTAGAAGCGCTCGAAGACGCGTTCCAGGTCGCTGCTCGGGATGCCCACGCCCTGGTCGGACACGGTGACCTCGACCAGGTCCCCGATCGGGTGCGCGGCGACCGCGACCCGGGTGCCGTCCGGGCTGTAGTTGATCGCGTTCTCGACCAGATTGCCGATCGCCATCGCCAACTGGTCCTCGCTGCCCATCACCTCGAGGGCAGGCTCGGTCTTCACCACGATCTTGATGTCGCGGTCCTCGGCGTCGATCCGGCAGCGGTCCACCGCGGTCTCGATCACGGCGTTGATGTCGACCGGGCCCGGGTTCTCCAGCGGGTCGTCACCCTGCAGCCGGGACAGCTCGATGATCTCCTTGACCAGCTGACTCAGCCGGGACGCCTCGATCCGCATCCGGTCCGAGAACCGCTGCACCGCCTCCGGGTCGTCGGAGGCCTCCGAGACCGCGTCCGCGAGCAGGATCAGCGCGCCGACCGGGGTCTTCAGCTCGTGGCTGATGTTGACGGTGAAGTCTCGCCGGATCGCGTCCAGACGGCGCTCACGGGTGCGGTCCTCGACCAGCACCAGCACGAGCTGACTGCCCAGCGGCGCCACCCGGGCACTGACGTACTGCGTGGCGCCGAGCCGGCCCCGGACGATCTCCAGGTCCTGCTGGCGGATCTCGCCGTCGCGGCGGACCTGGCGGACCATGGCCAGGATGTCGTCGACCACGAGCCGCTCACCGCGGACGATACCGAGCACGTGCGCCGGAGCGCTGGCCTGCAGCACCTGGTCCTCGGGTCCCATCACGACTGCCGAGGAACGCAGTACGGACAGGACCGTGGCGACACCCGACGGTACGGCGGGCTCCGGGGACTCCGGGATCTTGCGCTGGGCCCGCTCGGAAAGCATCATCGCACCGAGCGAAAGCAGAGCCAGGGCCGCGCCGATGACGCCGCCCAGCACCGCAGCCAGCGTGGGGTCCACGGCAACGATGCTACGCGGGCGACCAGCAGGGAAAGACCGAATGAGCACCGGATGACCGGGGGACGACCTAACTGTTCATCGGTCGTTCACCACTCGTCGCCGTCCGGCAACCTCGACGGCATACGGTCACCGGTGGGCGGGTACCTGGGTGGTGCCCCGCCGCGGCACCGGACACCACAGATCGGATTCGAACACCATGCGTGACACGTACCACGAGCAGCTCGACGACATCCTCGCCGAGCTGGAGCGGATGACGCGGACGGTGTCCACCGCCGTACGCCGGTCGACGGCGGCCCTCCTGGAGGCGGACATCCGCAAGGCCGAAGAGGTCATCGCGTCCGACATCCAGCTCGACGCCGCCGGCGAAGGTGTCGAGGAGAAGGTCTTCGAGCTGATGGCACGGCAGTCGCCGGTCGCCAACGAGCTGCGGATGCTGGTCGCCGCGCTGCGGATGGTCGCCGACCTCGAGCGGATGGGCGACCTCGCCGCACACGTGTCGAAGATCGCCCGAATGCGGTACCCGGCCCCGGCGATCCCCGTCGAACTGCACGACGTCATCGAGTCCATGGGCTCCGTAGCCGGCAAGATGGTCGACGCCGCCGGCGACGTGATCTCGACCCGCGACGTCGAGGCCGCCGGCCGGCTCGAGGCCAGCGACGACGAGATGGACAAACTGCGCTCCAACCAGTTCCGCCTGATGATGGACGAGAACTGGCCCCACGGCGTCGAGGTCGCCGTCGACATGGCCCTGCTCAGCCGCTACTACGAGCGCATCTCCGACCACGCCGTCGCCATGGCCCGCCGCGTCGTCTACCTCGTCACCGGCGAACTCCCCGTAGCCATCGGCGGCACCGCCGCCGGCTCCGGCGCCGGCGCCTCCACCCCCAACCCCAACGGCAACTGACCTCTTAGTAGCCCCCGGCAACCAGCTGGTAGCCGGGGCGCGGATAGCGGTGTTCGGGTGACCGCTCTGGCGCGAGGCGGGCTGCTGGGTGACCGCTCTGGTCCGGCAGCCGGCGCGGCGGTGGCGTTGAACAGGCTATTTCCTGTGCACACCCACGCGTTCCTCAGCGCACACCCCGACAGCCGACCGGACAAGGAGCAAACGCTCCGGCGAGACCAGCTGCAGGTACTAGAAGGACGCGCCTCCGGCGCGGCTCACTTGTTGCCGGCTCCGCCGGGGCGCGGACTGTGCTGTCGAGTGACCGCTCTGGCGTGGGGCAGGCTGCTGGGTGAATGCTTTGGTCCGGTAGCCGGCGTGGCGGTGGGGTTGAACAGGCTATTTCCTGTGCAGCGCCACGCGTTCCTGTTTAGCGCCGTGTGTTTTTGGGCGTGTGCCGCGTGGAACCGCCTGGTTGCGTGGATTGGTGCTGTCGTGAAGTCGAGTGGTACCGGGCGGGGCGGAGTCGACGGGGCATGGATAGGTTCAGCGGCATGAGTGACCACTCGGAGACCGATCGGCTGATCAGCGTTGACGTGTCAGGCATGGACGGGCCTGAGCTCCGTGCGCACCTCGACGCGGTAGAGCAGCACATGAGAAAGCTGCGCCGTACCGAGCTAGCTCTCCTGGAGGGCAGCCCCGAGATCGTCGCACAACGCCCCGAGCTGCAGGCACACCTCGCCCACCTCCGCACCCTCGACCTCGAAGACCTACCCCTCGAGAACCCCCCAACGCCAACGTGACAAATCCCCGGCCACGCACGGTGCGAACGCCAAGGAACACGTACGCGTGAACAGCAAATAGCCTGTTCAACCCCACCGCCACGCCGGCCACCGCACCAGAGCGTCCACCCAACAGCCGACCCCGCGCCTGGGCATCGCCAACCTCGCCCCGCCCCAGGCATCGCCAACACCTCGCCCCGCGCCCGTGCATTCGCCCAACAGCACCACCGCCCCGGCGGAGCCGGCAGCAAGTCAGCCGCGCCGGAGGTGCGTCCTTTTGGCAACTGCAGCTGGGCTCGTCGGAGCGTTTGCTCGTTGCCTGACCCGCGCCCGGCTGGGCGTCGCCGAGGAACGCGTGGGCGTGCACAGGAAATAGCCTGTTCAACGCCACCGCCACGCCGGTTGCCGTACCGCGGCCTTCGCCCAACAACCCACCCCGCGCCAGGGCATCCGCCCAACAGCACCCCGCGGCGGAGCCGGCACCAAGTCGGCCGCGCCGGAGGCGCGTCCTCTTAGCAACTGCAGGTGGTCTCGCCGGAGCGTTTGCTCGTTGGCTGACCCGCGCCCGGCGGGGCGTCGCCGAGGAACGCGTGGGCGTGCACAGGAAATAACCTGTTCAACGCCACCGCCACGCCGGTTGTCGTGCCGCGGCCTTCGCCCGGTAGCCCGCTCCGCGGCAGGGGACTCACCCGAACGACCGGCCTGCACCGGGGAGTTCGCCCAAAAGCCCCCCCCCGCCCCGGCTGAGGCGGCAACTGGTGGTTGCGGTGGGGGTGTGTGGTTTAGGCGCGGGCGAGTGGGGTTAGCGGCCCTGGTTTTTGACGGCTTCTATGGCGGCTTGGGCGGCCTTGGGGTCTAGGTATTCGCCCCCGGGGGTGACCGGCTTGAAGTCGTCGTTGAGTTCGTAGTAGAGGGGGATGCCGGTCGGGATGTTGAGGCCGACGATGGTTTGTTCGTCGAGGTTGTCGAGGTGTTTGACCAGGGCGCGGAGTGAGTTGCCGTGGGCGGTGACGAGGACGGTCTTTCCGGCGCGGAGGTCCGGGACGATGGCGTCGTACCAGTACGGGAGCATCCGCTCGACGACGTCCTTGAGGCATTCGGTCGCGGGCAGGAGCTCCGGCGGGAGGGCGGCGTACCGGGGGTCGCCGGCCTGGTCGTACTCGGAGCCGCGCTCGATCGCGGGCGGCGGGGTGTCGTACGAGCGGCGGAAGAGCATGAACTGCTCCTCGCCGAGCTCCTCGAGGGTCTGCTTCTTGTCCTTGCCCTGCAGGCCGCCGTAGTGCCGTTCGTTCAGTCGCCAGGACCGGCGGACGTCGATCCACTGACGCCCAGCCTCTTCGAGCGCGATGTTCGCGGTCCGGATGGCGCGACGGAGCACCGACGTGTGAAGGACGTCGGGCAGCAGCCCACGCTCGAGCAGCAGCTGACCGCCGCGGTGCGCCTCCTCGACGCCCTGGGCGTTGAGGTCGACGTCGACCCAGCCGGTGAAGAGGTTCTTGGCGTTCCAGTCGCTGTGGCCGTGGCGGAGCAGGATCAGGCGATAGGTCATACCCGCATGTTATCGAGGCTCCAGCCAGCCCTTGAACGCGTCCAGGTTTCGGGTGGATTCGCCGCGCGACACTCGCCACTCGTACTCGCGCCGGATCGACGACGCGAACCCGAGTTCGAGGATCGTGTTGAACGACGAGTCGGCGTACTCCAGCACCGCACCGAGCAACCGGTCGACCTCACCGGGTGTGATCGCGTGCAGCGGGACGCGCCCGTCCAGGTGGATGTCGCCCAGGTGGTCGACGGCGAACGCGACACCGTACATCTTCAGGTTCCGCTCCAGCAGCCAGCGGTACACGGCCGCGTGGTTCTCGTCCGGGTGCCGCACGACGAACGCGTGCACCTGGACCGCCTGCGCCCCGACCGTCAGCGACACCGCGGTCTTGAGCTTCCGCTCCCCCGGCAGGTCCACAACAAACGCGCCGGGCTCACTCTCGGTGAACTCGAGCTCGTTCTCGGTCAGCACCTGGCGGATCACGTCCGCCGCAGAAACTCTCACCCGGCTACCTCCGCGGCGATTTCGGTCGCCATCGTGTCTGCGGCGGTCCGGTACGCCGCCAGCGTTTTCCGGGCGGTCCGTTCCCAGCCGAATCTCCGTGCGTGGCCGACCGCCGCGTGGCTCATGCTCTCGCGGACGGCCGGATCCGTCGCGATCCGCGCCAGCGCGTCGGCGAAGTCGTCCACCCCGTGCCCGCGGACCAGGTATCCGGTCCGCCCGTCGAGGACCGCCGTACTCAGACCGCCGACGGCCGCCGCGACCACCGGCGTACCGCAGGCCTGGGCCTCCAGCGCGACCAGCCCGAAGGATTCCGAGTACGACGGGACGCACACGACGGACGCGGCGCGGTACCACGAAGCCAGCCGCGCCCGCTCCATCGGCTTCACAAATCTTGTCACGTCGGAGATCCCGAGCGCCCGCGCCAGCTCGGCGTGCGACTCGGGGTGCTCCATCCCGTTGCCTGACGGCCCGCCGATGATCGCGACCACCAGCCGCGACCGCAGCGACGGGTCCCGTTCGAGCATCCGCGCCGCCGCCCGGATCAGCAGATCGGGTGCCTTCAACGGCTGGATCCGGCCGACGAACGCCAGTACGACGGCATCGGCCGGCAACCCGACCTCGCGCCGGGCCGCGGCCTGATCCCCCGGGCTGAACAGGTCCAGATCCACACCAGGATTGACCACCCCGACCTTCGCGGGCTGGGCGCCGTACAGGTCGATGAGTTCGCGGGCCTCGTCGTCGGTGTTGGCCAGCAGGCGATCCGCGGCCTCGACGACCTGCTCCTCACCGATCAGCCGGGCGGGCGGCTCGGGTACGTCGTCGTCCGCGAGGCTGGCGTTCTTCACCTTGGCCATGGTGTGCATGGTGTGGACCAGTGGGACCGCCCAACGATCGCGGGCGAGCAGGCCGACCTGGCCGGACAACCAGTAGTGCGAGTGGATCACGTCGTACCAGCCGGGCTCGTGGATCGCCTCGGCGCGCAGGACGGCGCGAGCGAACGTGCACAACTGGGCCGGGAGCTCGTTCTTCGTCAGGCCCTCGTACGGGCCGGCGGCGACGTTGCGGACCATGACGCCGGGCATCAGCTCGACCCGGGCCGGCAGCACCGACGCGGTCGACCGGGTGAAGACGTCGACCTCGATCCCCAGGCCGGCCAGTTGCTTGGACAGCTCCACGACGTACACGTTCATCCCGCCGGCGTCCCCGATCCCCGGCTGGTCGAGCGGTGAGGTATGCAGGCTGATCATCGCGACCCGCCGGAGGGGAGATTCGATCACCCGGTCAGGGTAACTCCGGGGCTTCCGCCGGGAATCGGGACTTCTCCCTATCCGCGGCCGTCCAGCTCGCCAGCAGTCGCAGATTCTGCTCGGACGGCGACCCGGGCTCGACGGTGTAGGTGACCAGCAGCTGATCCGGTTCGCCGGGCGGCTGCAGGGTCTCGTACCCGACGGTGATGTCGCCCACCAGTGAGTGGTGCTGCGTCTTCGTCCCGAACGTCTTGTCCTTCACATCGTGCCGGGCCCAGTGCACGCGGAACTCGGGGCTGTGGATGGACAGTTCCCCGATCAGCTCCGCGAGCTCCGGGTCGTCCGGGTAGCGCCCGGCGTACATCCGCAGGTAGCCGACGGTCTCCTCCGCGACCGCCTCCCAATCCGGGTAGAAGTCGCGCGTCGCCGGATCGAGGAAGACCAGCCGCGGGATGTTGCGGTCCTTGGGGTCCATGCCGTCGAAGTCCGCGATCAGGGCCGCGGCGAGCCGGTTCCACCCCAGGACGTCCATCCGGCGGCCGAGGACGAACGCCGGTACGTCGGGCATCGAGTCCAGCAACCGTTGCAGGCCGGGTCGCATCCGTTGCGTCGTACGGCGAGTGGTCCGGCGGCGAGCCGGTTTCGCCAGCAGGGCCAGGTGTTTGCGCTCGTCGTCGGTCAGCTTGAGTACGTCGGCGACGGCGTCCAGGATCTCCTGCGAGACGTTGTCGGCGCGGCCCTGTTCGAGGCGGACGTAGTAGTCGGCGCTGACGCCGGCCGCCTGGGCGAGCTCCTCGCGGCGCAGGCCGGGGACTCGGCGCCGCCCGCCGTACACCTTGATGCCGAGGTCCTCGGGCCGCACCCGGGCCCGGCGCGAGGTGAGGAACTCGGTCAGCTCCGCGCGTCGATCCATGCCCTCCAGTATCCAGGGCGGGCACGAACCGCAACCTGGTCCTGCCAGAACCAGGTTCAGCAGACACCTGGGTAAGCCTCCGCGACCGCTCCAGGATCGATGCCATGACCAACTTGAGCATTCGCAACGCAGTAGTCACCGGCGCCGCGAGCGGTATCGGGGCCGCCATCGCCACCCAACTGGCCGAGGCCGGAGCCGCGGTCGCGCTGGTCGCACGGCGGCAGGATCGCCTCGACGACCTGGCCGGCAAGCTCGGACCGCGGACCTTCGGCGTCGGCCTGGACGTCACGTCGCAGGATTCCGTGGACGCCGGAGTCGCCCGGATCCACGAGCGGCTCGGCACCGTCGACCTGGTCGTGAACGCCGCGGGCGTGATGCTGGCCGCGCCGGTCGCCGACGGGCGGCTCGACGACTGGACCCGGATGATCGACACCAACCTGACCGGCGTACTGCGTCTGGTCCGGGCCTTCACGCCCGACCTGATCGCGGCGGCCGGCGAGGGGCGGACCGCCGACCTGGTGAACATCTCGTCGATCGGGGCGCATGCCGTCTTCCCCGGGTACGCCGTGTACGGCGCGACGAAGGCGGCGCTGACCCACCTGTCCGCGTCGTTGCGCGCCGACCTCTCGCCGTACGACGTCCGCGTGACGAACATCGAGCCCGGGCTGACGGACACCGAGCTGGCGACGCACCTGGACACCCCCGGACAGGACCTGATCGCGTCGATGAACGAGCAGATCGGGCCGCTGGCCGCCGAGGACATCGCCGACGTGGTGACGTTCGCGGTGAGCCGACGCCGGGAGCTGAACCTGCGCCAGATCATCGCGCTGCCGACCCGCCAGGCGTGACCGGGTGGTGGGCCTACGTCCACCACCACTGACAGACTCACACCACTGCTTCACGGACTGTGCGCCGAAAGCATTGAGCCATGCGTACAGTCCTCGAAGAAGTGAAGTCCTGGCATCGCCCGCTGATGCTGATGGTGCTCGCGATGGCCGGTCTCGTCCTCACCGCCGGCATCGGGCTCGCGGTCGACGGCCGGGAGATCCTCAACGAGTCCGTGTGGCTCAAGCCGTTCAAGTTCGGCCTGTCGTTCGTCCTGTACGGCGCGACGCTCGCGTGGCTGCTTTCCAAGCTGCGTAAGGCGAGACGCTTCGGCTGGTGGACCGGCACCGTGTTCGCGATCACCGGGATCGTCGACGTCGGGTTCATCGCCGTACAGGCCGCGCGCGGGACGTTCAGCCACTTCAACGACAACTCCGACACGTTCAACCAGGTCGGGCAGAAGGTCTTCATGTCGGGGGTCATGGGGCTGTTCGGGGCGAGTCTGGTGGTCGCGATCATGCTGCTGTTCCAGCGGATCGGTGACGCGCCGCTGAACCGGGCGATCCGGGTCGGCATCGGGCTGGCCGTCGCCGGTATGGCGCTGGCGTTCTACCTGGTCGGCTCGCAGGGTCAGCGGCAAGAGGTCACGGACGCGTACGGGCACCCGGTCACGCTCGCCGGCAGCCACGGCATCGGCGTCGAGGCGGGCGGTCCTGGTATGCCGTTGACGCACTGGAGCACCGTCGGCGGCGACCTACGGATCCCACACTTCGTCGGGCTGCACGCGATCCACTTCCTGCTGCTGACGGTCCTCGCGCTGAGCCTCCTCGCCGCGCGCGTCGAGTGGCTGCGGCCGGAGCGCGTCCGGCACCGCCTGGTCGGCGTCGCGGCCTTCGGGTACACGGGCGTGATGATCACGGTGACGGTCCAGGCGTTCCGCGGGCAGGCGCTGATTCACCCCGACGTACAGACGCTGGGCATGGTCGGCGGTTTCCTGGCCGTCAGCCTCGCGGCGGCCGCCGGCGTCGTCACATCCGCTCGGCGGCGTCCCGTCGTACCGGCGCACGCGGCGCCGCGGCAGCCCGTCGACGCGGGGCGGTCGTGAGACAGCCGGTTTCGTCGTCCGGCCGGTTTGAGAAGCTTGGGGTATGACTTCGAGCGATCGTCCTCTGGCCGTGGTGACGGGTGCTAGCAGTGGAATCGGGGCCGCGTCGGCGCGGTACCTCGCCCGCGAGGGTTTCGAGGTGATCTGCGCCGCGCGGCGGCTGGACCGGATCGAGGCGCTGGCCAAGGAGATCGACGGCCGCGCGGTGCAGTGCGACGTCACGTCCGCCGAGGACGTCGCCGCACTGACCGCGGCGGTCGGCTCCTCGTTGCAGGTGCTCGTGAACAACGCCGGCGGTGCGTTCGGTCTGGAGCCGGTGGCCGACGCCGATCTGGACGCCTGGCGGCGGATGTACGAGGTGAACGTGATCGCGGTCGCCGCGGTCACCAAGTCGTTGCTCCCGGCACTGATCGCCGGGCACGGCACGATCATCGTGATGGGCTCGACGGCCGGCCAGGTCGCCTACGAGGGCGGTGGCGGGTACGCCGCTGCGAAACACGGCGCCAAGGCCGTCGTCGACACGCTCCGCCTGGAGCTCTACGACCAGCCGGTCCGGGTCAGCGAGATCGCCCCCGGCATGGTCCGGAGCGAAGGCTTCGCCCTGACCCGCTTCAACGGCGACCAGTCCAAGGCCGACGCCGTGTACGCCGGGGTCCGCGAACCGCTCACGTCCGACGACGTCGCCGACATCGTCGCCTGGATCGCCACCCGCCCCGCCCACGTCAACATCGACCGCATCACGGTCCGCCCCCGCGCCCAGGCCGCCCAGCACAAGGTCCACCGCGAGTCCTGATCCGCCAGGTTTGTCCGCACGTTTTGCGTGCGTGAGGCGGGTCACGGGGTGGGTGCTTGCAATTGCAAGCAGCTTGCTAGCACACTGGGGACATGGCCAAGTTGAGTGATCGGGCAGCTGGGGCGGTGGGCTCCGTCGGGGAGTACCTCGCCGAGCAGCGGCGGCACGCGCAGCTGTCGTTGCGGCAGTTGTCCGACCTGGCCGGAGTGTCCAACCCGTACCTGAGCCAGATCGAGCGCGGTCTGCGCAAGCCGTCGGCCGACGTACTGCAGCAGCTCGCGAAGGCGTTGCGGATCTCTGCGGAGACCCTCTACGTACGGGCCGGAATTCTCGATCCGGACGACAACCCTGATGGCGCCCGGCAGGCCACCGGCGTGGTCGACGCCGTCCTGCTCGACCCCGCACTGTCCGAGCGCCAGAAGCGCGTCCTGCTGGACGTGTACACGTCGTTCGTCCGCGAGAACGCCCCTGAAGAGCCGCCGGCCAAGAAGCCAACGGCTCGCAAACGCAGCACCGACTGAACCTGCTGAACACACCCGAGGAGAAGCCCGATGGCTACCCGTACGCCAGTTACCCCGTTCTACGCGATCGCCGGCGCCGGCGACCTCGCGGTCGAGAAGGTCCGCGCCGTCGGCGAGGACGTGACCGCCCGGTTCGCGAAGATCGACCAGAAGAACCTGCAGACCGAGCTCACCAAGGAGTTCACCAAGGCGCAGGCCGAGCTGACCAAGCGTTTCGAGGCGATCGTCGCCGACGCGCGCACCGCCCCGGCGAAGCTGCGTGAGCTGCCGAAGACCGCGCAGGCTGGTTTCACCACCGTCCTCGGTCAGGCCGAGGAGACCTACGAGGACCTGGCCGGCCGCGGCAAGGACCTGGTCGAGCGGATCCGCCACCAGCAGGCCACCGAGGACCTGGAGGCGGCCGCCAAGACCACGGTGAGCAAGGCCAAGGCCACCCGCACCACCGTGAAGAAGACCGCCACGAGCGCGACCCGCAACGTCAAGGCGACCGCGACCAGCGCCCGCAAGACCGCGAAGGCGGCCGGCAAGGCTGCTGAGGCCGCCGCCGACAAGATCGGCGACTGAGCACCTGTTTCGATACACCACAGACGGTGACGATTCACCCATCTCCGGGTGAATCCTGGGATCGGGCGGTCCACAGCTGCGACTGAGCAGAGGTGGGCCGCCCGGTCTGTCGGTTAGGCTCGTAGCATGATCACCTTCCAGGGCCTGATCCCCGGGTTCGACGATCCGCTGTCGGTCATCTGGTGGGTGCTGCTTGCGTTCAAGCTGGTCGCGCTCGCCGACGCGGTCTTCCGGCCACGGGCGGTGTTCGTCGCCGCCGACAAGCTCACCAAACCCGGCTGGGTGCTGATCCTGGTCGTGTTCACGCTGAGTCAGGTGTTCCAGGGCTGGCTGAGCTTCTTCGGCCTGATCGGCATCGTCGCGTCCGCCGTCTACCTCGTCGACGCCCGCCCCGCCCTCCGCGCCGCCACCGGCCGCGGCCGTGGCGGCTGGGGCGCCCTCCGCCGCCGCCGAGGCCCCCGCCCCCTGTAACCCGTCACCGTACGTCGCAGCACCTCGCCGTACGCCGCGCACCACAGCGCACCGCACCACGCCGACGTACGCCGCACGCGCACCGACCGCGGCGAGGACCCCAACACGAGGGGATATCCGGCGGGGTTGTGGCTTCTCCGTTGGTGCTAGAGGGGAGAACCCACAACGCGAGGGGATATCCGCTCGTTTTCTGGTCGTCGTCCGGCTCGCTGGCCAAGCGGCGCGATCAGCGCGGGTCAGGAGACCGGGGGACAGGAAATGGCTGCAGGAGACAGGCAATACCAGGTCCCCACCCACCACTACCTGTCTCACAACCCCGGAGGGGGGGCCCGGGCGCACCGCACCAGATGCTGTTCGCTCCCCGGCGCGTGGTGCACGGGGCCGAGGGGGCGCTGTGCTTCGGGGTTAGGAGCGGTAGACGATGACTTTGTCGCCTACGTGGATCTCGTCGAAGAGGATCTTGATCTTGGCCAGGTCGCGGACGTTGACGCAGCCGTGGGAGGCGCCGTTGTAGCCGCGGGCTGCGAAGTCGGACGAGTAGTGGACCGCCTGGCCGCCGCTGAAGAACATCGCGTACGGCATCTTCGAGTCGTACAGCTTCGAGACGTGGTTCCGGCTCTTCCAGCCGACCGTGAAGCTGCCTTCCCGGGTCGCGGTCTTCACCGCGCCGAACCGGACGTCCAGCTGCATCTTCACCACGCCGTCGACGACGTACCGCAGCTTGCGGGTGGTCTTGTCGATGCACAGCGCCACACCGGTCGCGCAGCGCGCGTCGAGCTTCTTGCCGTTCACCACCGGCACCGGCGGGTACAGCTCGGTCTGGGTCGGCTCGTGAGTCACCTTGGCCAGCTGGTCCAGCGTGTTCTGGTCGACGTACCCGAGCTGGGGAATGCCCTTCGACTTCTGGAACTTCTTCACCGCGGACCGGGTCATGGTCCCGAACTCGTTGTCCAGGTAGCGCTTCTCGAGCAGCTTCAGCTGCACCAGCCGCGCCTCGACCTTGCGGACGTTCACGCCGCTGGAGCCGTTCTTCCACAGCGCCTTCGGGAAGATCGGCAACTCCCCGCTGACCTCGAAGGGCACCGTCTTCAGATCCTGCGGGGCCGCGTTCGCACTCGTTCCGGTACTCAGAAGCGCAGCAATCGCGCCCCCGGCGACCAGCCCGCTCAGCAACTTGCGAATCAGCAGCCCACGCATCGGACACCCCTCTGGTAGCCCCGTTCCTACACTTGTAGGACGTCCTCACGGCCATTTCGGTTGGCTCCTCAGCGTACCGGAGGAACTCCGCATGGAGATCGCACTCAGCACCGCCGACATCACCACGGTGCCCGCGGACGCGATCGTGAACGCCGCTCATAACGCGTTGCGCGGCGGCGGTGGCGTCGACGGCGCGATCCACCGGGCGGGCGGGCGTGAGATCCTCGCCGAGCTCATCGAGCGGTACCCGAACGGCACTCCCACAGGTACGGCGGTGTGGACCATGGCCGGCGCTCTACCCGCGACGTACGTGATCCATGTGGTCGGGCCGAACTACACCGCCGGGCAGCGGGATCCGGCGTTGCTCGAGTCCTGCTACCGCAACGCGCTGCGGATCGCGGACGAGCTCGGCGTACGGACGATGACGCTGCCTGCGGTCTCGGCCGGGATCTACGGCTGGCCCGCGCAGTCGGCCGCGGACATCGCCGTACGGGCGTTGCGCCGGACGCCGACGAACGTCGTCGAGGCCACGTTCTGTCTGCTGGAACCGCGGCTGTACAAGGCGTTCCGGAACGCGACAGCGGCCGGGGAGTAGTTCCCCGGCCGCTGTGCGAGATGGTGCTTCAGGTCACTTGCTGTAGACGACGACCTTGTCGCCGACCTTCACCCGGGAGAAGATCCAGGCGACCTTCTTCTTGTCGCGGACGTTCACACAGCCGTGCGACGCGCCGTTGTAGCCACGGGCCTTGAAGTCCGACGAGTAGTGGACGGCCTGGCCGCCGCTGAAGAACATCGCGTACGGCATCTTCGAGTGGTACAGCGACGACACGTGGTTCTTCGACTTGCGGTAGACGCGGAAGACGCCGTTACGCGTCGGGGTGCGGCTGGAACCGAACCGGACGTCCATCACCTGCACCGGCTTGCCGTTCACCAGGTAGACCAGCTTGCGGGTCTTCTTGTTGATGCACAGCA
Source organism: Kribbella sp. NPDC055110 (assembly GCF_053607525.1). Taxonomy (NCBI): domain Bacteria; kingdom Bacillati; phylum Actinomycetota; class Actinomycetes; order Propionibacteriales; family Kribbellaceae; genus Kribbella; species Kribbella sp. NPDC055110. Next base: position 164,272 of record NZ_JBSGTS010000010.1, read on the forward strand.
CGCGACCCTTGGTCAGGCACCGGCTGTCGATCCGGTACTTGGCGATCGCCTTGCTGGTCGAGGCCGCCTTCGGCGTCGCCGCCGCGGCCTTCGGCGGCAGACCGACCGGAGCCGGTGCCGTGATCGAGTTCTGCGCCGACGCCGAAACCTGAGGCGCGGCCTCGGCCGACGTGGTCGCCGACAGAGCGCCGACGCCCACGAACGCGGCGGCCGTCAGGGTAGCGCCGAACTTACGCAGAATGCCCATGTTTCCCTTGTCCTTCCCCCAAAGAGTGCTTCCACAAGACAGACGTCGCTACTTCACGTCTGGTTGGTAACGAATCAAAACTTTCTTCCCCCCGGCCCCTGCCCCACCGGTGGCCGAGAAATGGTGTATCACACCGACAGAGCCCAGGGCACGCTCTGTCAGCCACCGTTTCCAGTTCGTGCTCTAGGACGTCAGCGCGCGCAGGCGACGCAGCACCTCGGGGGCGCCGAGCGCTTGCGCGGTCGCGTGCAGGTCGGGGCTGCGGGTGGCGCCGGTGATCGCGACGCGCACGAGCTGCGAGGCCTCCCGGATCGAACCGACGTACGCGTCCGGGTCCTTCTTGTACTCCTTGGCGTTCGGCGCGAACCGGTGCTTGCCGGCCCGAGTACGGATCTGGTCGAACCACTCCTGCGGGTCGTCCAGATGCTCGTAGTTCGCCACGAGATCGCCCGCGAACGCCGTGACGACGTCCGCCGCGACACCGAGCGGAGCAAGCCGCTCGTCGCCCGGACCGGCCACCGGGACGAACAGCTCGGGGAAGAAGAAGCCGTACGCCGGCCGGAAGTCCGACCACTTGCGGAGGTCCTTGCGGGGGTTCTCGACGCCGTCGCGTTCGACCGCCAGCGCACGCAGCGCCAGGTCCTTCTCGTTGTCGAGCACGGGAACGAGTTCGGCGTCGTACTGCACGGCCCAGGCGCGCACCGCGTCGAGGATCTGCTGTCCGCTCAACGTCGCGATGTGGTCGGCGCTGATGTCCTCGAGCTTCACCAGGTCGACCAGCGGACCGGCGACCCCGCACAGGCTCAGGTCGATCGGCGTCGTCAGCGCCTCGGCCAGCGGCAGCTCCGCTAGCCGACCGTTGGCCAGGCCACGCAGGTAGTACAGGACCGCGTCGGCCGGGTAGCCCGCGCCGATGTAGAAGTCGACGCCCGCCTCGGGATCCTTGCGCTTGGACAGCTTCCGCTTCCCGCCCGGGATCTGCTTCATCAGCGGCGCGATATGCGCGTACGTGATCGGCTCGAACTCGAGCGCCGCGAACAGCTGCTGGTGCAGCGGAACCGAGGAGATCCACTCGTCGCCGCGGATCACCAGGTTCACCCGCATCAGATGGTCGTCGACCGCGTGCGCGAAGTGGTACGTCGGAAGTCGCGGCGACTGGTCCGACGACTTCAGGATCACCGCGTCGTTGCGATTCGCCTCATGCTCGAGCCGGCCGCGGATCGCGTCCACGAAGCTGGTCCGGGCCTCGCCTTCGGGTGCTCGGAAGCGCACGACGTACGGCGTACCCTCGGCCAGCTTCTCGGCGACGGCGGACGGGTCGGCGTCGCGCCAGATCGCCCACTTGCCGTAGTACCCGGTCGGGACCTTCGACGCCTGCTGGCGGGACGTGATGTCGGCGAGCTCGTCCTTCGTGGCGAAGCACAGGTACGCCTTGCCCTGCCGGAGCAGGTGCCGCACGTAGGTGAGGTAGATCTGCTCGCGCTCGGACTGGATGTACGGCCCATACGAGCCGTGGTTCCGGTCCTCGTCGCTGCTGATGTGGAAGTAGTCGAAGGCGCGGTCGAACTGCTCCAGCGCCCCCTCCACCTCACGCGCCTGGTCGGTGTCCTCGATCCGCACCAGGTACACCCCGCCGGAGTCCGTCGCGACGTCCCGGTCGATCATCCCGACGTAGATGCCGCCGATGTGGATGAACCCGGTCGGCGACGGTCCGATCCGCGTGACCTTCGCCCCCTCCGGCAGCTCCCGCGCCGGATACCGCTCTTCCCAGTGCGCCGGCTCCGGAAGGTCGGCGGGGAAGAGCTCGTCCACCGTCATCAGCTCTTCGACTTGCGGCCGAGCTTGGCGCGCTCGATCTGGGTGAGGGCGACCTTGCGCATCCGGATCGCGTCCGGCGTCACCTCGACGCACTCGTCCTCGCGGCAGAACTCCAGCGATTGCTCCAGCGACAGCTTGCGGGCCGGCACCAGCTTCTCGAACTCGTCCGCGTTCGAGCGGACGTTCGTCATCTTCTTTTCCTTGGTGATGTTGACGTCCATGTCGTCGGCGCGCGAGTTCTCGCCGACGATCATGCCCTCGTACACCTCGGTGGTCGGCTCCACGAACATGGTGCCGCGCTCCTGCAGGTTGATCATCGCGTACGACGTGGCCGCGCCGGACCGGTCCGACACCAGCGAACCCGACGGCCGCGTGCGCAGCTCGCCGAACCACGGCTCGTACCCCTCGAAGACATGGTGCGCGATCCCCGTACCGCGGGTGTCGGTGAGGAACTCGGTGCGGAACCCGATCAGGCCGCGGGCCGGGACCAGGAACTCCATCCGGACCCAGCCGGTGCCGTGGTTGGTCATCTGCTCCATCCGGCCCTTGCGGACCGCGAGCAGCTGGGTGACCGTGCCGAGGTACTCCTCGGGGCAGTCGATCGTCAGCCGCTCGACCGGCTCGTGCCGCTTGCCGTCGATCTCGCGGGTGACAACCTGCGGCTTGCCGACAGTCAGCTCGTAGCCCTCGCGGCGCATCTGCTCGACCAGGATGGCCAGCGCCAGCTCACCACGGCCCTGCACCTCCCAGGCGTCCGGGCGCTCGGTCGGGAGCACCTTCAGCGACACGTTGCCGACCAGTTCGCGGTCGAGCCGGTCCTTGACCAGGCGGGCGGTCACCTTGGTGCCCTTGACCCGGCCGGCCAGCGGCGAGGTGTTGGTGCCGATCGTCATCGAGATGGCCGGCTCGTCCACGGTGATCAGCGGCAGCGGCTTGGGGTTCTCGGGGTCGGTCAGGGTGTCGCCGATCATGATCTCCGGGATGCCCGCGATCGCGACGATGTCGCCCGGGCCGGCCGAGTCGCCGGGGACGCGCTCGAGCGCCTCGGTGACCAGAAGTTCGGTGATCTTGACCTTCTGGATCGTGCCGTCGTGGCGGCACCACGCGACCTGCGCGCCCTTCTTCAGGGTGCCTTCGTGGACCCGGACCAGCGCGAGCCGGCCGAGGAACGGCGACGCGTCCAGGTTGGTGACGTGCGCCTGCAGCGGCGCGCCCTCGGTGTACTCCGGGGCCGGCACGTTGTTCAGGATCGTCTCGAACAGCGGCTCGAGGTCCTCGGAGTCCGGCATACCGCCGTCGGCAGGCTGGTTCAGCGAGGCGCGGCCGGCCCGGGCCGAGGCGTAGACGACCGGGAAGTCCAGGGCGGACTGGTCGGCGTCGTGGTCGAGCAGGTCGAGGAACAGCTCGTACGTCTCGTCGACGACCTCGGAGATCCGGGCGTCCGGCCGGTCGACCTTGTTGACCACCAGGATCACCGGCATCTGCCGCGCCAGCGCCTTGCGGAGCACGAACCGGGTCTGCGGCAGCGGGCCCTCTGAGGCGTCCACCAGCAGCACGATCGCGTCGACCATCGACAGGCCGCGCTCGACCTCGCCACCGAAGTCGGCGTGGCCGGGGGTGTCGATGATGTTGATCGTCATCTGCTCGCCGTTGGCCATCTTGTGCCGTACGGCGGTGTTCTTGGCGAGGATCGTGATGCCCTTCTCACGTTCCAGGTCGCCGGAGTCCATCGCCCGCTCATCCACGTGCTGATGGGCTCCGAAGGCGCCGGACTGCCACAGCATCGCGTCGACGAGGGTGGTCTTCCCGTGGTCGACGTGGGCCACGATCGCGACATTGCGCAGGTCGTTACGGACAGGCATGAGGAAGCGCTCCAAGCAATGAGAGGGATCTGGCGGTGGCTACGGCGGTTTCACGTGCCACTCGACACAGGGCGCAGCCCTCTCATTCTACCCGTCACCGCTCGTGTCCAGAAAACGGGCCAGGACATCGACTCGGTCTTTGACATTTGTTGACTGGACGTCCAGTCTATAGACGGCGCCTGGGGAGGGGCCGAAAACCACGGGGGGTCAGCCCGAGGCGCCGGGCACGAGGATGGGGGTTGCCCGGCGCTTCAGGCTTCGACCGGCGGCGTCGTACTCCGTCCAGAAGGGGTATCCGTGCCGCGATCGGCGAGCCTCAACCAGGAACTGCGGGAGCGCTCCCGCGAACGCATCCTGGCCGCGGCGCTGGAGACCTTCGCCGCCAAGGGCTTCGAGGCCGCGTCGATCTCCGACATCACCGCCGCCGCGGGCGTCTCCCGCGGCCTCGTCTCGTACTACTTCGCCACCAAGGAGCAACTGGCGGCCGAACTCCTGGACCGCTGGCTGGACGGCATCGCCGGCATTCTGACCATCCAGGGAACACCTGATGAACGTCTGGCCGGCATCATCGACGGCGCTCTGATGGCGGCCGCGACCACGCTCCCGATCCAGCGGCTGGCGATCACGCTGATGATGCAGCCCACGACCCACGACGTGTTCGCCCGCGTCGAGCAGGCCAAGTCCGACCGCCTGTCACTGGTCGAGGACGCGATCCGCGAGGTGTTCGCGGCCCGCGGCGCCGCCGATCCGGCCGTCGAGGAGATGTTGCTCCGAGCAACCTTGGAGGGCGTGACCGTCAAACTCGCGATCTACCGCGAGACCTTCCCCCTGGAAGCGATCCGCACCCGCCTGTACGCCGGCTACAACCTGCCGGCGCCGACGACGCCGCTCCCGATCGTGTCACCCACGGTCGACCGCCTGCGCGCCAAGTGACCCGGGCGGCGCACGAGACCTTTCCGGAAAGAAACTGGCGCCAGGTGGCGAAAATGTTCCGGAAAGCTAGGCGAAGACCGCCGGGCTGGGGCGAACTTCCCCAACCTGGATGCCGCCGCCGTAGAGCGGGGCGCTGGACTGCTGCTCGATCACCTCATGATCGAGACCGAGCTTCCGCAGTACGGCCGCCATCACCACCGGGCGGGCGCGTACGCCGCCGTCCTCGATCTTCACCGCGACGCCGCGACCATCCGCCAGTCCGACCGCGTACACGCTCTCGGCACCGGCCTTGCCGAACAACCCCGGCACCGCGCGTATCAGGGCAGCCTCGTCGCGCCTACTCCCGCTGGCGTACTCGGGGTACTCCCGAAACGCCGCCGCGATCCGTCCCTCGAACGTGTCAGCGGCCGCCGACGCGAACAGACCGAACGAACGCGCGAGCCCGGCGAGGCTGATCGCGAGCAGCGGCGCACCACAGCCGTCGACCGCGACGTACGCGACCTTCTCGCCGGCGGCGTCCTCGATCGCGACGCGAATCGCCTGCTGCAACGGGTGGTCCGGCGAGCGGTAGTCGTCACGCCCCCATACGGCGTCCGGGCTCTGCTCGCGCGCCGGATCGTGGATCGGCCAGCCGTTCTGTACGCAGGTCGCGATCATCGCGGCGTGCTTGCCGGAGCAGTTCATCGTGATGCGTTCCGGCACGTGACCTGCGCGCACCCACTCGTCACGGCTCTGGTCGTCCAGCGGGTACGACGTCGGCGTACGCAAGGCCGTCTCGTCGAGCCCGACGCCCGCGAGGATCTCGCGTACGCCGTCCACGTGGAACTGCTCGCCCGAGTGCGACGCGCCCGCGAGTGCGAGGAGGTTGTCGGTCAGCGGGAGTCCGCTGCGGACCATGCCGAGGGCCTGCATGGGCTTGTTCGACGAGCGCGGGAACATCGGCTGGTCCACGATGCCGACGGACCACTCGACAGTGCCGTCGGGGTTCGTCACCACGACGGAGCCGCGGTGATGGCCTTCGACGAAGCCGCTACGGACCACGTCGGCCAGGATCACAGGTTCGGTCACGGCTGAACTGTACAGATGCAAAACGCCGTGTTGCCAATGATTCCGCTCACAACCGGGAGCGCACGTGCAGGCCGACCTCGGGGTCGACCAGGAGGTCCTGGGTCGCGGTCACGGTAGGCTGATCCTCGGCCACGATCTCCAGTACGGCGTCGGGGTCGACGTTGCGCTTGATCAGGGCGAGCGCGATCGGGCCGAGCTCGTGGTGACGGGCAGCCGAGCCGATCACGCCGACCTGCTTCTCCCCCGCGCGAACGACGTACCCATGCGCCGGCAGGTGATCGACGGAACCGTCGAGCAGGAGGCGGACCAGGCGGCGCGGCGGACGGCCGAGGTTGTGTACCCGGGCGACTGTCTCCTGGCCGCGGTAGCAACCCTTGTCGAGATGTACGCCGACACCGAGCCAACCGAGCTCGTTCGGGATCGCCCGCTCGTCGGTGTCGAGCCCGAACCGCGGCGCACCCGCCTCGATCCGGAGCGCCTCGTACGCCCAGATCCCGGCCACGGCACCCTCCAGCCCCGCCAGCTCGGCCCGCGGCAGGAAGACCTCGTGCCCGCCCAACGAGTCCTCACCGGTGCGGGTCAGGTGCTCGCCCGCCGCACGACCGGGACGCCAGATGATCGCGTAGTCGTCGGTCACGTCCGCGATCTCGACGCGGGACATGAACACCATCTTCTGCAGCCACTCCACCAACGCGGCGGCCGCGCCCGGCTCGGTGTGCAGCCAGAACGTCTCGCCGTCGTCGACGCCGTACATCGCGTGCTCGACATGCCCGGTCGGAGACAGCAGCAGCGCAGTCGTCGACGTACCGGGTTTGAGGCCTTCGAAGTACTGCGTGGTCAGCGCGTGCAGCCAGGTCAGCCGGTCCGGGCCGGTGATCGTGACCACGTCGCGGTGCGACAGATCGACGAACGCCTCACCCGCGATCATGGCCCGCTGCTCGCGCAGATCAGAGCCGTAATGCGCGGCGACACCGGCGTCGAGTCCGTCGGCCTCGACTGCGCCGGGCCGGTCCAGCAGGGGGCTGCGCTTGCGTGACATGTCACCAGAGTACGTCGGGCGGCGTACGGCGAACGCCTCCCGTCGTGGGATGTGGACAGACCCGCTCTACCGCGAGTCTGGAGTCATCAAACGACGGACGGAGCAGGGCGATGAACGCGAGGCAGTTCCGGTTCGGTGTGGCGGGAAGTCCGACCACCGGTGAGGAGTGGGTGAAGACGGTCCGGCAGGCTGCGGATCTCGGGTTCCAGACCGTGCTGATGCCGGACGGGCTGCAGCTCCCCGCGCCGTTCTCCTCGCTGGCGATGGCGGCTGCGGTCGCCGACATCCGGGTCGGCACCTTCGTCGCGGCCGCGCCGCTGCGGACGCCGCGTCAGGCTGCCTGGGAGGCGCACACGCTGACCGTGCTCACCGATGGGCGGTTCGAGTTCGGCATCGGCACCGGGCGTCCGGTCGCGGAACAGCAGACGGCCGAGGTCGGCCTGCGGTGGGGAACGGCCCGGGAGCGGCGCGAGCAGGTCATCGAGACCCTCGACCTGCTGCGTGAGCTCGACGGCGAACGCCGTACGCCGATCATGCTGGCCGCCGGCGGACCGAAGGCACTGGCGCTCGCGGCCGAGCGGGCCGACATCGTCTCGCTGGCCAAGGACGCGACCACTCCGCGCGAGGAGGTCGCGGCGGTGGCTCGTGAGCTGCGGGACCTGGCCGGAGCCCGCGCCGACGACATCGAGCTCGCGATGAACCTGCTCGCCGCCGGCACCCGCCCGCTGCCGCCCTGGACCAAGCGCGCCTCGGGCGTCGACCCCGACGAGCTCGAGGCGATGGACTCGCTGATGCTGCTCCGCGGTACGCCGCAGGAGATGGCCGACGAACTGCTGCGCCGCCGCGACCAGATCGGCGCCAGCTACATCAGCGTCAACTCCGGCTACCTCGAGGACTTCGCCCCCGTCATCGAACTACTCGACGGGAAGTAGTTAGGCGGATCCCCAGGCCATCACAATTGACGCCCGCTCGGAGAGCACCGCGGGGAACGCCTGTGGCCGGGGCGATTGTGATGGCCTGGGGATCCGTAAGCACAGCGCTGCCCGCCGGTCTGTGGCCCGGCCGGGCAGCGTGTGGGAGGGGTGAGGATGATCTAGCTGTCGGACCGGCGAGCTTCGACGGCGGCCGGTGCGTCGCCGGCGGGGCGGGACTCCACCGCGGCCGGGGCGTCGCCGGCGTGGGTGTCACCGGCGGCGAAGGCGACCTCGTCGAACGGGTCGTTACCCGCGAACACCTGCTCGGCCTGGTTCTTGTCGAACTCGCCGACCCAGTGGCCGACCAGGACGGTCGCGACCGCGTTGCCGGCGAAGTTCGTCAGCGCTCGCGCCTCGGACATGAACCGGTCGATGCCGACGATCAGACCGACGCCGTCGACCAACTCCGGCCGGTGCGACTGCAGACCGCCGGCCAAGGTCGCCAGGCCCGCACCGGTGACGCCGGCGGCACCCTTCGAGGCGAGGATCATGAACAGCAGCAGCGAAACCTGCTGTCCCAGCGAGAACGGCTGATTCATCGCCTCCGCGATGAACAACGACGCCATCGTCAGGTAGATCGCCGTACCGTCGAGGTTGAACGAGTAGCCGGTCGGGACGGTGATACCGACCACGGACTTGTCGACGCCGAGGTGTTCCATCTTGCCGATCAGCCGGGGCAGGGCGGTCTCCGAGGACGAGGTCGACACGATCAGCAGGAATTCGCGGCCCAGATAGCGCAGCAGCTGGAAGATCGAGACACCGGTGACCGCCCGGAGCAGTGTCCCGAGGACGACGAGCACGAACAGCAGGCACGTGATGTAGAAGGCGACCATGATCTTCAGCAGGCTGACCAGCGCGGTGGAGCCGGCCGCACCGACGACCGCCGCCATCGCACCGAACGCACCGATCGGGGCGACCCACATGATCATCGCGAGGACCTTGAACACCAGGCGCTGGATGTGACCGATGCCGACCAGGATCGGCTGGCCCTTGGAACCCATCGCCTGCAGCGCGAAGCCGACGAGCAGCGCGACCAGCACGGTCTGCAGGACCTGGCCCTCGGTCAGCGACGACACCAGCGTCTTCGGGATGATGCCGACGATGAAGTCCGTCGCCCCTTGGTGCGACGCCCCCGCGGCCTGCTTCTGGCCGGCCTCGCGGAGCTTGTCGGTCAGGTTCAGGCCGGAGCCCGGCTGCACCAGGTTGCCGACCAGCAGGCCGATAGCGAGCGCGACCGTCGACATCACCAGGAAGTAGACGAGCGCGAGACCGCCGACCCTGCCGACGCTGGCGGCCTGCCGGACCGAGCCGATGCCGAGCACCAGCGTGCAGAAGATGATCGGGCTGATCATCATCTTGATCAGGTTGATGAATCCGGTGCCGAGCCATTTCAGCTCGATGGCGAAGTCCGGGAACAGCAGACCGACACCGATGCCGAGTGCGACGGCGACGATGACGGCGATGTAGAGGAAATGGGTCCGGTCGTTGCGGACCGGCGTGGGTCGGGGATCAGTCGGGCTCGACATTGGCGGGACTCCCTATCGGCCTGGCGGAGGGGTGGTTGGTGCTTGGTGAGTAACTGTGACGTGACGCACAGGAGAAGCGCGCATTTCGTTCATATCGTTCGCAGTGCAAACTGTTCGACATGTTGCGCCGACCGTGGGAGTTGCGCCGCCAGGTTCTCTGGCTGCAGACCGTCACGGTCACAGTACTCATCGCGATGGTGTGGATCGTGATGGTCAGCCGCTCCCGCGCGCAGGCGGTGCGGGACGAGGCGGCGAGCGGGATCGCCGCGCCCGGCTGGTGGGAGCTGGTCCGGCTGGACCTGCGCTCGATGCTCGGTATCGCCAGTCTGATGCTCGGGGTCGCGATCGCCGGCAACGCTCTCGTCACCTGGCGGGTACGTCGGGCCACGCGCGGCGTCGGAACGCAGTCGCTGGCCCGGATGCTCGACTTCTACGAAGGCGTCCTGCACGCGGCGCGCGAAGGGCTGATCCTGCTCGACCTCGACGGCCGGGTGCAGCTCGCGAACGACGAGGCGCTGACCCTGCTCGGGGTGCGTTCCGTTGTTCCCGGTACGCCGCTTGAGGAGCTCCACCTCGGCGCGCCCCTGGCCGAGTTGCTCGCGACCGGGCGTACGGCGTACGACGAGCTGCACCTCGGCGCGCGCGGAGTCCTGGTCGTGAACCAGCAGCCGTCCGGACGCGGGCGGATCGTCACGCTGCGGGACCACACCCAGCTGCAACGGCTGCTCGGCGAGCTGGACGCCGTACGAAGTCTGGCGGAATCGCTGCAGGCACAGAATCATGAGGCGTCGAATCGGCTGCACACCGTGGTCAGCCTGATCGAGATCGGGAAGCCGGAACGGGCGCGGGAGTTCGCGGTGTCGGAGCTGCAGTTCGCACAGGCGATGACGGATCGGGTCGTCGGCACGGTCGGCGATCCGGTGCTGGCGTCGCTGCTGCTGGCGAAGTTGTCGCAGGCCCAGGAGCGTGGCGTCGTACTGACCCTCGATCTCGGGCACGAGGCGCTGAACACGCGCCTGTCGGCGCAGGACGTGGTGACCGTGGTCGGGAACCTGCTGGACAACGCGATCGAGGCCGCGCGCGGCGGTCCGGCACCGCGGAAGGTCGAGTTCCGGGCGGCGACGACGGCCGATGCGGTGGATCTGATCGTGACGAACACGGGTGCCGAGTTGGGATCGGTGGAGTTGGCGCACATGTTCGAGCGCGGGTGGACGACGAAGGCCGAGCCGGGGCACGGGCTGGGCCTTGTACTGGTGCGGAGCACGGTCGAGCGGTGGCAGGGTTCGCTGATGGTCGATCCCGATTCCGAGCTGGACGAAGTACCGGCGCTGACCGTGCGAGTGCGGTTGCCGCGGGCGGTGGGCGCGAGTGCCTGACCTACGCGTCCTCGTCGTCGAGGACGATCCCGTCGCGGCGGAAGCACATCGCACGTACGTCGAACGCCTGGCCGGCTTCACCTGCGTCGGAATCGCCGGTACGGCGGGGCGCGCGCTGCAGTTGCTTGCGCGCGGCAACATCGACGTCGTACTGCTCGACATGCACCTGCCGGACGGTCACGGGCTGGACGTCGTCCGCCGAATGCGGGCCATCGGCAACCAAACGGATGTGGTCGCGGTGACGTCGGCGCGCGAGGTCGTCGCGGTGCAGGCGGCCGCGCGGATCGGGGTCGTTCAGTACGTGCTGAAGCCCTTCGCGTTCGAGACCTTGCGCGACCGGTTGTCGGCGTACGCCCGCCAGCGCCGCGCCGCCGAAGCCGGGCAGGTCGTCGCGGATCAGGACGAGGTTGACCGGCTGTTGCATCCGGCAACGGTCTCGTCGGTGCCGAAGGGTCTCGCCGGGGGTGTGCTCGACCGCGTCGTACAGCTGCTCGCGGACCGCGAGGGCTGGACCGCGGAGGAGATCGCGACGTCGCTCGGCACCTCGCGGATCACGGCCCGCCGGTACTTGGAACACCTCGCCGACCAGGGGCAGGCGTTGCGGACCCAGCGCTACGACGGGCGCAGCGGCCGCCCGAAAGTCGAGTATTCCTGGGTGTCCGAGAGCTGACGGATCAGGCGCGGACGAGGGTCGCCCAGAGGTGCGGCTGCAGGGTCTGGCCCTCGGCGGCCATGTCAAAGGCCCACAGCAGCTCGCCGTTGACGAGGCCGTAGAGGCGGTGGCCGGCGGTGACTTCCTTGGCCGTGACGGTGCGCGCCACCACATCCGTCTGCAGCTCGATCTTCGCGCCGTCGATGTCGCCGTACCAGATCTCGGCGATGCCGGTCGGGTGCGCGAGGATGACCTCGACCTTCTTGTCCGGCTGCGGGCGCCAGAACCCGGTCTCGACGGCGAGCGGACGCTGCCGGGTGCCGTCCTCGCCGACCACGAACGTCTGGCTGACGTAGTGCAGGTACGGCTTGCCGTTGTGGGTGAAGTCGATCTGCTGCCCGAACTCGAACTTCTCGATGGTCGGGTAGTCGCCGTGCCCGCGGCCCTCCCAGCGACCGATCAGCCACGCGAGCGGCATCAGGTCCGGGTGCAGGTCCTGCGGGATCTCGAACGCCATCAGGTCACTCAGTTCGCACTACGGCCGCGATACAGCCGGTAGACGACGAACGCCGAGAACCAGCCCATGAAAAGACAGACCAGGACCAGCAGCGTGGTGAAGGCGACGTGCAGCACGCTGGTCAGTCTAGAGGATGGGTACGGCGGTTTCGGCTACCGTGGCGTGATGTCCCGCACGCTGGTGATCAAACTGACCGCAGGCGCCGAGGAACCCGAGCGCGCCAACCAGGCCTTCACCGTCGCCGCCACCGCCGTCGCGGTCGGCGCCACGGTCTCCCTGTGGCTGACCGGTGAGGCCGTCTGGTTCGCCGTACCCGGGCGCGCCGAAACCTTCGAACTCCCGCACGCGGCGCCGCTTGCCGACCTGCTCACCGCGGTCCTCGAAGGCGGCCGGCTCACCGTCTGCACCCAGTGCGCCAAGCGCCGCGACCTCACCGAATCCGACCTCCGCCCCGGCACCCGCATAGCCGGCGCCCCCGCCTTCACCGAAGAAATCCTCACCGACGACACCCAAGCAATCGTCTACTAGCAAACCGTGTTGCCAGTAGTAGACGGCTGCGGGGTGTTGAACGCGAACCGGCGCCCGCGGGTGGCGGGCGCTGGTCGACGGTGGTGCGTGGGGTCAGCGTCCGTCGCGGCCGCGGCCGCCGTCGCCGCCTCGGCCGTCGTTGCCGCGACCGCCGCGGTCGCGGTCCTGGTCGCGCTGAGCGGCCGGGGTGCCGGGGCGGTCATTGGTTGCGACGCTCGCGCTGTCGACCTTGACCTTGCTGAGCGGCTCCTGGTCTCCCCGAGTGTGCTCGAACTGCGCCTTCTCGTCGGGCGGGAGCTCCTGGGCCGGACCGCTGCGCTGCTTGTTCCCCTGGGTCGCTCGTGCCTCGGCGATCGCCGGGTCCTCGGCCGCCTTCTCCGGCGGACGCCTCTGCGTGCCCTGCGCTTGGCTGGTCGAAGGGCTCTCGGCGCCGGCCGACGCTTCGTTCTGGTCCGCGAACTGGACCCCGTTCTGTCCGACGGTGAAGGCCCGCCCGTCGATCCGGTCGAGGTTGACCGCCTCCGCCGACTGGGTCCCGCCCTGCTCCTGGCCTTCCGCATCCGGGGCGGACTGCTCCTGCCCCTGCTCCCCGCCGTGGACGGTCAGACTCGCGCCGTTCTCGCCGATCCGGTAGGAGGTCCCGTCCGACTCCTCGCTGGAGTTCAGCTCGATGTGTGAACCGTCCCGCTCGGTGTCCCACTCGACCACACGCTCGTTGGCCGCTCCGGGCGAGCTCTGCTCGGCTGACTGATCGACGTCGGTCTGCTGCGGGTCGTTGCCGTCGAGCGACGGTTCCTGCTGCGCGCCGTCCTGGCCGAGGTCCGTCCCGTCCTGCTGCAGGTTGTCACCGTCCGAGACGTACGGGCTGACCCCCTCCTGCTCCGCACCAGCCTCGGTCTGCCGCACGTTGTCCGCCTCCGCCGACGGCTCGTCCAACGCGTTATCCGCGTCGACCGACGGATCAGCCAGAGCGTTATCCGCGTCGACAGACCGGTCGTCCAGCGCGTTGTCAGCGTCGAGGGTGGAGTCTGTCTGCTGACCGTCCTGGTCGAGGTTGTTCTCGTTCAGCCGGTCGTTCGCGTCGAGCGCGCCCTCCTCGGCCACGTACGGGTTGACGCCCTCCTGCTCCGCGGCAGGCTCCGTCTGGCGCTCGTTGTCCGCCTCGGCCGACGGGTCGTCGAGCGCGTTGTCCGCGTCGACCTTCGACTCGTTCTCCGCCTCGAGGTCCTCCTGCCGGTCGTCGGCGTTCGGTTCGTCCTGTTCGTCGGCGAGCTCCGCCGCCTCGGCCGCGGCGCCGGCCGCCGCCCCGGCGGTGACCGGGTCGATGCCGTCCTCGCGATCCTGCTGGCGGTCCTGCTCCTGCTTACGCTTCTCCTCGTCCTCCCGGGCCCGGTCGTCCTCGCGCCGCTCGACCGCGTCGTCCACGCCGTCGCCGTCGCGGTCGTTGGCGTTGTCGTTCTGCTGGTCGACATCGTCCCGGCGCTCGGTCGCGTCGTCGCGGTGGTCCCGATCGAGATCGGTCCGGTTCTCGACCCGATCGTCGATGCCGTCCCGGTCGCGGTCGTTGTTCAGGTCCCGGTCCTGATCCTGCCGCTCCCTGTCGAGCTCGGTGCGCAGGTCCTGGTTCTGCGACTCGAGAGCATCAACCTGCTGCTGAGCCTGCGCGGCTTCGCGCTCGTACCGGGCGGTGCGATCGCGCACGTCCTCGTTCCGGTCGGGGTCAGGGCCCCAGCGGTCCTCGATGACTCCCCGCTCGATCCCGACGCGGCGCTTCTGCTGCGAGGTCAGGAGTCTCCACAGATCCTGCCCGTAAGCCTTGAAGCGCCTGAACTCGCGGACGATGATCTTGAGGAGGTCTTCGGCTTCCAGTTGATCTTCTGCCATCAGGCCACCTCGCTGGCATAGACGGAGTATCCGAAGCCGGCCGCGGTGTCGTCCGGCCCTGGCTGGGACGCGTACAGGTGGAACTCGCCGCCCGGCCGGAGCCAGACCGCCAAGTGCCGCCGGCGGCCGCGCCATTCCGGCGGGATGCGCAGGTCGTCGCCCGGCCCGACGTAGATCGGCGGACCCCAGTAGTGGCGTGCGAGCTCGAGGTGGCTCGGCCAGTGCGCGTCGAGGCCTTCCTCGGCCTGTGGCAGGTCCGACGCACCGATCTCGTACGCCGACCAGCCGCTGCGGGGCGACTCCGGCAGCACGGCGTCGGGCAGCACGAGCATCACCGTCTCGCGCTGGGTGACCAGACCCCAGGTATACCGATCGGGATCGATGGTGCCCGGGGCCCAGGGAAGCCAGCCGGTGGCGTCGGTGACGCGGTTGACCAGGGCACGGATCGCGTCCATGCCGGTGGCCGGCGGCCCCCAGATCGGCCGCCAGTCGACGACCTCGGCCAGATCGGCCATCGCCCGCTCGTCATCGTCGAACGACCGCTCCTGCGTCTTCACTCCGCCACACTCCTTCCGTCAAGTTTGCCCAGAGTATGCCCCGACCGGTGCCACCAACTCGGGTACAGACGCAGACCTGTGGATAACTGGTTCCGGGTACGCCGTTCGCGAGCAGTAACCGACGTACGCCGTACACAGGTCTCCGGTTGCGTTCTAGTAGAAACATGAAGCTCCCGGCCCCTCCGACGGAGAAGTCGTTCCCGTCGCCGTTGCATCACCCGCGGGTGGCGACGGTGATCGGCCGCTGGCTCGCGGCCGCCGTGACGATCTGCTTCCTGACCGGCCTCTACAGCCACTTCATCCAGGACACCCCGAGCTGGTTGCCGATCCCCAGCCGTCCGGCCTCGCTGTACCGCGTGACTCAGGGGCTGCACGTGCTGAGCGGGACCGTCGCGGTCCCGTTGCTGCTGGCGAAGTTGTGGACGGTCTACCCGAAGCTGTTCGCGAAGCCGCCGTGGCCTCCGAGCCGGCAGGCGCTCGCGACGATGCTCGAGCGGGCGTCGATCCTGGTGCTGGTCTCCGCGATGGCGCTCGAACTGTTCACCGGGTTCCTCAACACGCTGCAGTGGTACCCCTGGCCGTTCCCGTTCCGGCAGACGCACTACGCGCTGGCGTGGATCATCATCGGTGCCCTCCTGGTCCATCTCGCCGTCAAGCTCCCGTTGATCCGCGCGCACTGGCGGCGTACAGCCGAGCAGGTGCCGGACTCATTGCCGCCGGCAATCACCGGGCTCACCCGGCGCGGCCTGTTCCGGACCGTGGCGGGCGCCGCGACGCTCGTCGGCATCACGTCCGTCGGGCAGTCGGCACCCGCGTTCGGTCCCGTCGCTGTACTTGCGCCACGGAAGCCGAACATCGGACCGCAAGGCCTGCCGGTGAACCGTACGGCGGAAGCCGCCGGCGTCACCGGGATCGACGCGAACTGGCGCTTCATGATCGTGGGACCGCAGCAACTCGCCTACACCCTCGACGAACTCCGGGCGCTGCCGCAGAGCCGCTCCGAGCTGCCGATCGCCTGCGTCGAGGGCTGGAGTCAAGGCGCCCGGTGGGAAGGCATCCGGATCCGCGATCTGCTCGCGCTGTCCGGCGCGCCGACGCACTCACGGGTTCGGGTCGTCTCGATGGAGAAGGGCGGCTTCTACGCGACGAGCGAGCTGCCACCGGACTTCGCCGCGGATCCGCTGACGTTGCTGGCGCTCCGCTTGAACGGTGGTGAGTTGGCTTTGGACCATGGGTTTCCGGCGCGGATCATCGCGCCCAACCGTCCCGGGGTGTTGCAGACCAAGTGGGTCCACCGGTTGGAGGTCATCACATGAGGTTGCGAATCGGGTTACTGGTCGCCGGCGTGATGATGGCCCTGTGGGGTGTTTGGGAGTTGGTGCGGACCGTCGACATCCCAGCCCTGGTGCGGCTGCCGATTTGGCTGGGTGGGGCCGTGGTGGTGGACGACTTCTTCCTGGTGCCGCTGACCGTCGGCGTCGGTTGGCTCGTCGCTCGCTGGTCGATCGGCCCCGGCCGTCACCGCACGGTCGCTGTCGTGCGGACGACCTTGCTGTACGTCGGGATCACCAGCCTGATCGCGGTGCCGCTACTACTGCGCCAGGGCAAGGGCGTGAACCCGACCGTCCTGCCCCGTGACTACCTCCGCGACTGGTTATTGCTGGAGGCAACGATCATCCTGGTCGGGGTCGCCGGCTACTTCTTCACCTGGAGAAGGTCGCGGGCCTCGTCAGGAGACATCGGCGGCCGCTGAGCGAGGGTCGCCAGCGCGGCGGCGCGTTCGACGAGCTCGGCGTTGTGCGTGACCGGGTGGCCCTTCGCCAGCGTCAGCGTGTCCTCCATGCCGACGCGGAGGTTGCCGCCCTTCGACAGTGCGGCCAGCGCGACCGTCAACGACGTACGGCCGATGCCCGTGGCGGACCAGGACGTGACGGCGTCGGGGAGCGCGTTGACGGCGGCGACGAGCGCATCCGCCGTACCGGGCATGCCTCCGGGGACGCCCATCACCAGGTCGCAGTGCACGCGTCCGCCGTACGGCAGGCCGTACTTGTCGAGCAACCGGTGCAGCGCGGCGACATGACCCAGGTCGAACAGCTCGAACTCCGGAACGATCTCGCGCTCCTGGGTGAGCTGGAAGAGCTGCGTGACGAACGGCCACGGGTTCATGAACACGTCGTCGCCGAAGTTGACCGTGCCCATGGTCAGCGAGCAGGAGTCGGGTACGGCGTCGAGCACGCGGAGGCGATCCTCGTACGGATCGGTGACGGCACCGCCCGTCGAGAGCTGCACGATCAGCGCGGTGTTCTCCCGGACCGCGGCGACGGTCTCGGTCAGCCGGCCGAGGTCCAGCGTCGGCTTGTGCTCGCCGTCGCGGATGTGGATGTGGATCATCGCCGCTCCCGCGGCCTCGCAGCGCTTCGCCGTCTCGACCAGCTCGTCGAGCGTGGTCGGCAACGCCGGACAGTCCGCCTTCGCGGTCTCGGCACCGGTGGGAGCAACAGTGATCAGTGTCGACGCCATGGACGAATCCTGCCAGATCGCGCTTCGAAACGGATATTTGCCTGCCGGAGGATCCGATCACCGGACGATCTCCCGCGCGAGAAGATGTTTCTCATGAGAGCCGTAGTACAGCGAGTCAGTCAGGCGTCGGTCACCGTGGACGGCGAGGTGGTGGGGGCGATCGACGGGCCGGGCCTGCTGGTCCTGCTCGGCGTCACCCACGACGACACCCCCGAGAAAGCCGCCGCACTGGCCGCGAAGATCTGGACGCTGCGCATCCTCCACGACGAACGCTCCGCCGCCGACCTACAGGCCCCGATCCTCGCCATCAGCCAGTTCACCCTGTACGCCGACACTCGCAAGGGCCGCCGCCCGTCCTGGAACGCCGCCGCCCCGGGCCCCATCTCCGAACCCCTCTACAACTCCTTCTGCACCGCCCTGGAATCCCTAGGCGCCAAAGTAGAACGAGGCACGTTCGGAGCCCACATGGACGTCACCCTCACCAACGACGGCCCCGTAACCCTCATCCTCGACGCCTGAGCTCAACTTTGAGAAGCCACCAACCAAAAATCCGCTGCGGAAATGGTCGGTGGCTTCTCAAAGTTGGGGGAACAGACCGGCCCCCGGATCCGTGCGGGATCCGGGGGCCGGGGGTTCTGGGTCGGTGAGGTTCGACTCAGAGGGTGTCTGCTGCGATCAGCTGACGACGCCGGCGGCCGAGTGGCCGACGACAACCTTGGTGTTCAGGCTGTAGACGTCGACGACCAGCGCGTTCACCGAGATGTAGCGCTTCTGCCGCAGGACCTGGTTGAAGGTCAGGCGAGCAACACCCGGGATGTCCAGGGTCTTGTTCTCGCCGGTCGGGACGGCGTAGGACTTGCCGCCGACCTTGATGGAGGCGATCGTCGAGGACGAGCTGACGCCGCCCTTGCCGTCCTTGGTCTTCCACGCGGAGGCCGAGGACTCGATGGCGCCGACGGACAGCGTGCCGACCTTCACACCCGCGACGTGCGAGGTGAAGTTGATGTAGGACTTGCCCTCGCCGATGGCGCCGTTCTTGGTGGTGTAGACACCGCCGACGTAGGCGACCTTCGGGATGTTCAGCTCGCCGACCGCGACCCGGACCGTCTTGCCCTCAGTGCCCTGGCAGGTGGTCTGAAGCGACGTGGCGTCGGAGACGACCAGCTTGTCGGCCGTGGCCTTGGTGCCGTAGGCGTCACCGATGACCAGCGCGGTCGCCGGCTTGGAGATCTCCGCGCGGGTCTTCAGCACCGCGACGTCGACGCCCTGCGGGATGTACTGGTTCTTCACCGTCGCGTGCAGCACGACCGCCTGCGCGTACGAGTAGATGCCGGACGCGGTCTTCACGCCGCCGACACGGTTCAGCACGATGTAGCCCAGGCCCGGTACGGCGACCTTGGTGTTCGGCTTCGGGTTCAGCAGCGACGGCACCGTGATCGCGCCGATCCGCACGCCCGCGAAGGTGGTGCTGCCGGTGTAGGACAGCTGACCCTTCGAGTACTTCGACGTGGTGGTGGTCTTCACGCCGGTCAGCGTGAGCAGCGTGCCGACGCGGACGTCGGCGGCCACCGCAGTGCTCGTGACGCCGGTACCACTGGCGTTGTTGAAGCCGTGCGTGTCGGTCTTCACCGAGCGCGCGATCGCCTGCCCGTTCACGTTCGCCGCGGCGATGTCGTTCTTGTCAGCCTTGTTGGCGTCCGTGGTGCAACCGAACTTGCTGATCACCTGCGGGCCACTGTTCGCCAGCCCGGATTCGACATCGGTCCCGTACGAGTATCCGCTGTAGCCGAAAACCGGCGAGGCGGACGCGGAACCCGACGTCAGCGCAATCGTAGAAGCCACGCCGACTACCGCCGCAACTCCGACGGCGGCGAGCTTCTTGTATCCGATGCGGGGTCGCATTGACCCCTCCTCCCTGAGTGATGACGTGACCCGAAGTGCGGGTCAGGACACAGACACAACTCAGCCGATTGCGGTAGGTAACGAGCCGACCGCGCTCCGAGACCGAACCGTTACATTGCCGCTCGGTCCACGAGATTTCCCCGGCCCACCCGTAACCCGGCTGCGATGACCCGAAAACCCTGCCCGGTAAGCGGTCCCGGGCATGCCGAAGGGCCCGGACGCGCAAGGTCCGGGCCCCTCGGTGCTCACTTCAGGGTGGGCCACCGTCGGGTGGAGGTGGCACCTTCAGTAACGAACGACTGCTCAGACGGTGACGGCCACTTCCGCGACCGCGCCGTACTGCGCGACCACCTGACGGTCGACCGGCTCGGCCTTCGGGGCCAGCGTGCGCAGCGTCCAGTTGCCCGGCGCCGCGAAGAACCGGAAGTGCCCGGTCGCCGAGGTCGGGACCTCGGCCGTGAACTCACCGGTGGAGTCCAGCAGCCGCACGTACGCGCCGCCGACCGGCTCCTCGCCGCGCAGCACCTGGCCCTGGATCACGGCCTCCTTGTCGACGTCCACGCCCTTGAGGTCGAGGCCGCCCTGCTTGGCTCCGCACATGTCAGGCCTTCCCGGGCTCGTCGCCGAGGGCAACAGGTACGCCGACCAGCGAACCCCACTCGGTCCAGGAACCGTCGTAGTTCTTCACGTTCTGCTGGCCGAGGATCTCGTGCAGCACGAACCAGGTGTGCGCCGAGCGCTCGCCGATCCGGCAGTACGCGATGGTGTCCTTGCCGAAGTCCACGCCGGCGTCGGCGTACAGCTGCGTCAGCTCGTCGTCGGCGCGGAACGTGCCGTCGTCGTTGGCCGCCTTGCTCCACGGGATGTTCGCCGCGGTCGGGATGTGGCCCGCGCGCTGCGCCTGCTCCTGCGGGAGGTGCGCCGGCGCGAGCAGCCGGCCGGCGTACTCGTCGGGGCTCCGCACGTCGACCAGGTTCTTCACGCCGATGGCCTCGCCGACCTCGTCGCGGAAGGCGCGGATGTTCAGGTCCGGGTCCTTGGCGGCGTACTCGGTCGCGTCGCGCTTCACGACCTCGTCGGTCAGCTCGCGGCTGTCCAGCTCCCAGCGCTTGCGGCCGCCGTCGAGCAGCTTCACGTCACCGTGGCCGTAGAGCTTGAAGTACCAGTACGCGTACGCCGCGAACCAGTTGTTGTTGCCGCCGTACAGCACGACCGTGTCGTCGTTCTTGACGCCGCGGTCGGACAGCAGCGCCTGGAACTGGTCCTTGTTGACGAAGTCCCGCCGGACCGGGTCCTGCAGGTCGTCCTTCCAGTCCAGCTTGATCGCGCCGGCGATGTGACCGGCGTCGTACGCCGAGACGTCCTCGTCGACCTCGATCAGGACGACACCGGCGTCGTTCTTGTGCTCCTCGACCCAGTCGGCCGAGACGAGCGCGGATTCCCTGCTCATGTGGTGCTGCCTCTCAGTTGGTAGCGGTGGATGGCGTACGAATGCGTTGGATCAGCAGATAGGCCTCGCAGCCGAGGCAGAGCCCGACGGCCGCGTTCACGAACGCGGCGACCAGGGCGAATCCGGTGGCGACCACTCCCAGGACGGTCGCGCCGGTCAGGTACCCGACCAGACCGATGACCGCGAAGACGAGGCCGACCAGCTGGGCGAACCGCGGCGGGGCCGCGTCCTCCAGCTCCTTCGGCGGGCCCAGCCGGGGCCGGACCAGCCGCTTGAACAGCAGCCCGTACGGCGACGCGCCGACGCCGAACGCGACCGAGATCGCGAACACCACGGCTTGCACCGCGAGCGGCCACGGGTTGTTCAGTACGAGCGTCAGCGCCAGGACGACCGTGGTCACGCCGGCCGCGAACCGGAGACCGCGCGGATCGACCCGCTGTACCGCCTGTTGTGCCGCCTGTGGTTCGGACATGACGACTCCCGGTGAAGGAGGATGTCGAGCCGGAACCCGCCCGGGTCTGCGGGAGACGACGTGCGCGGAACCGTGCTCAGCGACCGGTTCCGCAGCGCTCTGGACGCCGCCTGGTCAGCGGCGTCGACACAGCGAAGAGCGGACGCGGCAGTTGTCCACTGCCCGTCGCTTCGTCAGCCATGTCGTGTAAACCACGTCATGAGACTACGGAACCTGGGCGGGCACGCCACCCGTGGTCCCATGACGTGAGACAACTGATCAAATTGTGGACAGCCAGTGGTGATTCAGACGCGCACCACGTTGGTCGCGGCGACCTTGTCGTGCAGTGCCTGCTTCTTGGTGTCCCAGAGCGGCCAGAGGTAGTCGAGCAGCACCGCGAGCGAGGCGACGAAGCCGATGACCGGGATCGAGCCTCCCAGGTTCAGGACCAGGATGAGGCCGGCTCGCTTCGCCGCGGCGCCGCGAGGCGGGTTGCCCGGCGCCTCCCGCAGCCGGACCGCGATCCCGGTCGCCATCTTGCCGGGGGTGCGGCCCTTCGTGACCAGGAACAGGTACTCGTACACGAACATGACCAGCGCCCCCAGCAGGGACGCCGGGATGGCCCACTTGAACACCTCTGGCGGGATCGAGACCGGGGTCGAACTGCCGGCCCGGGCGGCGTCCATGACGTCCTGCACCCAGGAGTTCATCACCTTGCTGGACTGGTAGTAGAAGTACCCGGTCAGCGGCAACGCGAGGAACCAGCCGATGATCCCGTCGATGATGCGCGCGAAGCAGCGCCGCCACCAGCCGGAGAGCAGCTGGCCGTCCGGGGTGGTGCCGGAACTCTGCCCCTGGTAGGCGAAGCCCTGGCCGCTCTGCGGGTACGACGGGTACGCCGGGTAGCCGCCCTGTTGCGGGGCCTGCTGGCCGAACTGTGTCGTCGGCTGAGCCGGCCCGCCACCGCCGTACACCTGTCCGTGCTCCGCGGTCTGCCCGTACGTCGGGACGTCGGGCGTCCTCGACTGGCCGAACTGCCCCTGGAACGGGGGTGGGCCCTCCTGCGGGCGGCGCTGATCCGTCCAGGCGCTGCCGTCCCAGTACCGCTGCTGGGTCGGGTCCTCGGGGTCGTCGTACCAACCTGCTACTTGGGAGCTCACCGGGAGAGTCTTGCCTACGGCCCGGTTCATTGGCCATCCGGTAGCGCGTACCGGACGCTCTCAGCTCGGTTGGCGGTCGATCGCGACGGCCAGCGCGGCGATCACGTCCGGCTTCCGCGGCGCTCCACTGGCGCGCTTCACCACGGCTCCGGTGCTGTCGAGCACCAGTGTGGTCGGCGTACGCAGGATGTCGAGCCGGCGTACCAGCTCGAGGTGCGACTCGGCGTCCAGCTCCACGTGGCGCACGCCGTCGACCATGCCCTCGACCTCGGCCAGCGTCCGCCGCGTGACCCGGCACGGCGCACAGAACGCCGACGAGAACTGCAGGAGCGTCGCCCGCTCGCCCAGCTCCCCACCCAACTCGGCGGCCGTCACCCGCTCCACGTCGTCCTCGCTCTTCCCGCGAAACCGCCCGTCGACCCACGCCTTGAGCACGCTGAGACCCACGCCGGCTACTACCGCCGCGACGAGTACCCACAGCCCAAGGCTCACAGTTACCCACGGTACGACGCCCCGTTCACAATTCAACCGGCCGTTTCACGTGCTGAGAAGGACCTGCGGATCCACAGCGAGGCGGTGGCGCGAGCGCCCGGTCGGCCAGGGCAGGCTGTCGTCGCCGTCCCCGGGGTACCGCGGGACCACGTGCAGGTGGAGGTGGTCGACACTGCGGCCGGAGCCAGGCCCACTGGCGTTCAGCAGGCAGACACCGGTCGCCCCGAGCCTCGCCACCATCTTCTGCGCGATGCGCTGCGCCAGGTCCATCACCTGGGTCAGGTCGTCCGGCCGAGCGTCCAGGAGACCTGCGGTGTTGTGATGTCGCGGTATCACCAGCGTGTGCCCCGGAGCGATCTCCTCACTGGGCAGCGGGAGGAACGCGACCGCCGCGTCCTCCTTCGCGATCCAGCGGGCCGAGTCGGCGGAGATCAGGCCGCAGAAGACACAGGCATCCATCTGGTGATTGTGCTCCGGTCTAATAGACCTGTGGAGAGTGGAGTGACCGTGCGGTCAGGGGTGGTGATTCCCGAGGCGGAGCTGATGTGGCGGTTCTCGCGGTCGAGCGGACCGGGCGGGCAGTCCGTGAACACCACGGACAGCCGGGTCGAGCTGAGCTTCGACGTCGCGGGTACGTCGGCGTTGAGCGACGTACTGAAGACGCGCGCGCTGGAGCGGCTCGAGTCGCGGCTGGTCGACGGGGTGGTGACGATCGCCGCCTCGGAGTACAAGTCGCAGTGGCGCAACCGGGAGGCCGCGCGGGAACGGCTGGCCGTGCTGATCCGGGAGGCGATCGCTCCGCCGCCCCGGAAGCGGCGGCCGACCAAGCCGAGCAAGGGGTCCGTACGGCGCCGGCTGGACGACAAGAAGCGCCGCGGCCAGACCAAGCGACTCCGCGGCCGGCCGGACGACTGAGGCGGCCCTCTAGCTGGATACGCTTGCCTGCGTGCAGGAAACGGGGAGCGGGGGGACGGAGCCGGAGGAACTCCCGGAGTTCCAGGATCTCAAGGTGCGGGGCCGCTCGGTCCGGACGTGGGCGATCAGCGCCGGCGCCGTACTGCTGGTGGTCTCGGCGGCCTTCGGCGGGCTGAAGAAGGCCGGCGACGAGACTCCGCAGGTGGACGCCGGCACCGCGATCGACGCCGGCCAGTTCGAGGTGACCGTCCAGCGGGTCGTCACCGTGAAGGACCTGAAGCCGCTGTTCACCCCGGACGACGGCGGGGTGCTGATCGCGGTCGTGACCAAGCTGAAGGTCACCGACGACACCGGCACGACACCGCCCTCGGACCTGATCCGGCTGATCGGCGTACCCGGCTTGAAGGACACCGACCCGCCGCTCGGCACCACGAACCTCCGCGACGCGACGATGAACCCGGTGCTCACCCCGGACGCCGCCGAGGACGTCGCGTACGTCTGGAAGCTCCCGAAGGCGAGTCAGTTCCCCACCGAGGTCAAGCTAACCGTGCAGGCGTATGACTTCCAAGAATCTGTCCTGGACCACCACGACAAGTGGATGCCGGACAAGATCGCCGCAGAGAGCACGGTCCCAGTGAAGGCCAAATGACGCGCCGAAAGCTGCTGAACGTCGGCCTCACGCTCGCTGTACTGGTCGCAATCGTCGGCCTGTACCGGCTCACGCCGACGCAGAAGGACATCCAGGAACCGACCGCGGCGAAGGGCATCGTCGGGCGCGCGGTGCAGACGCCGCGGTTCGACCTGACCGTCGACAACGTACGGGTCGGGAAGAAGCTCCGGATCCCGCACTCCACGCCGGACCGCGACTCGCTGACCGCCTTCGTGGTCGTCGACGCGAGCGTCACCGCCAAACGCGAGCCGATGCACATCTTCGACGTCCGGATCCGCTCCGGCGACGGCATCACGTACCTCGGCTCGAACCGCAGCGGTCTCGACCAGGTCGACCTGACCGGGGCCGAGTTCGCGCCGGACATCCCGGTCCGCGGCTCGTTCGTGGTCGAGATGCCGGCCGACAAGGTGCCCGGGGCAACGTTGCTGGTGATGGAGAAGTCGATCCTGAACGACCTCGAGCCACAGGTCACCGTGCCGCTCGGCTCAGACACTCCGAAGCTGGAAGACGTCGTGACGCTGACCGCTGCGAGCGACACGTGAGCGGCGCGCGCCGGGCCCGCCGCGGCTGGTTCCGGAAGAACACGGTCGCGCTCGCGACGCTCGTGGTGGCGATCCCCCTCGCCGGGTGGTGGACCACGCGCAGCGACTACAAGTCCTGGTACGACACTGAGCCTCGCGATCCCGTCACGGTGTCGGCGGGCGGTACGTCGTACAACGGCGCCACCTGGTACGCCGCCAGCGTCGAGGAGAACCCGCAGCCGTTCGAGAAGGGTCTCGACCAGGACGCGCTACCCGAGGGGACCACGCGGATCCGGGTGTACTTCCGGCTGCAGGTGGACAACCTCTCCGCGCTCGACGGGCTCGGCGGGTGCCAGGTGCATCTCCGGGCGCCGGACGGCCGGATCTGGGACGAGACCGTCATCGCGGACGACTACCAGGACCGTCCGACCGGTTGCAGCGGCGGCTCCGACGACAAGCCGTCGAGCTGGCGTGGGGCCGCGGCGCCGTACTACCTGAAGCCGGTGGCCGGGAAGCCGTTCGAGACAGTCGCCGTGTTCGTCGTACCGTCATCCGTCGCCGGCAGCGTGCAGCCGACGATCACGTGGGCTACGAAGCTCCCTCAGTACCTGGCATTCCCGAGGTAGCGGCGCTCAGGTCGGTGACACCATGGTCGCCGGCCGACTGCTCGTGCACCGCACGGGTGCGCGGGGTCAGGTAGCCGGCCAGGCCGCCGATCATCCGGTCGTACGCGGCGGCGAGCAGGCTGACCTGCAGCATGATCTTCAGGCCGTCTGTGATCAGGTTCAGCGGCTCGTCGATGACCTGCCAGAACTGCAGCGTGTGCGGTCCGAGAACCCACAGCTTCAGGGCGATCCACACTGCGCTCGCGGCGAACGTGACGACCGCCCAGGCCAGGAAGTACCCGAGCATCGGCCGCAGACCGGAGCGGACCACCAGGCGGAACGCTTCCAGGACAGGGGTCCAGCGGTCCTTCCAGTCGGCGACAACCGAGTTCCCGGCGACGCGGACGATCCGCGGCGTCTGCTGCCAGCGGTGCGTGAGGCGGTCGAACCGCCAGCGCGGCTTGTCGAGCTTCTGCACGACGCGGCCGTAGATGATCGCGGTCATGGTGATCCACATCAGCGGGAGCACCGCAGCGTTCCAGAGGTCCCCGATACCCGCGGCGAGGAACCCGGTGACCGCGTCCCACACCTCACGGACCTGGTCGACGCCCAGCACGTGGTCGAGCACCCAGGTGTACCCGTCGTGCAGCCACTGCCAGACCTGGCGCTCCTTCAGCCACGTCTTCGGCGACGGGATGTACGAAGACGCCTGATAGATGACCACGAAGATCCACAGCGCCTCCAGGTAAGTGACGAACAGCTTGCGGACCGCGCCTTCGCTTTCCTTCTTCCACTTCTTGAACACGAACCGCAGCAGGTACGCCGTGACGCCGAGCCCGATGAACAACCAGGTGGACAGCGACTGCAATCCCGTGGACTGCGGCGCGACTGTGCCTCCGGTCAGGACCGTCGCGGCCGTCTCGTTGACCTTGTGGACGGCCAGTTGGTACTCGTAGTCGAGCGCCTCGTTCTGCAGGAACTTGTAGGCGGCGTAGAACGCCAGGAACGGGAGGAGCGCCGCAGCGAGCGCGTCCAGCGGCGGGTGTTCGCGGCCGGGCTCCACACCGTCCGGGGCAAGCGTGCCCTCGGCGACAGCCCTGCGGTGGAACGGCAGCTCGCCGCGGAGGACCAGGAACATGGTCACGTACATCGCCAGCGAGACCACCACGAGCAACGCCAGTACGGCGATGCCGGCAGCCTCAGCCTTGGCGCCTGCCTGGACCGCTACCCACTGCAGGCCCCGGTGCGCCAGTTGGGCGACCAGAAACACCGCCAGAAGGCGCGGCCACGCCTTCCCGAACAGGACCCCCGCGCGACCCACCGTAGTGAGCAGCGTCCCCGACTCCATCGCCACGGCGACGAATGTACCTGCCGAGGAGGCCTAGTCAGCCACCCGCGAAAGGCGGGAGAGCGTCGACGAGGGCGCCCTGGGTGAGCGGTGTGCCCGGCTCGGCGCGCTCGCCGTCCAGGAGGAACGTGCAGATCGACAGGACCCGCGCCAGCTCCGGCCGATCGGTCGAAACCGTGGTGACCAGGTCGCGGATCGAGCCCGCCTCCGCGGTCGCCGACGACTCCCCGGCAGCCGAGCGTGCGGCGGCGAAGTACCTGATGGTCACTTCCGGCATCTGGTCCGCGCCTCACTAATCGGTTAAGTCTCGGCTATTATGTCAGCTTGCTGTTAGACCCAGTGTGTCCCAGGCCCCCGGCAACGACGCCGTCGGGGCCTGACGTGCACGAGGACCGGATCGCGGCCACCGGATTCGATGATCAGCACAAGGAGACGGCGTGAGTACGTTGCTTCTGCTGACGAACGCCTTGCAGGCCTCCACCGAGGTCCTGCCGTCGCTCGCCCTGCTCCCGCACCAGATCCGCATCCTGCCGGCGGAGGTCTCCGCGCTCGTCGACGCGCCGGACTCCGACGCCGTGCTGCTGGACGCCCGCCGCGACCTGGTCGCCGTCCGGAGCGCCTCCCGGCTGATCCGCACGACCGGTATCGACGTACCGCTGATCCTGGTCGTCACCGAGGGCGGCCTGACCGCGATCAACGCCGACTGGGGCGCGGACGACGTACTGCTCGACACCGCCGGCCCGGCCGAGATCGAGGCCCGGCTGCGACTCGTCATCGGCCGCCTCGCCGCGACCCGCAACGACGAGCCCGAGTCCACGCTGATCCGCAGCGGCGACGTCGTGATCGACGAGGCGTCGTACACGGCGAAGCTCAACGGCCGGGCGCTCGACCTGACCTACAAGGAGTTCGAGCTCTTCAAGTTCCTCGCGCAGCACCCGGGCCGGGTATTCACGCGCGAACAGCTGCTCCAGGAGGTCTGGGGCTACGACTACTTCGGCGGTACGCGGACGGTCGACGTGCACGTACGGCGCCTGCGCGCGAAGCTCGGCCCCGAGCACGAGGCCCTGATCGGCACCGTCCGGAACGTCGGCTACCGCTTCGTGGTCCCGCCGACGCCCAGCACTCGCGAGCCTGTCGAGGCCACGTCCTAGAAGAAGAACTTCAGCAGGGTGAAGGCCAGCGCGGCCGCCGTCACGAGGGCCGCCTTCCAGGACCCGACGCCCTGCCGGAACGCCGCCACGAACACCCCGACGGTGACCGGCACCAGCATCACCAGCAGGGTGACCCCGGCCGCGTGAACGCCGACGTGCGACTGCGCCGTGAGTATCAGCCCCACGACGAACGCGAACGTCAGCCCGAGCCAGGTAGTGATCTGCACCGGACCGTCCGCGCTGCGATGCCCGCGATGCGAAGCTCTGGGAGCCCGCCGGTTCGAGGTCGGAGCAACGTGCGACATCGCTCACCTTCCGTAAGTGCCTGAGTACGCAAGGTACCAGGACCCTCACGGCAGAGAAAAACCGTCACTGGCAGGTCCGCTGGTAGCGGCGGGCACCGAAGGCCTGCGCCCATTCGGCCGCGGTCAGATCGCGCCCCGCCATCCCGCAGGCGAACGCGATCGTCTGGTCGAGCCGGGTGTCCCAGCGGTACGTCGTACCGTCGTACGCCGCAATCGTCACGATCCCGTCGTCCGAGAACACCGGCGACACCGGGGTCGGGGCGCTGGGGACCGTGACAGTGCCGAGGAGCTCGAGCGTCTGGGCGTCCCAGAGACTGACGGTCCCGTCCGCGGCACCGGACACGAGCCGCCGGCCGTCCGATGCGAAGCGGACCAGCAGGCCGTGCTGCCGGTGTCCCGTCGCCGGCGTCCGTTCGACCTGACCCGACCGCGGGTCGAGGGTCAGCACCTCGCCGTTCGCTCCGGTGCCGGCGATCAGGCGACCGTCGGGCGAGTAGGTCGCGTAGTCGATGCTCAGCGGAAGGTCACCCTCGGCGAACAGCTTCCCCGTCACCGTGCTGATCACGCGCCAGTGCTGCCACGAGTAGTCCGGCGAGGCGCCGAAGATCACCGCAGTCTGCTCGGTCGGCGATCCCGACGGGCAGCAGTTCGCCGGCCAGCCCACGTCGGAGCTCCCAGGCCACAGACCGGAGTCGAGGTAGACGACGCCGTTGTCCCCGCCCACCAGGATCCGCCGGCCGTTCTCGACGTACGTGATCGCCCGGATGTCGAGGCCCCAGCGCCGCTTGACGATCTTGCCGCTGCGCGCGTCGACGATCGCGACCCCGGACAGGTCGTGGACGGCCAACTGGGTGCCGTCGGGATGCCAGGTGGCCGACGAGAGCGGCTGCGACTGGACGTTGAGGCCGAGCGCGACCGGTGCCGTCATCACCCCGGTGGCCGCGTCCGCGATGCTCACCCACGCATCGCCGCGCTCCCGCCACAGGTAGGCGGTCTTCGTCCCGTCGTCCGAGGCGAGAACCATCAGGTACTTGCGCGCCGGCGCGACCCGCGTGCTGTGCAGGTACTGCCGCTGCCCGGACAGGTCGTAGACCCGGATCAGTCCGCCGCTGCCACCGGTGTAGAGCGTCCGGCCGTCCGGGCTGAACCCGACGGCCCAGGACACCTCGGCTGACGCGATCCGCCGGACCGCCTTGCCCGTCGCGACGTCCCAGATGATGACTTCGCCTCCGGACTCACCGGTCGCGAACAGCGTGCCTCCGGCCGCGAACGCACCGGCGCGCGGCGGGTCGGACGGCGAACGCAGGACCTTCAGGATCTTGCCGGTACGGGCGTCCACGACGGCTGCCGTCGCGCTGTCGAACCCGTCCTCGTCCGGCCAGTACTGAACGCCCAGCCGATCACCGGCCGGGGTGATCGCGAGGTCGCTGAAGCCCCAGATGTCGTTGCGCAGCCAGATCCGCTTGCCGGTGTCCACGTCGTACGCGGTCATCGGTGCATGGCAGTAGAGGATCCGGCCGTCGGGGCTGAGCGCGACGCGCTGCGGCCCGGGCGGCAGGGTCACCGTGCGCGGCGGCCGATCGACGTGCCGCAGATCCCAGACCAGGGCCATGCCGTCGTTCCAGAACGCCCCGGAGATCGTCTGCGAGAGTTGGACGCCGGCCGCCAGGTACCGGCCGTTCGCGCTGAACGCCAGGCTGTTGAACCGCAGGTTCGGCTGCGGAATCGCCGGCTGCGGATCGACCGGTGCCAGCGTGCCGGAACGGAGCAGGCGCAGTGGCCGGCCAGGATCGACCGGCGCGCCCAACTCGTCACCCGCGATGACCGCGATCAGCCGGCCGTCCGGGCTGAACTGCGGCCTGGTGAAGATCTGCTTACCCGCTGGCGCCGGCCCGAGGTCCGCCGAGGCGAGGATCTTGCCACTCGCCGCGTCGTACACATGGAACGTCGCGTTGCGGTCGCCGGACACGATCCGCCGTCCGTCCGGCGAGACCGCGAGATTCTCCGTCCGCCCGCGTGGGGCCGTGAAGGATCGGATCAAGAGCGGATGCCGGTTGATCGCGGAGACGAGATTCGCCCGGGTTTCCGCGGTGTCGTCGAGCCGGACGCCCTGTGCCGCCAGCAGAACCGACTGGCTGATGTCCTCGGTCAGGGACGAACGGGCACCGACGCGCCGCGCCAGTTCACTCGTCGCCGCCTGCTCGGCTCGGTCGCCCTGACGGACCGCGGCCACGCCGGCCACCAGCGCTCCGACCAGCAGCAGCGCCGCGGTGACGAAGGCTGCGCGCAGCCGCCGGTTGATGCGAACCTGCTGATGGGCCCGCGCCTCGGCGGCGCGTAGCTCGGACTCGGACAATCGCTTGCTCGCGGCAATGAAGTCCTGCTCGGTCTCGGTCAGGGCGGGAGCCGTCCGGGACTGCCAGTCCAACGCTTTGGCCAGCCGCACCCCGCGATAGAGCTCGCTGTCCGGGCGGCCCAAGCCGTTCCAGGAGTCGGCCGCCAGGGCCAGATGGTGCAGGACGAGCTGGCCCTCACGGTCGTCGTCCAGCCACTGCTGCAGCCGGGGCCAGGCGCGCGCGAGCGCCTCGTGGGCGAGCTCGACCACCTCGGTGTCGCTGGTCACCAGACGTGCCTCGACCAGGAGATCGAT
This sequence comes from Kribbella sp. NPDC055110, assembly GCF_053607525.1. Classification (NCBI taxonomy): domain Bacteria; kingdom Bacillati; phylum Actinomycetota; class Actinomycetes; order Propionibacteriales; family Kribbellaceae; genus Kribbella; species Kribbella sp. NPDC055110. The sequence goes on from NZ_JBSGTS010000010.1 coordinate 195,393, forward strand.
CATCGCGTCGTCGGCGGCACCGGTCACCACCAGCCGGCGAGGGAGCCGGCTACGCACGGGTTCGCCGTCCGGGCCCGGCGTGACGAGACGCAGGAGCAGGTCGCGGAGGACGGATCGCTCGCCGGCCGGGATCCGCTCGTACGCGCGTTCGGCCGACTGTCCCACTGCGCCACGGATGCCACCGGAATCGTGGTACCCGGCCACCGTCAACGTGCGACCCTCGCGACGTTTCCAGGTCTCGGCCAGCGCATGGGACAGCAACGGCAGCGCGCCCGGCTGATCGGCCACCTCGGCGACGAGCAGGTCGACCAGACCGGGCTCGACCTGGAGGAGCGCCAGGCGCGCGGGCTGCTCGATCGCCAGCCGTAGATCGGCGTCGCTCATGCTGGAGAGCAGGTACAGGCCGCGTTCGACGGTGCGTGCGAACGCCGGGTGCGCGGAGATGTCGGCGATCCGGTCGGCGCGGAACGACAGGATCAGGCGCGTGCCGGCCGGAAGAGTACAGACAGCGGTGAGGAACTTGCTGCGCTCGGCCGGATCGCGACACAGGGAGAACGCTTCCTCGCACTGATCCACCAGCAGTACGGCGGACGGCCCGGCGGCGGGCAACGCGGCCGCGAGCGCCGCCATCGGGTGCGCGCCGGGGGTCATCACGACGACATGGGCCCCGGCGCGGGCGAGCGCTGCACCCACGCCGGCGCGGATCAACGAGGACTTCCCGGACCCCGAGGGTCCGACCACGGACAGCACGGACGTCTCGGCGAGTTTGCGCAAGCCGGCCGCGACGTCGGCGTCCCGACCGAAGAAGGCCTCGGCGTCGTCGACGTCGTACACCTTGAGGCCCTGGTACGGGCAGTCCGGACTCGGCTCGGGCAAGGCACTCTCGGCCACCAGGGAGCCGTCCTGGCGGAGGATCGCCTGTTCCAAGGCGTCCACGTCCGGGCTGGGGTCCAGGCCGAGCTCCCGATCCAGGGTGGCCCGCAGCCGGCGGATCGTCCGGAGTGCGTCACCTTGCTGACCGGCCTTGTACTGCGCAGTGGCCAGCAGCAGCCAGCGGCGCTCGCGGAGCGGCGACTCGATCACCAGGGCCTTCGCCTTGGCCAGGATCAGGTCGTGCTGACCGGAGCGCAGCGCGGACTCGACGTACAACTCGTCGGCGGTGTACCGCAGCTCGGTCAGTCGCGCGGCCTCGATCCGGGCCGGATCCCAGGTCTCCAGTTCGACGAACGGCGGGCCGCGCCACAAGGTCAGCACATCCGCCAGGACGACACCGGACCGCTCCGGGTCGTCGGCCGCCAGCAGCCGCCGGGCCCGGACCAGTGCATGCTCGAACCGCTGCGCGTCGATCTCGTCGAGCGGCACCGCGAGCCGGTACCCGGTGGGCAGCGTCTCGATCGCGTGCATCCCGAGAACCTTCCGGAGCCGCATGACGCAGCCCTGGACGACCTTCGGCCAGGAGGCGGGCGGCGTTCCCGGCCACATCGCATCGGCCAGCTGCTCGGCACCGACGACCTCTCCAGGACGTACGGCGAGAGCGGCGAGCACGACCCGGTCGCGACGCGCGAGAACCTTGTGATCCCCCTCGATCGTGAGCGGGCCGAGTACGGCGATACCCACACATCGAGGGTCACGCGCGGACCCGGGACCGTCAACAGCCCCGATACCGCGCTGATACCGGGCTTCGCCGCGGCGATACCGCCGACTGCGAGAACAGGATCACCACCCGTGAGGCGCACCTGGACCATCGGCTGTGGTGGCCCCGCCGGCGAGTGGAACGAGGAGGTGGCAGCGATGCCTGCAGACCCCGCCAAGAAGTTGGCGTTCCTCGCGGCGGCCGCCGCGGGGGTGTGCATGTCGATGACGGCGCTGGCCGGCCCGGCGCTCGCCTACGAGCCGCCGGCCGAGAGGGTGCCGGAGTCGATTTTCCCGGGACCGCCCGTGTACCCGACGTACCCGGAGCCGTCCACGGCGCCGACGGAGCCGACGGTTACGCCCTGGGACGGTCCCGACGCGACGTCGATCGGAATCGGCGTCCTCGGCGGCCTGGCCGCGAGCGCGGCCGGCGTCGGCGTGACCCACGTCGTCCGCCGCCGACGCGATCGGCTGGCGTTCTGAAGCGGCTGTGCCCCGGTGTACCGACGTACGCCGGGGCACAGCCTTGGATCACAGTCCTGGATCAGGAACCGATGGAGATGCGGTCGGTCGCGACCGGCGTGTACGGGTCGTGCGCGGTCAGGTAGGTGGCGAACGCATCGATGTCCAGCCCGCCGAAGAACTTGTTCGTCGCGGTGGTGAAGGCCGGGAAGCCGTCACCGCCGTCGGACAGGAAGTTGTTCGTGACGATGCGGTACGACGTACCGTCGACCAGCGGCTGCCCGCCGATCTTGATCGAGCCGGCCACCACCTTCGAGCCCGCCGCGGCGGCCGGGTTCCAGGTGTAGGTGATGCCCGCGACCTGGAGCACCTTGAACTTCGGCGCGTCCGGACCGTTCAGCCCGGAGAACTGCTGCTCCAGCAGGGCCTTGATCTGCGTCCCGGTCATGTCCATCGAGACCAGGAAGTTGTTGAACGGCTGCACGGTGAACGCCTTCCCGAAGGTCACCTCACCGGCGTTCGACGCCAGGTCCGCGCGGATGCCGCCCGGGTTCATGAAGGCTGCGACCGGCGTCTTCCCAGCGGTCACGACACTCGCGTCGGCGAGTTGCGCGTCCGCGATCAGGTTGCCCAGCGGCGACTCGAGCGAATCGTCGTTCGTCCGCACCACCGACGGCGTGGTGATGTGACCGATCACCTTGTTCTCGATCGGGGCGACGAGCTGCTTGTACTTCGCGATCAGGGCCGCCGTCTTCGGGTCCTGGACGACGTCCTGGGTGATGATCTGGTTGTTCGCCAGCGTGTTCACCCGGTCGACGTCGCCGGTCGCGTTGTCGATGCTCAGCCGGACCTCGGTGACCAGGCGGCCGAACGACGAGGCGCTGGTGACGAGCCGCGGCTGCTTGGCGCTGTCCAGCAGGGAGCAGTTGTACCCCTGGTGGGTGTGGCCGGAGATGATCGCGTCGATCTCCGGGTCCAGACCGGCGTTGATGTCGACGATCGGGCCGGAGATTCCCGGGCAGCTGTTGTACGCCTTCGGGTCGGCCGGGAAACCGCCCTCGTGCAGCAGCACGACGATCGACTCCACGCCCTTCTTCTTCAGCACCGGGACCAGCGCGTTCGCGGTGTCGACCTCGTCCTTGAAGGTCAGCCCCTCGACACCGGACTTGGTCACGATGTTCGGCGTGTTCTCCAGCGTCATACCGATGAAGCCGACCTTCTTGCCGTCCTTGAAGGTCTTGATCGTGTACGGCGCGAACAGGGTCTTGCGGGTGTTCTCGAAGAACACGTTCGCGGACAGGTACTTGAACCTCGCGCCCTCGAACGGGTGCGCCGCGTCCGGGCAGGAGTTCTGGTTGTTCGCCCCGTCGCCGTCCGGCAGGCAGCCGCCGGTCTGCATCCGGAGCAGCTCGTGCCAGCCCTCGTCGAACTCGTGGTTGCCCACCGACGCAGCCTCGAGTCCCATCCCGTTCAGCGCTTCGATCGTCGGCTCGTCGTGGAACGCGGCCGACAGCAGCGGCGAGGCGCCGATCAGGTCACCCGCGGCAACGGTGACCGAGTCCTGCCCCTTGGCCTTCGCAGCGGCCCGCATCTCCTTCAGATGAGTGGCGAGGTACGCCGCGCCGCCCGCCGGGATGCCGTTGATGTTGCCGCCGGACCCGGTCGCGGGCTCCAGGTTGCCGTGGAAGTCGTTGATCGCAAGCACCTGGATCTGGCTGTGCGTCGGCTTCGGCTTCTTCGCCTCTGTCGCAGTCGCCTGAGTCGCTGCGTCCTGCGCTGCGTCCTGGGTCGCAGCTCCGGCCTGGCTCACGGCTCCCCCCGCGGCCAACGCGAGCGCCACGGCCGTCCCGGCGGCGAGCAGCCCCACTGCCCGCCGTCCCCCCAACCGCGCCTTGCCCCGTCCTGTGATGGCCATCTCTTCTCCGTCGTCTCGGTCACCGCTGTTGCGGTGCCGCGAAATCCTCCGCGGTTCCGGGAAAGCTACCGGTGACGACGCGCCCTCGCCAGGACCTGAGCGTGAACTGAACCGGACCTTTTACGGTATTCACGTGACCCTCGAAGCCGTTCCCTCACCGTTGCCCTCGGCCACTGCCGCCGCCGTCACGGAACTCGCCCGCGCCGCAGCACACAGCGACGGCGTCAACCCGCTCTCCGAACGCACCCTCCTGCACCTCGACGGCGAACACCCCGGCGACGTCCACGTCCTCGCCTACGAAGGCGATCCGGGCACGATCGAGGTCAGCGGCCTACAGAGCGCCCGCAACCTGGTCGGGTACGGCGCCCTGTCCCCCGACGGCTCCGCCGAACTGTTCGTTGCCCCACCTTTTCGCCGCCAAGGCTTCGGTACGGCGCTCCTCCGCATCATCCTCGACCACGGCGGCACCCGTACCCACGTCTGGGCCCACGGCCGCCTGCCCGGCTCCGACGAACTGGCCCACCGCCTCAACCTCGAAGTAACGCGGGAGCTCTACTTCCTCCGCCGTACCAGGGCCCCGTTGCCTGACCCGGTGTGGCCCGACGGCATCGCCGTACGCACCTTCGTCCCCGGACAAGACAACGCCGCCTGGCTGAAGGTCAACGCAGCCGCCTTCGCCGACCACCCCGAACAAGGCAGCTGGACCGCCGCCGACCTGGCCGAACGCCTCCAGCAACCGTGGTTCGACCCCAACGGCTTCTTCCTCGCCGTCGACACCACCGGAGCCATCGCCGGCTTCCACTGGACCAAGGTCGAAGACGGCGTAGGCGAGGTGTACGTGGTAGCCGTCTCCCCCACCCACCAGGGCCTAGGCCTAGGCAAGGCCCTAACCCTCCAAGGCCTCCACCACCTACAAACCACCCGAAACCTCGACGAAGTAGTCCTCTACGTAGACGGCACCAACACCCCAGCCCGAGCCCTCTACACCTCCCTGAACTTCACCACCGCCGCCCTAGACGTCCAATACACCCCCGCCTGACCCACATCCGGTCGACCGCTCTTCGGGCAGACGCGGGAAAGGGCAGGCGCGGGAAAGGGGGCAGGCGCGGGACAGCGGCAGGCGCGGGACAGCCGGCAGGCGCGGGACAGCCGGGGCCGTGAGACAGGAACTGGTGCGGCGACACCTGAAATACCAGGTCCCCACCCACCACAACCCGCCCCACGCCCCCAGAACCGCACCACCCGGCGCCCCGCCGCCCTCCAGCCACCACGCCTGGCACCTCAGCCAGCCACCGCACCGCTGTGAACGACATCACAACGAAGCCACCCGCTCACTCCACGTCATAAACCCCGCCCCGCCCCGTCCCACCATCAACCAGGAGCCGCCCGAGCCTCTAACCCCCCAGCCGGGCGGCTCCTGGCCCCCAACCCCGTTATCCACAACTGCACCTTTTGACATCGAACCCCGCCCCACCCCGCCGTTACGATCGTGTCAACTACGGAGGGCTGACACACGTGACTCACCGCAACAGGCCAACACTCGCGCTGCTAGCCTGCCTATGCGCCACCGGAATACTCGCTTCCTGCAGCAAGGGAAGCCCGGACGCCGGCCGACCGAACACGGCTCGACTGCCAGTGACCGTGGATTCTTCGACGGCCGTACCCTCGCCGACCACGAGCACCCAGCCGAACGGGACACCGTCAGGTCCGCCTCTCCGGCCCGCGACCGCCAACGGACTCTCACTGGCGGCTGCGGAAGCATTTGTTCGTCACTATGTCGACCTGATGAATTACGCCTCTCAAACCGGTGACGGCAGGCCTTTGCTGGCCGCAAGCGACGGCGGCTGCGAGGGCTGCAAGCAGTACGCCGACTTCACCGCAAAGATCAACGCCTCGAATGGTGGCCTCAGCGGGGATTATCTGGAACGCGTGGCCGAAGTGAGCGAACTGATCCGCGGAAGCAGCGGTCGTCTGCGCGGTTCTGCGGCCGTCACTGTCGGGGTATATACGACGAAGGACTCGCCGTCGACCAAGCCGACCACCAGCAAGGCTGCGAAGTACACGGAGCAGGTCGTGCTATCTCCGAGCAAGGGCAACTGGGTCATGTTCGAGATCGAGCTAGCCGAGCGCTGATGATGAACGCCAAAGGACTAACCCTCATCGGCGCCTTGGCTGGCCCACTCCTGCTCATCTTCGGGGGCACAGCCGAGGCTGCACCCAGTCAGCTCGCTGGGTTCGGGATTGGTGTGTCGGTTCCGAAGCTCGCTGGCCCGAACGCCCCCAAGCCGAGGCCGGCACCGAAAACCAGCACGTCAACTGCGCGGGACAGACTGCGCATCACTGGAAAGACCAAAACCCAACGATCTCGGATGAACGAAGGTTTTCCCGGAGTGCCTTCACGCCCGAAGCAAAAGACGACGTCAACTAGTCATAAGCCCCCAAGGGAAGGCCGAATCCGCCCGGAGGCGCGACGCGACCTCCGAATGAACCTCGGCATGTGCAAACCCTTGGAAATGCAAGGAAGAGTCGAGGGGCCTAACGTCTGCACTCCGGACAAGCCACCGGACAACACGAAAACGACGAGACGGACGTTGCCGCGCCAGGTAGTACGGCCGCGGCCAGAGGATGTCAGATGGGAGGAGGTTCAGTCGGAGACGAAGGAGGTGGTCTTCCCCGGCCTGTCTGTGAAGGTGCAGCCCGAGGGGCGGACGCTAGTGAACCTGGACACCATCGTTTACACAGACGAGAACAAGGTCTCGACGGCGACTGTCACCCTGCTCGGATTCCCCGTGGTCGTCCAGGCGACGCCGATCAGTTACACGTGGGACTTCGGGGATGGCAGTCCTGGGCTCACGACCAGCACTCCCGGCAAGCCGTACCCGTCGAAGGAGATCACCCACAAGTACATGAAACGGGGCGCCGTAGGGCTCACCTTGACGACCAGCTACGCCGCGCGTTTCAACGTCGCCGGCACCGGTTGGCAGTACGTCGCCGGCACGATTCCGGTGACCGGCCCAACCACCGCGCTGCAGGTGCGCGAAGCCGTTCCTGTTCTTGTGGATCCCGGCCGCTGATCTCGGTCTCACCAGGACAGGCGGTTGGGGAGGGTTTTTGGCTGGTTTGGGTAGGTGGGCCTCCCCAAGGTGGCGCTGGAGCTCGGCGGGGGGTTGGTTAGTGGAGGGTTGTTCGTAGGTGGTTGGTTAGGTGGGTGAGGGCTGCTCGGGTGGTGCCGGGGATTGTTAGGAGGTTGGCGTGGCCGTGGGGTAGGGACTTGTGGTGGGTGTGGGTCAGGTGGTTGCCGGCCTTGGTCAGGGCTGCGGCGTATTCGAGGCCTTCGTCTCGGAGGGGGTCGAAGCCGGCGGTGGTGAGGTAGGTGGGTGGGAGGCCGGTGAGGTCTTCGGCGCGGAGGGGGGAGACGATCGGGTCGGGGCGGAGGGTGGGGTCGGGGGTGTAGAGGTCGCGGTACCAGATGATGTCGGCCTCGGTGAGGATGAAGCCTTCGGAGAACAGGTCTCGGCTGGGGCGGCGGGCGACCAGGTCCACGGCTGGGTAGAGGAGTACCTGGAGGGCTGGTTGCGGGAGGCCGCGGCGGACCGTTTGCTGGGCGACGACGGCGGCGAGATTTCCGCCTGCGCTGTCGCCGCCGACGGCTACCAGGGCGGGGTCCGCGCCCAGGTCCTCGGCGTGCTCGACGGCCCAGGTGAAGGCGGCGATGGCGTCCTCGGCGGCGGTCGGGGCGGGGGCTTCGGGGGCGAGGCGGTAGTCGACGGACAGGACCCGGATGCCGGCGTCGGCGGCGATCGCGCGGCAGAGCGCGTCGTGGGTGCCGAGGTCGCCGACCACCCAGCCGCCACCGTGGAAGAACACCAGCAGGCCGCCGGAAGCCGACGCGGAGGGCTCGGGGGTAGTCGAGTCCGCGCGGGGGATGTACAGGCGGGCGCCCAGTTGGCCGACGGCGCCACGGACGGTCAGGTCGGTTACTCGGAGTAGGTCCGCGGGGGTGCCGTTGATCAGTTTGCAGAGGTTGCGGAAGTGCGTCCGAGCGGTCGCGGCGTCGGTTTTGGTTGTGTGTGGCAACAGGTTCTCGACCCGCAAGAGCAGTTGCAGGTCGGGGTCGAGAGTGTTGCCGTCGATCTGGATCGGGGCCCCGGCCAGCCGGCGGCGGACTGCGGCGGGCAGTGCGTACAGCGGGTTGAGGGCGTTCGCTTGTACGGCGGTCACCGCGTCACGCAGTACCGAGTCCAGTCGTAGGTTCACAAGAGGTGACGCTAGCAAGCAGCAGGCAACGACGGTCGAGGGAATGCGTCGACAGGGAACGAAAACGTCACATCGGGCAACGCGCGGACCGCTACCCGATGTTCACCAAAGGATGGGATGCTGAGCGGTGTGGCTGGAGACTTGCTGGCATCGCACAACAGGGAGTACGACGTTGAGCCGCCGTACGACATCAGTGCGGCCGGTGACCTCCCCGCGGACCGGTTCTCCGACCGGGAACTGAGCTGGCTCGCGTTCAACCAGCGGGTCCTGGAGCTCGCCGAGAGCGACCGGATCCCGCTGCTCGAGCGGGCCAAGTTCCTCGCCATCTTCGCCAGCAACCTGGACGAGTTCTATATGGTCCGGATCGCGGGTCTGAAGCGCCGGATCGCGGCCGGGGTCGCGGTGAAGGCGGCCAGCGGCCTGCTCCCCCGCGAGGTTCTCGACCGCAGCCTGGCGCGGAGCCGGGAATTGATGGACCGGCAGGCGGAGACCTGGCGGAAGTCGGTGCAGCCGGCGCTGACCGAGCAGGGCATCGACATCCTGCGCTGGGACGAGCTGGAGCACAGCGAGCGCGAGGACATGACCCGGTTCTTCCGGGACCGTGTGTTCCCGGTCCTGACGCCGCTGGCGGTCGACCCGTCGCACCCGTTCCCGTACATCTCCGGTCTGAGCCTGAATCTCGCGGTCGTCGTCCGCAACCCGGACACCGGCGGTGAGCACTTCGCCCGGGTAAAGGTGCCGCCGCTGCTGCCGCGGTTCGTGAGGGTCGCCGAGGGCCGGTTCGTGCCGCTCGAGGACGTGATCGCTACCCACCTGGGCCAGCTGTTCCCGGGGATGGAGGTCACCCAGCACCACACGTTCCGGGTGACCCGCAACGAGGACCTCGAGGTCGAGGAGGACGACGCCGAGAACCTGCTGGCCGCGCTCGAGAAGGAGCTGCTGCGCCGCCGGTTCGGTCCGCCGGTCCGGCTCGAGGTGGAGGAGTCGATCGACCCGCAGGTGAAGGCGCTGCTGCTGTCGGAGCTGGGCGTCACCGAGGCGGAGGTGTTCGAGCTCCCGGGCCCGTTGGACCTGCGTGGTCTGTTCACCATCGCGAGCCTAGACCGGGCCGAGCTGAAGTACCCCGCGTTCGTGCCGTCGACGCACCCGCACCTGGCCGAGGTGGAGACCTCCAACCCGGCCGACATGTTCCACGCGCTCAAGCAGCGCGACGTGCTCGTCCACCACCCGTACGACTCGTTCTCCACCAGCGTCCAGCGCTTCATCGAGCAGGCTGCCGCGGATCCGCACGTGCTGGCGATCAAGCAAACGCTGTACCGGACCAGTGGTGACTCCCCCATCGTCGACGCGCTCATCGACGCAGCCGAGGCCGGCAAGCAGGTGCTGGTCCTGGTGGAGATCCAGGCGCGCTTCGACGAGCAGGCGAACATCAAGTGGGCCCGTCAGCTCGAGCATGCCGGCTGCCACGTCGTGTACGGCGTGATCGGCCTCAAGACGCACTGCAAGCTGTCGCTGGTTGTCCGTGACGAGCCGGACGGCCTGCGCCGCTACGCGCACATCGGCACCGGTAACTACCACCCGAAGACCGCCCGCCTCTACGAGGACCTGGGCCTGCTGACCAGCGACAAGGTGGTCACCGAGGACGTCGCGCTGCTCTTCAACCACCTGTCCGGCTTCGGTCGCAGCGGGGGCTACCGGCGGATCCTGGTCGCTCCCCAGTCGGTACGGCGGGGGCTCGTCGAGCGGATCGACCGCGAGGTGCAGCACCATCTCGCCGGCCGCCCGGCACGGATCCGGATCAAGGTGAACAGCCTGGTCGACGAGGCTTTGAGCGACGCGCTCTACCGGGCGTCACAGGTCGGCGTACCCGTTGACCTGTGGATCCGTGGCATCTGCACGATCCGGCCCGGCGTACCCGGTCTGTCGGACAACATCCAGGTCCGCAGCATCCTGGGCCGGTTCCTCGAGCACAGCCGGGTGTTCCTGTTCGAGAACGGCGGTGAGCCGGAGGTGTGGATCGGCTCGGCCGACCTGATGCACCGCAACCTGGATCGCCGGGTGGAGGTGCTGGTGCAGCTGAAGCAGCCGGACCACGTCGTCGAGCTCGGTGAGATGTTCGACCTGGCGATGGACCCGGCCACCGGCTCCTGGTGGTTGCAGGCGGACGACACGTGGCAGGCCAGGCTCACTGGGCCGGACGGTGAGCCGCTGCGGGACATGCAGGAACGGCTGATCGCAACCCGCGGCCGACGGCGGGCGTCCGAACCGATCAGTTAGTCACGTCTTAGGGTGAATCCATGAGCAACCCGGCGACGGTCATCGCCGCGGGTGGTGTCGTGTGGCGAGAGCGCCGCGGCACCCGGCAGGTGCTGCTGGTGCACCGTCCCCGGTACGACGACTGGTCCCTCCCGAAGGGCAAGCTCAACGCGCATGAGCACGTGCTGCTCGGTGCGCGACGGGAGATCGAGGAGGAGACCGGACTGCAGGTCGTCCTCGGCCCCTCACTCGGCGTACAGCGGTACCCGATCCGCAAGAACGGCGGGACCACCGAGAAGCTGGTGCACTACTGGTCCGCCGTACCGGTCAACGGCAGCGACTTCGAGCCGAACGACGAGGTGGACCAGGTCAGCTGGCTCCCCGTCGACAAGGCCCGCGGCAAGCTCAGTTACCCGCGTGACGTGGACATCCTGGACGCACTGGAGCGTGAGGTGCCGGTCGTCGCCACCGTGGTCGTAGTGCGCCATGCGGAGGCTGTGAAGCGGAAGGACTGGGACGGCAAGGACATGGTCCGTCCACTCACCAGCAACGGTACGGCGGTTGCGCAGCGACTTGCCGACGTACTGGCCGCCCTAGGCGCCAACCGGATCATCAGCAGCGACGCGGAGCGGTGTGTTGCGACAGTCACGCCGTACGCCGCCTCTCTCGACCGGCACGTCCACCTGTGGCCGGAGATCTCCGAACGTGGGTACGACGCCGACCCGGACGGACTGCGCGGTCTGGCCGAGCGGGTGTGGAGACCGGGCAAGGTGACGGTCGTCTGCTCGCACCGGCCGGTCCTGCCGGCGCTGGCGCGGGAGCTGGGACTGAAGGTCGGCAAGTTCTCCACAGGCGCGTTTCTGGTCGCACATCGGCTGGCCGACGGCCGCCTGATGCAGGAGCGATTCACTGCACCGTAGCCGCCGCGACACGGCTCGGTGACGATCCAGGCACAGCCGATGGTGTGGCCGGGTGACACTGGAGGTGACGGGTATGTTCCTACCCGAGGAACCGGCGCCCCACCGGGTGCGGGTCTGAGGAGAGGTTCGGGCGCACCATGACGATGATGCGAGAACTGACACTGATCGGGATCCGGATGGAATCGCCCAACCGGGCCCCGGTGATGATGCTGCGCGAGACCGAGGGCTACCGCTACCTGCCGATCTCGATCGGCTCGGTCGAGGCGACCGCGATCGCCTACGAGGAACAGGGCCTGCGTCCGTCGCGGCCGCTCACCCATGACCTGATGCGCGACCTGATCGAGGCGTTCGGCGTGCACATCGAAGCTGTCGAGATCGTCGAGCTGCGCGACGCCGTCTTCTACGCCGAACTCGTGCTGGCCAACGGCGCCCGGGTCTCCGCGCGCCCGAGCGACTCGGTGGCGCTCGCCGTCCGTCTCGGTACGCCGATCCGCTGCACCGAAGACGTACTCCGGGAGGCCGGCGTCGCGACCCCCGAGGAGGAACAGGCCGAACTGGAACGCTTCCGGCAGTTCCTCGACGGCGTCGCGCCGGAGGACTTCTCCAGCTGACGTCCCGGATGGCACGACGACGTACTACCGTTCACATCACAGGTGCGCAGGCCGTTACCGAAACGTGAGCAAACAGCCGTTTACATCAACGGAGAGTGACGGCTCCTAACTCAGTTCACCTAATGGCTGCCTGTCGGCATGCCGGACGTAGCGCACGCTACCGGAACCGTTCACCGCTCGTTCACCGGCGACGGACCGGTCGGTCACCTGATCTCCCTACCGTCTGTGGAAGTTCAGAAGTCTGATTCCCGCAGAAGGGCAACACTCTCGTGTCCGTCAATCGCCTGCTCCGCGTCGGCTCCGTCGCCGTGGCCTCCCTCGGCGTCCTCGCCCTGAGCGCCTGTGGCAGTGACCCCGAGCCCTCCGGCTCCTCGAGCCCCAGTTCCTCGGAGTCGTCCGCCGGCGCCGAGTGCCCGAAGGGCACGCTGAACGCCGAGGGTTCCTCGGCGCAGAAGAACGCCATCGAGGAAGTCATCAGCAAGTACAACGAGAAGTGCGCCGACGTCACGGTGAACTACAACCCGACCGGTTCCGGCGCGGGTATCAAGCAGTTCAACGCGAACCAGGTCGACTTCGCCGGCTCCGACTCGGCGCTCAAGCCTGCCGAGCAGACCGCGGCCACCACGCGCTGCGGGGGCAACCCGGCCGTCAACCTGCCGATGGTCATCGGCCCGGTCGCGATCGCCTACAACCTCGACGGCGTCACCAAGCTGGTCCTCGACGGCCCGACCGCCGCGAAGATCTTCCAGGGCTCCATCAAGACCTGGAACGACCCGGCGATCGCCAAGCTGAACGCGGGCGTCACGTTGCCGTCGGCACCGATCTCGGTGTTCTTCCGCTCCGACGAGTCCGGCACCACCGAGAACTTCACCAAGTACCTGAAGGCGGCCGGTGGCGGCGCCTGGACCGGTGAGCCGGCCAAGAAGTGGACCGGCACCGGTGCCGGCAAGGAGAAGTCGGCCGGTGTCGCCGAGGGCGTGAAGAGCACCAAGAACGCGATCACGTACGTCGAGTGGTCGTACGCCGTCGACAACAAGCTCGGCGTCGCGCAGATCGAGACCGGCTCGGGCACCCCGGTCGAGCTGTCCGCCGACTCCGCCGGCAAGGCGCTGGCCGCGGCCAAGCCCGCCGACGCGACCGGCAAGGACCTGGCCCTGAAGCTGGACTACGCGACCAAGGCCCCGGGTGCGTACCCGATCATCCTGGTCACCTACGAGATCGCCTGCACCAAGGGCCTTCCGGCCGAGAAGACCGCGCTGGTGAAGAGCTTCCTGAGCTACTTCGTCAGCAAGGACGGCCAGGCGTCGCTGACCGATCTGAACTACGCGCCGCTCCCGGCCGAGACCCAGACCAAGGTCGAGGCCGCGATCCAGGCCATCAGCTGATCGCGAAGCAGCACTGATGCGAGCCCCGGCCGGTCCGAGTCATCGGAGGCGGCCGGGGCTCGCCTCGTCAGACCCAGACGTGACATCACGACTCAGGCGCTTGGAGCAGCATCGAAATGAGTAGTCCAGACGGCACGGCACCGCCCGACCGGCCGGACGGCACAGCCGCCGAAGAAGCAGAACCGACGATCGAGGATCTGGTTCACGAGGACACCGGCCCGGCCCCGAAGTTCGGCAGCCTGGCCTCCGAACACGCCGAACATGCCGACTACGAGGCGGCGCACCCGGCCGCCGAGGTGATGACCGAGTCCGGCGTCGAGGCCGAGGGCCCGAAGAGCACCACGGACGGCAAGCTCGAGCTCGGCCCGGTCGGGCACCTCGGCGACCGGCTGTTCGGCGGGCTGGCCCGCGGCTCCGGCGGCCTGGTGGTGCTGATCGTCGCGTTCGTCGGTATCTTCCTGCTGGCGCTGGCGATCCCGGCGCTGATCGATGACAAGAGCAACTTCTTGTTCTCGCGGATCTGGGAACCGGGCGGCGACCAGCCGCGGTTCGGTATCGCGGCGCTCTTCTACACCACCGTGATCAGCTCGATCATCGCGATGCTCATCGCGGTCCCGATCGCGATCGGAGTCGCGCTGTTCGTCACGTACTACGCCCCGAAGCGGCTGGCCGCGCCGGTCGCGCACGCGGTCGACCTGCTGGCCGCCGTACCGTCGATCGTCTACGGCCTGTGGGGCGCGCTGTTCTTCGCGCCGATCCTGCTGCCGGTGATCAACGGCCTGTCCGACGCACTGGGCTGGATCCCGCTGTTCAAGAAGCCGATCGGCGACAACGTCGGTGTGGTCTTCACGGTGTCGGTGGTGCTGGCGATCATGATCCTGCCGGTGGTCACCGCGATCAGCCGGGAGATCTTCGCCCAGACGCCGATCGCGCACCGGGAGGGCGCGCTGGCGCTCGGCGCGACCAAGTGGGAGATGGTCCGGATGGCCGTCCTGCCGTACGGGCGCTCCGGTGTGGTGAGCGCGTCGATGCTCGGCCTCGGCCGCGCGCTCGGTGAGACGGTCGCCGTGATGATCATCCTGACCGTACCGAACGGCAACGACCCCTGGAACTCCTCGATCTTCGCCGGCGGCGAGACGTTCGCGTCGAAGATCGCCAACAACGCCGCCGAGTTCGACTCGCCGGAGAAGACCGGCGCGTACATCGCGGCCGGCCTGGTGCTGTTCGTGGTCACGTTCCTGGTCAACTCCGCGGCCCGGATCATCGTCGACCGCAGCGGCCCCGGCAACAAGCGTCCCCGCCGGAACCGCCGCGCGAAGGCAGCCGAAGGAGCATCCGCATGACCGCAGTGGCTGAGAACAAGCCGGCGTACGACGGGAAGGTTCTCGACCTGACCGGGAAGTCGGGCGCCCGGGCGTTCCGGAACACGCTGGCCACCGTGCTGATCGTGCTGGCCTTCGCCATCGCCCTGATCCCGCTGCTGTGGATCCTGTGGACCGTGATCAGCAAGGGCTACCACCTGCTGCTGAGTGCGGACTGGTGGAGCCAGTCGCAGCGTGGCATCACGGTCCGGCGGGCCGGCGGCGGCGCGTACCACGCGATCATGGGCACGTTGATCATGGCCCTGATCACCGCGGTGATCGCGGTCCCGATCGCGATCCTCGGCGCGGTCTACCTGGTCGAGTACGGCAAGGGCACCCGGGCCGCCAAGGTCGTCAGCTTCATGATCGACATCCTCACCGGTGTCCCGTCGATCGTCGCCGCACTGTTCATCTACGCGGTCTGGATCACCGTGTTCGGCTTCAACCGCGTCGGTTTCGCGGTGTCGCTGTCGCTGGTGCTGCTGATGCTCCCCGTCGTACTGCGGTCCACCGAGGAGATGCTGAAACTCGTCCCGGACGAGCTGCGCGAGGCGTCGTACGCGCTCGGCGTACCGAAGTGGAAGACGATCCTGAAGGTCGTCGTACCGACGGCGTTCGGCGGCATCATCACCGGCGTGATGCTCGGTCTGGCCCGGGTGATGGGTGAGACCGCGCCGCTGCTGATCCTGGTCGGCTACTCGAAGAACATCAACCTGAACCCGTTCAACGGCTTCATGGGCGCGCTGCCGACGATGATCAACCAGGACCGTACCGAGCTGGCGTTGCCGAATGCCGCGGACCGGGTCTGGGCGGCGGCACTCACGCTGATCCTGCTGGTTCTTGTCCTCAACCTGTTGGCCCGGCTGATCGCCCGGTTCAGCACCATCAAGTCGAAATAGTCACGAGAGGTTCTGAGTCGATATGGCTAAGCGCATCGAGGTCAGCGGCCTCAACGTCTACTACGGCGACTTCAAGGCGGTGGAGGACGTGTCGATGACGGTCGAGCCCCGCTCGGTCACCGCGTTCATCGGCCCGTCCGGCTGCGGCAAGTCCACCTTTCTGCGCACGTTGAACCGGATGCACGAGGTGATCCCCGGCGCCCGCGTCGAGGGCAAGGTCCTGCTGGACCAGCAGGACCTGTACGGCACCGGCGTCGACCCGGTCGCGGTACGACGCGTCGTCGGCATGGTGTTCCAGCGGCCGAACCCGTTCCCGACGATGTCGATCTTCGACAACGTCGCGTCCGGGCTGAAGCTGAACGGCGTCAAGGACAAGAAGAGGCTCACCGAGGTGGTCGAAAAGTCGTTGCACGGGGCCAACCTGTGGAACGAGGTCAAAGACCGCCTGGACAAGCCGGGCGCCGGTCTGTCCGGTGGCCAGCAGCAACGACTGTGCATCGCCCGGGCGATCGCGGTCGAGCCCGAGGTGATCCTGATGGACGAGCCCTGCTCGGCCCTGGACCCGATCTCCACGCTGGCGATCGAGGACCTGATCGAGAAGCTGAAGGACCAGTTCACCGTCGTCATCGTCACCCACAACATGCAGCAGGCGGCGCGGGTCTCGGACCAGACGGCCTTCTTCAACCTGGCCGCCACCGGCAAGCCCGGCCGGCTGATCGAGATGGCTCCGACCAAGCAGATCTTCTCCAACCCGGCCGAGAAGGCCACCGAGGACTACATCACGGGTCGCTTCGGGTAGTCCGTCGTACGAGTTATCCACAGCTGCGGGCCGGCGATTCGCCGGTCCGCAGCTGTGTTTGATGTCAATTGGTGCAACTGTCCACAGATCGGGCGTTTCGCGTCTGCTCTGACCACCACGTTGGCCCTCCGACCGCTAGCCTTTGCCCAGTAAACGCGGGTGAACTGTGACGAAAGGACCATCGTGAGCGACCAGAACGTACCCCCGGGCACCGGACCGGAGGACGGCCGGAACCAGGGACCGGGCGCGCCCGGTGGGCAGCCGTCCTATGGACAGGGCGCCCAAGGCCCCGGACAGAACCCGTACGGCAACCCCGGTGCGACACCCCCGGGTCAGCCCGGCCAGCCGGGTCAGCCGGGCTACGGCGCTCCGGGGCAGTACGGCCAGCAGCCGGGCCAGCCGGGCGGACAGCCTGGCCAGCCGGGTTATGGCCAGCAGCCCGGTCCGGGCGGACAGCCTGGCTACGGCCAGCCGCAGTACGGTCAGCAGCCGGGCCAGCCCGGTTACGGCCAGCCCCAGTACGGCCAGCAGCCAGGCCAGCCCGGCTACGGTCAGCCCGGCGGCTACCCGCAGGGACCTGACTACGGCCAGGTGGCACAGGCCCAGAGCGGCCTCGTGCAGATCCCCGGCCTCGGGACGGTCAAGGTCGCGACCCTCGGATCCCGGGCGCTCGCCCGCATCATCGACTCGGTGATTCTCGGCATCGTCGTCTTCATCCTCGCTACCTTGATCGTCGGGGGCGCGAGCAAGGGACTCGCTGACAGCTCACCCGAGGAGTCTGGGGCCGCACTCGGCGGATTCATCGGAGCGCTGTTCACCGTGTGGTGGCTCACAGGCCTGCTCACGATCGGCTACGAGCTCCTCATGACCGCCTTCAAGGGGCAAACAGTCGGAAAGATGATCATGGGCATCAAGGTCGTCAAGTCCGCCGACGGACAAGTGCCAGGCATCGGTCCGGCCTTCATGCGCTGGCTGCTTCCGCTCATCGGTGCGGCTCTCTGCGGTATCGGCGCGCTTCTGGTGTACCTGTCGCCGCTGTTCGACAGCTCAGGGCGTCTGCAGGGCTGGCATGACAAGGCTGCGAACACGCTGGTGATCGGGCTTCGCTAGTCGGCTGGGGATTGGGAGGGGCTGTGCTGAATCCATTTGAGCAGGACTGGTGGGATGCGTGGAATCTGTGGAGCGCATTGGGCCAGGGTGTTCAGCTGCAGCCTCTCCCGCCGCCGGTGCCGCTGGCGCCCGGCGAGACCGCCCACGCGGTCGAACCTTGCGAGGTGCAACGGTTCGACGGTGTCCGGCTCGCCATCGGGAACTCCGACGGCTACGCGGCGGCAGCGCAGTGGCGCACCATCGACAACGGTACGGCGGTCCTCACGCGGCACCGCGTGCTGCTGCTCAACCGCTACGGCCAGCAGGATTTCGGCCTGGCTGCCGTGACCCGTATGTGGACCGAGCATGACGGGACTGTTCTCGCTTACGGGGACACTCAGTACAAGCTGCGGGTGCCGCGGCCGGTGTGGTTCGACGTCATGTTGAATCACGTCGCGTTCAACCGGCGGATCGATCTCGTCGTGCCGCCGTTCGTGCAGGCTGCGTGGCAGCGCGCCGGCCTCATCAGGTGACCGGCATTATCTGACCGGCGTTCAGAAGTTCCGTAGTACGCCGAACAGCAGCAAGGCGCCCAGAGCAACCTTCGTGAGGATTGCCACCGCGCGTGCGCTGAGGCGCGGTCGCGGCAGGCTGATCCAGCCGGCGCGGGACAGCGCCCAAGCGATCACCTCGTAGCCGATGGCAACACCAATGAGTGGGCCGAGGATCAGTACCGCCGCGTTGAAGTGCCAAGCGGCGTTCAGGTCGCCGTCGAGAAGTGCAGCGGCCATTCGGGTCGCGCCGCAGAACGGGCAGTCGAGACCCGTCAGCGTGTGCAGCGGACACGGGATGCCGAGACCGGACAGCCGGTAGACCCCGGCCAGCGCGAAGCCGCCGATCCCCACTCCGGCCAGCCCCCAGACGCGCCGATCGACAGGCTTCACCGGTCCCTGTGGACGAGGCATCACCGCGAAGGTCACCCACCAACGGTAACCCCCATACTGT
Organism: Kribbella sp. NPDC055110; assembly: GCF_053607525.1. Lineage (NCBI taxonomy): Bacteria > Bacillati > Actinomycetota > Actinomycetes > Propionibacteriales > Kribbellaceae > Kribbella > Kribbella sp. NPDC055110. The sequence goes on from NZ_JBSGTS010000010.1 coordinate 213,984, forward strand.
TGGGATCGATCGACTGGGAGACGGATTCCGATGAGCACACCGACGCCACCCGACGACAACCGGCCACAGGACGACAACCGTCCGCAGGACCAGCCGTACGGGTACGGGCAGCCGGGGTACGGATACGGCCCAGAGCACCAGCACCCGCAGCAGGCGCCGTACGGGCAGGGCTACGGGCAGCCGTACGGCGGGGGCTACGGCCAGCAACCGTACGGTGCCTATGGCTACGGGTACGGCGCTCCGGTGCTTCCCCTGGCCGACTGGGGGCCTCGGGTCGCGGCGTCGCTGATCGACAGTCTGATCTCGCTGGTGCCGCTCGCGATCGGGATCGGCGCTCTGTTCGCGAACGTCGCCGCACGCGACGGCAACCCTCCCCCGGACGACAATCCGCAGTGGTGGTCGATCATCCTCTTCTTCGTGGGCATCATCGCCAGCATCGTGCTCGGCCTGTGGAACCGGGTCTTCCGGCAGGGGCGGACCGGCCAGAGCGTTGGCAAGAGCGCCTTGCACATCAAGCTGATCGACGCCGTGACCGGAGAGCCGATCGGCGCCGGCCGGTCCTTCCTCCGCGACTTCCTCAGCGGCCTCTTCAACAACGCCTGCTTCCTGAACCTCCTGTGGCCCTTGTGGGACGAGCAGAAGCAGACGTGGCACGACAAGGTCGTGAACACCTACGTGGTGCGCACCTGACCTCAGTGGGAGCGTAGGAGGCCGGCGCAGGCTACTGCCCACAGCACACTGCTGAAGGTGCCGATGATGAAGCGTTCGGCAACGGCTTGTGGTGTGACCGAGGCGGGCTGGTCGGGGCTGCGGAGCTCGGGGTACCTGGCCAGTCCCTTGATCGCCAGCACCACAGCGATGCCTTCCGGCCAGCCGGCGACCAGTGACGCGTAGATGGCCATTCGCTCGAGCGCACCGATCAGAGCGCCGCCACGCAGTACCTCACCGGCCTTCTGCGTCGACTGGGCGCGCGTACTCCTCCGGTCGGCCAGGGCCATCACAGAGGTCGTCAGCGGCCCGCCACCTGTCACTGCCAACGCTCCGGCCAGCAGGAGCAGTACGTTCCACCAGCGCTCGGCCCAGCCGGACACTCCATGGCCCGCGAGCAGCAGCACGCCGACAGCGGTCAGACAGGCCAGCATGACTGCACTGATGACGATCTCGAGGGTGGAACCGGACGACTTGGGCACCCACGCCAGTACGGCGAGGACCAGCGCGGCACCGGTCAGCGACAGGACCAGTGCCGTCACGCAGCCGCCCCGGCCTCGAGGAGGTCTGCGGCCAGCACCCGTCCGCGCTGCTCCTCGGCGAAGCCCGCGGCCTGCGCGCGTTGCGTCACCGCCGACTGGCTGATGCCGAGTTTCACGCCGATCTCCCGCCTCGTGAGTCCTTCGCCCAACAGGTCCGCCACTGCCCAGCCACGGTCACTGCGCCGCCGCAGCACGGACGCCATCAGCCACAGCACCGTCTCCACCTGCTCTGCTCTGCGCGGGTCCGCCCCGACCACGTTCACGTGGTGCGGACTGGACTTCGCCCGCGTCACCGCCTCCCGCGCGAACACGTACGCGTCACCGCTTCCGGCCCGGGTACTGCGTGGCAGCGGCTCGGTGACCTCACCGACGCCGAGTCCGACGTACCAGTTGTCCGACCGAAGCAGTTCGACGATCACGTCGACGGTCGGCCGGGCCTCGGACAGCACGCCCTGCACCTCGTCGCCGGCGGTCCGCTCGAACCTTCGCAGCAGTCCGGCCCGCCGCGGCCGGCGGTTCAGGGAGTTGAGTAGCTCAGGTACGAGATCGCTCGTGCTTCGGCTGCCGCGCTGATCTACCGTGAGAACGAAGACCATTGCCCTGCACCTCCTTCCGAACGAGGTTAAGGCTACAGTCTTATTCACGTAGAGTGAAGGCCAAAACCTGAATCGGTTCAGCCAGTTACTCCCCGTGTCCGGCCCGGAGTACGTCGCACGCCGGGCCGGACGGGTACCGATTCAGTCCGTGATCGGCAGGTAGAGCTTCTGGTCGGCGGCCTTGAATGTCTCCGACATCTCGGCGAAGCCGGCCTCGATGGCGTCCGCGGAGGTCAGGCCGTGTTCCTCGGCGTACGCGCGGATGTCGGCGGTGATCCGCATCGAGCAGAACTTCGGCCCGCACATCGAGCAGAAGTGCGCGGTCTTCGCGGGCTCGGCCGGCAGCGTCTCGTCGTGGAAGGACCGGGCGGTGTCCGGATCCAGCGAGAGGTTGAACTGGTCCTCCCAGCGGAACTCGAACCTTGCCTTGGACAACGTGTCGTCCCAGTCCTGCGCGCCCGGATGTCCCTTGGCCAGATCGGCCGCGTGGGCGGCGATCTTGTACGTGATCACGCCGGTCTTCACGTCGTCACGATCGGGCAGGCCGAGGTGCTCCTTGGGCGTGACGTAGCAGAGCATCGCCGTACCCAGCCAGCCGATCTGGGCCGCGCCGATCGCCGATGTGATGTGGTCGTAGGCCGGCGCCACATCGGTTGCCAACGGCCCCAAGGTGTAGAACGGCGCCTCCCCGCAGAGCTCCTCCTCGAGCCGGACGTTCTCCGCGATCTTGTGCATCGGCACGTGTCCGGGGCCTTCGATCATCACCTGTACGTCGTGCTCCCAGGCGATCCGCGTCAGCTCTCCGAGGGTCCGGAGCTCGGCGAACTGCGCCTCGTCGTTCGCGTCCGCGATACAGCCCGGCCGCAGCCCGTCGCCCAACGAGAACGTCACGTCGTAGGCACGCAGAATCTCGCACAGCTCGGCGAAATGCGTGTAGAGGAAGGACTCCTGGTGGTGCGCCAGGCACCAGGCGGCCATGATCGACCCGCCGCGCGACACGATGCCGGTGATCCGCCGCGCGGTCAGCGGCACGTACCGCAGCAGTACGCCGGCGTGCACGGTCATGTAGTCCACACCCTGCTCGCACTGCTCGATCACGGTGTCGCGGTACACCTCCCACGACAGCGCCGCCGGATCACCCTTCACCTTCTCCAGCGCCTGGTACAACGGCACCGTCCCGATCGGCACCGGCGAGTTCCGCAGGATCCACTCCCGCGTCTCGTGGATGTTCTTCCCGGTGGACAGGTCCATCACGGTGTCCGCGCCCCAGCGGGTCGCCCAGACGAGTTTCTCCACCTCTTCCTCGACCGAGCTGCTGACGGCGGAGTTGCCGATGTTCGCATTCACCTTCACCAGGAACTTCTTCCCGATGATCATCGGCTCGCTCTCCGGGTGCCGCCGGTTCGCCGGGATCACGGCACGCCCGCGCGCCACCTCGGCCCGGACGAACTCCGGATCGAGTCCTTCCCGTACGGCGACGTACCGCATCTCCTCGGTGATCTCCCCGGCCCGCGCGTGCCCGAGCTGGGTCCGCGGCTCGCGCCCGGCGATCCACTCGCGCCGCAGCGCGGGCAGACCGGTCTGGACGTCGATCTGCGCCGACGCGTCGGTGTACGAACCGGACGTGTCGTACAGGTCGAAGTGTTCGCCGTTGGTGAGATTCACGCGGCGCGCCGGTACCCCGAGCTCTCCGCGATAGATCTTCTCCGAGCCCGAGATCGGACCGGTGGTGACGGCGGGGCGGATCATGCTGACATTCACCATGTTGCTGCTCCCTACGCCGGAATTACCCGGACAGGTTCGGCGGTCGGCGGCGCCGGGCCCAGTGTTCGATACCTGGTCCAGCCGCCCTCTCAGCCCACTACGGTGCGAGCTCCCGCGATTTCCAGTTGTGACGGCCACCCTAGACGAACGTTGTACGTTCTAGAGATGCGAGACCTCGTCTATCCGCCTGTCGTCGCTTTCGCGAAGACCGCGTTCACGGTGCTGGACCTGAAGATCCGGCGTACCGGGATCGAGCACGTGCCGCGCACCGGCGGGGCGCTGATCGCGATCAACCACATCAGCTACGTCGACTTCATCCTCGGCGGGTACGGCGCTCTGCCGGCCAAGCGGCTCGTCCGGTTCATGGCGAAGGAGGTGCTGTTCCGCAACCGGTACTCGGGCCCGTTGATGCGCGGGATGCACCACATCCCGGTGGACCGGGACGCGGGCGCCGCGTCGTACCAGCAGGCCCTGGAGTACCTGGCCGGCGGCGAGCTGGTCGGGGTGTTCCCGGAGGCGACGATCAGCCGGTCGTTCGAGCTCAAGGAGTGCAAGTCCGGCACGGTGCGGATGGCGGCGGAGGCCGGCGTACCGGTGCTGCCGATGATCCTGTGGGGCACGCAGCGGATGTTCACGAAGGACCGCCCGCGGGACTTCACCCGGCACCGGCCGATCTCGATCAGCATCGGCGCACCGATCACGGTGACTCGCGACGACGATCCGACCGAGGCGACCGCGCACCTGCGGTCCACGATGGCCGGGATGCTGGACGAGACGATCCGCGCCTACCCCGAGCAACCGGCCGGTGCCTGGTGGTTGCCGGCCGCGTACGGCGGTAGCGCGCCGACTCCCGAAGAGGCCCAGCGGCTGGACCTCGAGGAGCTCGCGCGGCGGGCTGCCAAGCGTCAGTAGCCGGACCAGACCTTGACCCTCGGCCCGGTCCGAGGGTACGAAGTCTTTCGTTGACAGAACAGGAACCTGGGGGGTCCCTGTGCGGCGAGCGGCTGCGGTGGCTCGCGTACAAGAGCGGGCGGGGATGGTTTTGTTCGATTCACCGGAAGAACTGCATCTGTTCGACCCGGGGGCGCTGACGCCTGCCCCGCACGTGGCCGAGCACATTCCGGACGCCGGGGCGTTCTTCGTCGACTGGGCGATCCAGGGCCTGTCCGCCGACCGCGCCCGGGAGATCGAGTCCGCGGTGAACGGCCGGCGCAACCAGAACGGCTGGTTCCCGCTCGAGTCGCTGGACAGCATCGGCCGCAAGGGCTTCTGGCGTGGCCCGCTGACCTACCTGGCCCGGATGACGGCCGACGACGCGCGGATCCTGCAGGAGTGGGCCACTGACGGCCTGGGCGGCGAGCAGGCGACCCGCATCGAGGCGACCGTCGACCACCTGCTCCACCAGCAGGGCCACGCGGCAGCAGCCACCTGGGCCGTCGCTGTCCGCCCACGCACGTACCTGGACGCAGAGGTCCTCGGCGACCGCCTCCTGGCCGCGTGGGAGTACAACCTCGGCTCCATCCGCGCCAAGGACGTAGCCAAGTCCGTACGCCGCTGGAACCGCTAGGACCCACTGGAGACCGCTGTACGACGGGCAGCCGCCAGACCGCCCGTCGTACGGCTCAGTGGAACTGCGGGATGATCAGGTACAGCCCGTAGAGCACTGCCGCGAGGCACGCCGCGAAACTGAGTGCAGCCACACCTGTGTCCACGAAGGACGGCTGCCGCTTCTCGTCGATCGCTACGGCCCGCCGCGACATAGCGGTCACACCGAACGCGAACAGCACCGCCAGGCCGACGCCGAAGATCAGGCTGACCAGTGCGACCTCACCGAGGGCACTCCAGTTGATGTGCATCGCCGTACTCCTCTCAGGCCGCCGCGGCGGTGGGGGACGGGGTGGTGCTCGGGTACTCGTTGACGTTCTCCGACGTCACCGGGCGGCGCCGGGACGCGGCGTAGATCCCACCGCCGGCTGCGACCGCGAGGATCGCGATGACGACGACACCGAGGTTGCCGGAGTCGGCGACCCGGCCGGCCAGCGCACCGACGATCGCAGCGGCCGGCAGCGTGAGCAGCCAGGCCACGGCCATCCGTCCGGCGACCGTCCAGCGCACCTCCGCCAGCCGCTTGCCGAGGCCGGCACCGAGGATGCTGCCGGAGCAGACCTGAGTGGTGGACAGTGGGAAGCCCAGGTGCGACGAGGCCAGCAGTACGGCGGTCGAGCTCGTCTCCGCGGAGAAGCCCTGCGGCGACTCGATCTCGGCCAGGCCCTTGCCCATCGTGCGGATGATCCGCCAGCCGCCCAGGTAGGTGCCGGCCGCGATCGCCAGGCCGGCCGCCAGGATCACCCACAGCGGCGGCCGGGAGCCGGAGGCGAGGCTTCCGGAGGTGATCAGCACCAGCGTGATGACGCCCATCGTCTTCTGCGCGTCACCGGTGCCGTGCGCGAGTGAGACCAGCGACGCGGACGCGATCTGCCCGGCCCGGAACCCGTCGTCGACCGACTTCTTCCGCGCCCGCGCGGTGATCTTGTACGCCAGGAACGTCCCGAGCAGCGCGACCACACCGGCCACGATCGGCGCCGCGATCGCCGGGATGATGATCTTCTGGACGACGGTGGCGAAATGTACGGCGCTGCTCCCGGACGCGATCCAGGTGGCTCCGATCAGGCCGCCGAACAGCGCGTGCGACGAGGAGCTCGGCAGACCGACGTACCAGGTCATCAGGTTCCAGAGGATCGCTCCGACGAGCCCGCCGAAGATCACTGGCACGGTCACCTTGGCGTCGTCCACGATGCCGCTGGAGATCGTCTTCGCCACCTCGGTCGAGATGAACGCACCGACCAGGTTCAGGACCGCGGACAATGCAACCGCGACCTTCGGCTTCAGGGCGCCGGTGGCGATCGAGGTCGCCATCGCGTTGGCGGTGTCGTGGAACCCGTTGGTGAAGTCGAACACCAGCGCGGTGATGATCACCACGACGACGAGGAACGAAAGGTCCATAGCGACCACTACCCCTTAGGCGGACGATCGGCTGCGTCGATCGACCGTAGGCCGGGTGAGTGAACTTGAAATGAACCGGTTCGGGCTCCTACTCGAGGATCAGGTGCGCGAGGCCGTAGACGCCGGCCGCGACGATGCCGGCCGCCGGGATGGTCAGGATCCACGCGGTGACGATGCCCTTGGCGACACCCCAGCGGACGGCGGACAGGCGCTTGGTGGCGCCTGCGCCCATCACCGCGGAGGTGATCGTGTGGGTGGTGGAGACCGGGGCGTGCAGGCCGATCGCCATCACGTACAGCACGGTGGCGGCGACTGCCTCGGAGGCGAACCCGCGGGCCGGGTCCAGGTGGATGATCCGGCGGCCGAGCGTCCGCATGATCCGCCAGCCGCCCGAGTACGTGCCGAGGGAGATCGCGGTCGCGGCGGACAGCTTCACCCAGATCGGGATGCCGTCGTGGGCGTTGGCGTGGCCGGTGGTGAGCAGAGCGAGGAAGATCACGCCCATCGTCTTCTGCGCGTCCTGGAGGCCGTGGCCGAGCGCCATCCCGGCCGCCGACACCGACTGCGCCATCCGGAAACCACGGGTGGTCTTCCCGGGGTTGCTGTTGCGGAACAGCCACAGGATCGCGGTCATCAGCAGGAACGCGCCGACGAAGCCGACCGCCGGCGACAGCACCATCGGGATGACGACCTTGTCGACGATGCCGGACCACAGCACGGTGCTGCTGGAGGCGAGGCCGGCGCCGACCAGGCCGCCGATCAGCGCGTGCGACGAGGAACTGGGCAGGCCGAAGTACCAGGTGATCAGGTTCCAGGTGATGGCGCCGACGAGAGCCGCGATCACGACCACCAGACCGTGCTGCCCGGCCGGCGTACTGATGATGCCCTTGCCGACGGTCTCGGCCACCTCGGTGCCGGCCAGTGCGCCGAGGAAGTTGAACACCGCCGCCATCGCCAGCGCCACCCGCGGCGTCAGCGCGCGGGTCGACACCGAGGTCGCGATCGCGTTGGCGGCGTCGTGGAAGCCGTTGGTGTAGTCGAAGGCCAGCGCGATCACGACGACGGCGATGACGAGCGTGAACTCCACGCTCAGCTCTCCTTGACGGCGATCTGTTCGACCGTGTTGGCGACGTGCTCGAACGCGTCGATCGCGGCCTCCAGCAGGTCGACCACGGTCTTCAGCTTCATCACCGTCAGCGCCTCGTACTCACCGCTGAACAGCTTCGCGACCAGCCGCCGGTGCACCGCGTCACCGGTGTTCTCCAGCCGGTTGATCTCGATCCAGTACTCGGCCAGGTCCTTCATGGTCCGCAGCCGCGGCATCGTCTCGGCGGTCAGCTGCGCGGCTCGCTGGAGTACCTCGATCTGCTCGGCGATCTCCTCCGGCAGCTTCTCCAGGTTGAAGAGGTGGATGGTGTCCACCGCCTCCTCCATGAAGTCCATGACGTCATCGAGATCGGAGGCCAGCCGGTAGATGTCCTCGCGGTCGAACGGGGTGACGAAGGTCGAGTTCACCCGGCGGATGATCGAGTGGGTGGTCTCGTCGGCCGCGTGTTCCGCGTCCTTCATCTGGGCGGCGATCGAATGGCTCGCGGACAGCCCGGTTCCCGCCGTACTGCCGAGCAGCTCGGCCAGGATCCGCGCTCCGTCCACGAGGTGGTTGGCGGACTCGGTGAAAAGGTCGTAGAACGTCGGGTCGTTCGGACGCAGACGTAACGGCACTTCAAGCTCCGGATGAACGAGGGACAAACCGTGAACATGCTAGGTGGAACGGACCGCTGACGTGACATCCGCCTGGTCAAGGTATCGCGTCGCGATGAACTCGCCCGAGGAGCGATATACAGTTGGTAACCGATCGGTTTCAGCGTGTTACCGCGGCGTACAGGTCGAAGAGCCCCACCACGAGCACCAGACCGGCCGCGACCCGGAGGACGCTCTCGTGGCCGAGGGCATGGATCGCACCACCCCTGGTACGGCGGTACACGGCGCTCACCGCCGCCCAGCAGCCCAGTGACAGCACGAGAACGACGATTCCGAGACCGGTCCGGACCTCTGACGATCCGTGGCCGGAGACAAGCAACAGGACGCCGTTCGCAACCAGCCCGAGCGCCGTACGCCGCCACGCCAGCAGGGTCCGCTCCGGCTGACGGCCTGGATCCGGTGTGCTCATTGCCACAGTGAGAACAGCAGACCGATCAACCCGACCACGGCGATGGTTGCTCCGAGCATCAGCGGCAGCCTGGTCACCGGCAGCGCGCCGCCGCGGCGGATCGCGGTCAGGTTGAGCTGCCAGCGCCGGAACGCGCCGGCCGTCGTGGCGATCCCGGCAACGACCAGGATGATGCCGATCACCCGGGCGGGCCAGCGGTCCGGCCCGAGATCGAGGAACTGGACCGCGGACAGCCCGCCGGCGTAACAGGCGAGGGAGGTCCGCAGGTAGGCCAAGTAGGTGCGTTCGTTCGCCAGGGTGAAGCGGTAGTCGGGCTCCTCCTCCGTCATCCGCAGCTCACCAGGCCGTGGTCCTGTTTGAGTGTCAGCACACGGCGCACGCTACTCGTCAGCTGCGCGTCGAAGAACTTGTCCTGCTCGGCCTTGGCGACCAGCGCCGCCACCATCTGCGCGGTCAGCCCGGCCTTGGCGTTGATGACGATGTCGCCGCCGGCCGCGACGAACCGGGTCGCGCGGTCGCCGGCCGGGACCGCGGCGACCTCCGCCGCGGCGCCGACGTCGTCGGTGATCACGACGCCACGCCAGCCGAGGTCGCCGCGCACCATGCCCTGGATCACGGTCGGCGAGAACACCGCGCGGTTCTTCGGATCGATCCTCGTGTACGTCACGGTCGAGATCATCACCATCGACGTACCGGCCTTGATCCCGTCCGCGAACGGCTGCAGGTCGGCGTCGCTGCGGGCCGTGACGGTGTCGACGACCCCGGAGGAGAAGTCGGTGTTGCCGCGCACGCGCCCGAGTCCCGGGAAGTGCTTCACCGACGTCGCGACTCCGGCGTTGCGCATGCCTTGGACAAAAGCACTTACGCCCTGACCGGCTTCCTCGGGCGTGTCGCCGTACTCACGATTCAACTGGCCGATCGGTGCGTTCTGCGACTTGAGCGAACTGGGTACGACGTCCGCGACCGGCGCGAGGTCGACGTTGACGCCGGCCTGTTTGAGCTGGCTGCCCCACTGCTCGGCCTGTGCCGTGAGCTTGGAACTCGACCAGGTCCCCTGCACCGTGGCCGCGGGGATGCGGTCGAACCCGGAGCCCTTGAGGCGCTGGATCTGGCCACCCTCCTGATCCGCCGCGATCAACGGACGAATGCCCTTCACCGTCGCGGCCGTGTTCACCGCGGCCATCGCCGTACGGGTGTGCGCGAGGCTGCCGCCGTTGCCGATCAGGAACACGCTGCCGGACTTCTGCTGCTGTACGACGGCACGCTGGGCGGACGTCATACCGCTCGAACTGATCCCGGTCATGATGAGCTGCGCGGCCCGCTCCCGCAGGGTCAGGGCCTGCAGCTTCTGGTCGACGCAGCCCGACGCGCTGGTCGGCGGCGTCGAGGTGGGAGTCGCGCTCGGCGTGCTTGTGGGTGTTTCGGTTGGTGTGTCAGTGGGCGTCGTGGCCGGGGCACTCGGGTTTTCAGTGGTCGGGATCGACGAGGACGGCACGGTGTTCGGTCCCGCGGTCGGGGAGCCGCTGTCACCACAACCGGTCACGGCGAGGGCAGTCAGCGCGATCAGCGCGACCGGACGCCTCATCTCAGCTTCGCTCCCACGCCGCACGGTCGACGGTGTCTCCGGAATGCCGGGCCAATGTCGCGCAGACGTCGTACAGGTGCTCGACCTGCTCAGGGCTGAGTGCGTCGAAGATCGACTTGCGGACCTCCTCGACATGACCGGGTGCGGTGTCGACCAGCTTCTGCCGGCCGAGTTCGGTCAGGATCGCGACCTGGCCGCGACGGTCCGACTCGATGCCCTCGCGCCGTACCCAGCCGTTCTGCTCGAGGCGATTGACCGCGTGCGACAGCCGGCTGCGGGAGCCCTGCGTGGCGACAGCGAGTTCACTCATCCGCAGCCGGTTGGCTTGCGCCTCGGACAGCCGGACGAGAATCTCGTAGTACGTGTGCGGAATTCCGGCGTCGCGTTGCAGCTGCTGCTCGATCCGGGTGCTCACTACGCGCTGCGCCGCGATGTACGCACGCCAGGCCTGCGCCTCTGTCTGGTTCAGCCACCTGGGTTCGCCCATCCCCGCAGCGTACTTGTTCACCGATCCGGATCAGCAGTACGGCGGCAGCACACACCAGCATGCCGACGACGGCGAGCGCGCCGACCGTCTCGTCGAACATCAGGAACGCGAACACCATCGTGGTCGGCGGCACCAGATAGAGCAGCGAACTGATGCGCGTTGCGCCGGAGAGCCTGAGGTTGACCAGGTACAAGCCCCACCCGCCGCCTGTTGCCAGCAGCACCAGCCAGAGCACTGCACCGTAGAAGCCCGGCTGCTCGGGCACGGTCAGTCGATGCGTCGTCGCGGCCAACGCGGTGAAGAGGACTGCCGACACGAGGCTCTGTAGTGCAAGCGCGTCCAGAGAGGCCGTCGTCGGCTTTCGATGGCGATCAAGACACGTCCCCACCACGAGGCCGAGGAGACCACCGATCGGGAGCAGGAAGAGGAGCGGCGAACCGTGACCGGCCCCGAGGTCATCAGCCACGACCAGACCGACGCCGACCATCCCGAGGAGTAGTCCGAGCCACTGGCGGCGGCTGACCCGTTCGCCGAGCAGCGGCCCGGCGACTGTCGCGATGAGGATCGGCTGGAGGGATCCGATGAGGGCGGTGACGCCGGCCGTGATGCCGTGGTCGATACCGGTGAAGATCAGGCCCAGGTACACGAACTGGGTGAGCACCGCCATCCACACCTGGCTCACGAGGTCCCGGCGGAAGATTCGCGGCCGGCGGATCGCCAGCACGACGGCGGCGATCGCGCCCGCGACGAGGAACCGCCAGGCGAGCAGGTCGAACGCGTTCGTGTACTGCGTTCCCCAGCGCGCACCGATGAAGCCGCAGCTCCAGAACACGACGAACCCGGTCCCGGCAGCCAGCGTGAGCGCCCTGTGCGTGATCATGGAAGGACGGTAACCATACCGGTCGGTATACTGTCAGTATGCTCGACCACCAGGTGAGACTGATCGTGGACCGCGAGGTCCGTACGGCGCCCCGGCTGACGCCCGCCGGCGAACGCATCCTGGCCGCCGCGTCGACGCTGTTCTACGAGCAGGGGATCCGGACCGTCGGCGTCGATGCGATCGCCGCGGCGGCGGACGTGACGAAGAAGACGCTGTACGACCGGTTCGGGTCGAAGGATCGGCTGATCGCGGCATACCTGGAGGAGCGGGACCGGACCTGGCATCTGTTCCTCGACGAACAGCTGGCCGCGCGGAATCCGGTGACGCCCGAGGAGGTGATCCTGACGCTGTTCGCTGCGTTGACGGATTGGCTGGCCGGATCGCGCAACGGGTGTGGATTCATCAACGCGAGCGTGGAACTGGCCGCGCCGGACCATCCCGCGATGCCGGTGATCGTCGGCCAGAAGCGATGGATGCGATCCGAGTTCGAGGCCCAGGCGAAGGCGGCGGGACTCGCGGACGCGGGTGAGCTGGCCGATCGGCTGCTGCTGCTCCATGAGGGTGCGCTGGTCAGCTACCGCGTCGCGGCAATGACCTCGGCACCGGAAGTCGCGGCACGAGCAGCCGCCGATCTCCTGACCGGGTGGCCCCGAATCTAGCTGCTGCGCGAGTTGGTGCTGCGCGAGTTGGTGCTACTCGGGCTGGTGCCGCTCGGCTAGGTGTTGCTTCGCTTGGCGATGGTCAGGCCGACAAGGCGCAGCGAGCCCAACGCGGGCACCCAGCCACATCCCGACCAACAAGAAGGGTCATCCCCTCGTGTTGTGGGTTCTCTGCTCGTACACCAGGGGAGAACCCCCAACGCGAGGGGATAACCCCTCTTGTAGTGGTTGTGACAACGCTTTCAGGCGGACTACGCCTGCACGGTGAGCACCGGCGGCCGGCGAGCACGGGTGGTCGGTTGCCGAGGGGAACAGACACCTTCTGGGGGCTGCGGACAGGGAATACCAGGTTCCAGCCCACCAGAACCTGTCTCACGGGCGTGCAGTTGACCCGCACATCGGACAGGAGACCCGGATAACCCGTCTTCTTGCCGGCGGTGTGGGCCGAGACTCCCCCTTGTCCACAGGTCTGGATTGGCGTGTTCGGACACGGCCCGATCCTCGTACTTTCTCTGCCGACAAGGAGGACCGACGATGCCCATCGACACCACCGAACATGCCCACGGCAACAACTCCCCTCACTCCAGCCGTCCCGACCAGGTGCTGCCGCCGCTGTCCCGGCGGCAGGCCGATCGGCTCGTGCATCTCGCGTTACGCACGGCGGCCGATCTCGGTCTCGCCGTCGGCTACCAGGGCGGTGCGGCGCTCGTGCCCACCGACCGGTCCGCCGAGAGCCCGGTGCTCGGGCTCAGCAATCTCGCGCGGATCCTCGCCCACTTCGACGAGGATCGCTGGCCGCTGCTCATCGAGGAACACTTCCGCCAACTCCTGGAGCAGCTCCGCCAAGGACCACCGCAACCACCGGACGACCCCGAGCGTGAGCTCATCCAGCGGATCGTCCCTCGCGACGCGCTGCCGCCGGACTGGACCGCGGACCGCCCCGATTTCCTTCCCGGCCTGATCTCCGTACCGTCCACGGAGGCCGACGGCATCGTGAACATGTACTTGGAGCCGGCCGACCTGGGCCTCACCTGGTCGGACGCCGAACGCTTCGGCCTCGCCAACCTCCGCCGGCTCAAGGACGACGTCGAGTACGTCGATCACGACGACCTCCGGATCGCCTTCGTGTCCGGGACCGCGTTCGCGGCCTCCCGCGCGCTCGTCCTCGACACCGTGCTTCGTGAGTCCTTACACATCGAGCACGCACCGTATGGGGTGCTCGCCGCGGTGCCGGCTCGGGACACGTTGCTGCTCCACGTGATCGAGAACCTGACCGTCATCCCGGCGCTCGGCGTCCTGCTGAACGTCGCCGCCCGCTGCCACGCCCGCGATCCCGGCCCGCTGTCGCCGGAGGTCTACCTGGTGACGCCCGACTTCACCTGGCACGCCGCCACGACTGCCCTACCCGACCACACACCGCTGCGGTTGTCCCCCGAGCTCGAAACCCTCACCAAGCTCCTCGCGACCCGGGAGGGCGACAGCTGAGCCCCGTCGATGAAAGATGCCCGGAGCAACCACCGCCACGAACGCACCACCCCGGTCGAAACGCGCCGTGCCGTCGCCGGTGCGGCAACAACCGTCAGCTATCAGCAAGCAGGACCGGCCAGACAGGACCTAGTCACCAGGAGGTGTGAAATGCCCAGGCCAGTCGGAGTAGCGGATCCGCCTGATCGAGCGGACTTCGCCGATCGTGGACCACTCGTCCTTGCCGAGCCGGGCGAGCGGGCGGAGGCGTCGGATGTCGGGGTGATCGCCGTCCAGTACTGCGGCGTCGATCGCGAGGTGCCGGACCTGACCGATGACGAGGGTGCAGTCGCCGAGTTCGAGGGTGGTGTGCAGCGTGCACTCGATCGCCACCGGCGATTCCGCGACACGCGGTACGGCGACCGTAAGGGAGGGCTCCGTCGTCACGCCGATTGCCTCGAACTCGGAGACCTCGGGCGGGAAGTTCGTGCCGGACGCGTTGACCTGTTCGTAGAGCTGCTCGGCGGCGAAGTTCACCACGAACTCGCCGGTCGCCTCGACGTTGTTCAGGCTGTCCTTGCGCCCCACCGAGGTGAACTGCACCATCGGCGGCTGCACGGACGAGACGGTGAAGAACGAGTGCGGCGCCAGGTTCAGCACGCCGTCGGCCGATCGGCTCGACACCCACGCGATCGGGCGCGGCACGACCACGGAGTTCAGCAGCGCATAGAACTCCCGTCGACCGACGGTCTCCGGATTCACATCGACACGCACGTCCGCAGTACATCAAACTCGGTGGATGCCGCCGTAATCCGCCTCGCGAGTCCGGGCGGCGGTTCGCGCGGAGGACGGAGATGTGGATTGACTGCTGAGCTCGACTTCCTGGACCAGGTGGTCGCTGTGGCGCGGCGGCACGGCGTCGACCCCGGCGAGGTGAAGGAGGTCGCCGGCGGGGTGGCCAACCGGGGCTTCGTGCTCGGGGACGAACTGTTCTTGCGGGTCAGCTGGCCTGGGTACGAGGCCGACCTGCTGAAGGAGACGTACGTCGTGCCGGCCGCACGGTCCGTCGGGGTGCTGACACCGGCGATCGTGGAGTACGACGCCAGCGGCCAACTGATCGCAGCGCCGTACGCGGTGATGGAGCGCGTCCACGGCACCGAGCCCACCGAACTCCCCACCGAGCTCGCCGAGCAACTCGCCCGCCTCCACCAACTCGAGCTGAAGCTCGTTGAGGTGCCTGAGGATGGGTGGGGTGATCCGTGGCGGACGATCGAGGAGCTGGCCGATCGGGGGTATGTCGATCCGGGGACGGCGAGTTGGTTGACCGGGTGGTTCACGCGGCTTGCGGAGCGTATCGACGGGAGCGGGCCGAGGGTGCTGATCCACGGAGACGTTGCCGCTCACAACCTTCTCGCCGGACCGGACGGGGAGCTCCGCGCGCTCATCGACTGGGGTGACGCGGCCTGGGCGCCACGGGCCATGGACTTCGCCAAGCTCCCGCTGACCCAGGTCGCCGAACTGCTTCCGGACTATCTCCGGCACTCACAGTCACCGGAGTCCGAGGAGGAGCTGGCCGCGGCCGTCCTCTGGTTCCACCTGTCCTGGGGGCTGGCCAAACTGCCCGCAGCCCCTTGGCCGGGCCAACGGCACTGGACCGCTCCCACCACCAGCCGCTTGCTCAACATCCTGCACTTCTTCACCACCACTCCCCCGGCGCCCTGGTCCGGACTCACCTGAAGACCCCAGCCATCAAGAAAGCGAGGTTCTTGATGTCAGTGATGTGGTTTCTGCTTGAAAACAAGGGGGTTTGCACTTGTTGTGACATGAGGCAGACTGGGGTTCCGTGACTGACTACGAGGCGGCTGCGGGCCGGTACGACGACCAGATGACCTACCGGCGGACGGGCCGGAGTGGACTGCAACTCCCGGCGATCTCGCTCGGGCTGTGGCACAACTTCGGCGACGACAAGCCGTTCGCGACGCAGCGGGACATCCTGCGGCGGGCGTTCGACCTCGGCGTCACGCACTTCGACCTGGCGAACAACTACGGTCCGCCGTACGGGTCGGCCGAGACGAACTTCGGGACGCACTTCGCGCGGGACTTCAAGCGGTACCGCGACGAGCTGATCATCTCGACCAAGGCCGGGTACGACATGTGGCCGGGGCCGTACGGTCAGGGCGGCGGCTCGCGGAAGTACCTGCTCGCCTCGCTCGACCAGTCGCTGAGCCGGATGGGTCTGGACTACGTCGACATCTTCTACTCGCACCGGTTCGACCCGGACACGCCGCTCGAGGAGACGATGGGTGCGCTCGACGCGGCGGTCCGCTCGGGCAAGGCGCTGTATGCCGGTATCTCGTCGTACTCGGCGGACCGGACCCGGGAGGCGGCGCGGATCCTGCAGGAGCTCGGTACGCCGCTACTCATCCACCAGCCGTCGTACTCGATGCTGAACCGGTGGATCGAGGAGGACCTGCTGGATGCGGTGGGTGAGCTCGGGGTCGGTGTGATCGCGTTCTCGCCGCTGGCGCAGGGTGTGCTCACGGACCGGTACCTCGGCGGCATCCCGTCCGACTCGCGCGCGGCGCAGGGCAAGTCGCTGAACCCGGACTCGCTGACCGATGACACGCTCAAGCACGTTCGCGCACTGAGCGAGATCGCGAAGGAGCGCGGTCAGTCGGTCGCCCAGCTCGCGCTCGCCTGGACGCTCCGCGACGATCGCGTCACCAGCGCGCTGATCGGCGCCTCCAGCGTTGCGCAGCTCGAGGACAACCTCGCCACGGTGCGCAACCTCGGATTCACCTCCGAAGAACTAAAGGCGATCGACGCCGACGCCGTCGAAGCCGGCATCAACCTCTGGAAGAAGAGCTCGGACGCCTAACAGCACCCCGCACTCAAACGCCCGCCGCAGCTACCTGCGGCGGGCGTTCCCGTTCTCACCCGCAGCAGACGTTCCGTTCCCCACCCGCCACCCGACACCGGGGCGAGGGCTTTGTGGATGGGGAGGTTACGGAGCGGGGTGGGGTGGTTGCGGTTTGGGGGGGATGGGCACACGCTGGGAGGAGACCTCCTGGAGGTGGTTGTCGTGACCGCTTCGACGCTCGAATTGGCCCTGACCTACGAACATGCACGGATTCGGGAGCTGGCCGAGCCGGCTCACCATCCGGACGCTGCGCACCCTGAGCACCGGCATCAGACGGATTGGTTCTACGCGATCGCGTCCCAGCATCTGGCCGCGGCCGAGGACGTGCTCCTCCCGCACGTCCGCCGACTCCCCGACGGCGAGGACCTGGTCGTCAGGTACGTCGGCAACGCGAAGGAACTGGAGCGCTCGCTGCGCTTCCTGAAAGGACGGCAGTACGGCGACAGCCGGTTCGTGCATCTCGACCATCACGACCTGTGGCGGCAGATCGACCGGCTGCTGGACGAGCACGAGACGATCGAGGCGACGTACAGCCGGCAGATCTCCGAGCAGCTCGACGACCCGGACGTGAACACACTGACCGAGGACCTGCTGGAGGCGGAGGAGGTTGCGCCGACCAGGGCGCACCCGTTCTCCCCGCACACCGGTACGGCGGGGCGGCTGGCGCACCGGATGTGGCGGATGGCCGACATCGCCTGGGACAGCGCCGAGGGACGTGTCGTACCGACCAAGTATCACGCGCACCCGAAGCGTGACTCCGCGCTCTCGCACTACCTGTACGGCACACCGATGCCGCATGAGGAGGAGAACAAGTAGACCCGGCCCCGGCGGATGCCTCCGCCGAGACCGGGCCCGGTCTGCCGGCTCTCACAGCGCCTTGGTTGTGGGAGCCGGCGTGCGGGTCCCGTCGCCGCTGCGCCTGGTGTGCGGATCCGGGGCCCTGCGTCCTCCCCCGCTGCGCCTGGTGTGCGGGGGAGGACGGTCTGTGAGCTGGGTCGCCGCAACAGCTACCGGTACCCAGCATGTAGTCATCTCAGACCGTCGATCGCCTTCCTCGCGCCGGGGTGCAGCGGCACCGGGTCGGTCTTGTCGGCGTTCTCCAGCTTGATGCCCTTGGCGGCCGCGTTCACCGCGACCAGCGCATCCATGTTGTCGTAGACGACCTTCGTCAGCTGCTCCGCGAGTTCGTCCTTCATGTCCTTGCGGACCAGCAGCACGTTCGGTACGACGATCGTCGCGACGTCGGCCGGCTGCTTGTAGATCGCTGCCGGGATCGGTGCCTGCGAGTAGACCGAGCCGTACTTCTCCTGCATCTTGGGCAGCAGATCCGCGATCGGCAAGAGCTTGACGCCCTTGCCCATGCTGGTGACCAGGTCGGTGATGCCGCCGGTCGGCAACCCACCGGACCAGACCAGAGCGTCGATCGACCCGGACTTCATCGCGTCCACCGACTCCGGCAGGCCGAGCCGCTGCGCGGTCACGTCGGTGGCCGGGTCGAGCCCTGCCGCCTCGATCAGCCGGCGGGCGATCACCTCGGTACCGGAGTTCGGCGAACCGGTGGAGACCCGCTTGCCCTTCAGGTCGGCGATCGAGTTGATTCCTGCCGACGTCCGTACGGCGACCTGTGTGTAGTTGTTGTACAGCCGGGTGAGCGCGACGACGTCCTGCTTGGTCTTGAAGCTGTTCACGCCGTTCACCGCGTCCGCGGCGGAGTCACCGAGTGAGAACGCGATGTCGTAGTTCCCACCGACCAGGCCCTGGATGTTCTGCACCGAGGCGCCGGTCTCGCTGGCGGTCGCGCGGTACCCAGACATCTTGGAGGAGATCACCGAGGCCAAAGCACCGCCGAGCTGGTAGTACACGCCCGTCGTGTTGCCGGTGGCAATCGTCAGCCGGCCGCCGGACTGCGTTCCGGAGCCGGACGGTTCCCGCTGGCCGCCACAGGCAGCGAGCGAGACGAGGGCAACGAGGGCTACCGCAGCGGTGGGGAGGCGACGAAGTCTCATACGGTTCCTTCCGCGGAAGAGGCCAGGCGTTGCCGCCGGACCAGATTGATGACGACGGCAACAAGTAGCAAACAGATTCCGACGGTGATGGTTACGGGCGCGAGGTAGAGCAGCAGCGCGGCGGCCGGTACGCAGACCGCCCGCTCGAGCCAGGTCGCCCGGACGAACACCCAGCCGCCGGTGACCACGGCGAGCGCGGCCACGGCCAGCATCGACACCAGCGTGGTCCACACCATCCCGACGAACGATCCCTGACCGAGCAGGTGCGCGCCGTTGTCGGTGAGCACGAACGCGAACGGCACCAGGAACGCCGGCAGCGTGTACTTCCACGCCTGCCACATCGTCGGCATCACCTTGCCGCCGGTGATCGCGGCGGTCGCGACCGCGGCCAGCGCGGTCGGCGGCGACACCTCGGACAGGACGGCGTAGTAGAAGATGAACATGTACGCCTCGGGCTGTGTCACGCCGAGGTTCACCAGCGCCGGCGCGATGATCACCGCCGCGATGATGAACGACGCGGTCACCGGCACCGCGAGCCCGAGGATCAGCACGGCGAATCCGGACAGCACCACGGTCAGGATCAGGACGGCGGTGGGGTTCGAGGTCAGGCCATGCGCGGCGTTGACGATGATCTCGGCAAGGTTCAGCCCGAGACCGGTCTGGGTGGTGACCGCGACGATCACGCCCGCAGTCGCGCAGGTGGCCGCCACCGGCAGCACCGAACGGGTGCCCTGGGCAAGCGCTTTGAACAGCGGCCGGCCGGTCAACCGATGCGAGCGGTCCAGGAACGACAACCCGAACTGGATGATCACCGCGTAGACCACGGCCTTGAACGGCGGTACGTCGACCGCCATGAACCCGATGATCACGAACAACGAGAGAAAGTGATACCCGAACCGCAGCAGCAACCGCCACGCGGAGTCTTCGGACACGAAAGCCGACGTCGTCCCGTGCTTGCGGGCGTCGATCTCGATCGCGAGCAGGATGCCCAGGTAGTACAGGATCGTCGGGATCACCGCGAACCCGAGCACCTTCAGGTACGAGACCTGCAGGAACTCCGCGATGATGAAGGCGGCCGCGCCGAGGGTGGGCGGGGACAGGATCGCGCCGATGCCTGACGCGGCGAGCATTCCGCCCGCCGGTTCGGCCGGATACCCGGCGCGGCGCAGGATCGGCCACGACACGGTGCCGAGCGACACCGCGGTCGCCGTACCCGAACCCGACACGCTGCCGAGCAGGAAGCCCGCCAGCGTGACCGTGCGGCCGGGCGCTGTCCGGCTGCGTTTGAAGGCCGCGAACGACAGGTCGATGAAGAACTTGCCCGCACCAGAGTAGTCGAGGACCGCGCCGTAGATGGTGAAGAGCACGATGTACGACGCCGCGACGTTCAACGGGGTCCCGTAGAACCCCGCCGTACCCATCGTGAACTGGGCGATGATCGCGTCGAAGTTGAAGCCCTGGTGTGCGAGCGACCACGTGTAGGGCAGGTAGCCGCCGTAGTACGCGTAGGCGATGAAGACGAGGCTGAACACCGGCAAGACCCAGCCGGTGGTACGACGACACGCTTCGAGCAACAGGATCAGCAACAGGGCGCCTGCGATCACGTCCAGCGTGGACGGGGCCTGCCGCCGTTCCAGGAATGCGTCGAAGTCGAGGAGCGGGTACAGGCAGACCGCCAACGCGACGACCGCGAGAATCCAGTCCACGACGGTCGGATCGTCATGCGCGCGAATCCGGCCGGGCAGGCGAAAACCGCGGTAACACAGCAACGTGATCGGTAGAACCGCTGCGAGAAAGATCACCAAGTAGAACTGCGTGCCCTGTGGTAGTGGAACGAAGACCTGTGCAAGGACGCCGACGCTGATGATTGCGCACCAGACCGAAATCGCCCGATCCAGGGCAGGCCGAAGCCGCCGAGCGGGGCGCTCCTGCTCGTACTCGGCCAGTTCTTCCTCAGAGGGCACGGTTACGCCACCCCCGCCAGCACCGACAGTCATCGACTGGTTCCCTCCTGTGTCCGGAAGGCTAATGTTGCCGAACACTGCGTGGAGTCGCGTGATTACGTCTTTACCAAGATCTGACACATCCGGCCGTGACCTGGCCTACGATCACCGCATGAGTGGCGCGGTGCGGATTCTGCTGGTCGAGGACGATCTCGATATCGCCAATGCCCTGATACCTGCGTTGCGGCGGTACGGCCTGATGGTGACGCACGTCCGCACGGCTGCGGACGCCCTGGCGGCCGATCCTGGCGACCTGGTTCTGCTGGACCTCGGGCTGCCGGACGGGGACGGCATCAACGTGTGCCGGCAGATCCGCACGGTGTCCGACGTGCCGGTGATCGCGGTCACCGCGCGCGGCGAGGCGGCCGACCGGGTGCGTGGCCTGCGCAGCGGCGCGGACGACTATGTGGTGAAACCGTTCGCGATTTCCGAGCTGCTGGCCCGCATCGATGCTGTACTACGGCGTACCGGCCTCTTGCAGCCCCGCCCCAGGGTGACTGTCGGCGACCTGACCGTGGACATCGAGGCCCGGACGGTTCAGGTGGCGGACAAGCCCATCAGTCTGACCCGCAAGGAGTTCGACGTGCTCGCAGTGCTGGCCGCTCACCACGGCCGGGTGGTCCCCCGTGAACAGGTCGCGCTGTACGCCTGGCAGTCCGTCTTCGAGGCGTCGTCGCGCACCATGGACGTGCACGTCGCCAGCCTGCGCGCCAAGCTCGGCCGGCCCGAACTGGTGCAGACCATCCGCGGCGTCGGCTACCGCCTGGGTTCGGACTGACCGTTGCGCCGTCGACTGCTGCAGTCCCTCGTTCCGATGGTCGTCGCGCTGGCGATCGTCGCCGTCATCCCGCTGGCGAACTTCATCGCCACGAGTACGTCGCGCACGCTCTTCCTGTCCCGCAGCAACGACGCGGACTGGTTCGCCGCGATGGCCGAGTCCCCGTTGCAGACCGGCGACATCGCGAACCTGCGTGAGCTCGCGGTCCGGTACCAGGAGCTCTACGACACCCCGGTCTTCGTCGTCGACGTCGACTCGCGGGTCATCGCCACGTCGGTGTCCGGTGTGGACGTGAAGCAGGAGGACATCTCGACCGCCCTGCACAGCACGCTGGCCGGCCGCCTGCCACCCGAGCCGCCGGCGCTGTGGCCGTGGGCCTCCGGCGAGATGATCGTGTCCCGCCCGGTCGTCAACAACGGCAGCGTGCTCGGTGCCGCCGTACTGCGGGTGCCGACGGACAAGGCCCGCGACCAGGTGCAGCGCGGCCTCCTGCTGCTCCTGGGCGGCCTGCTGATCAGCATCGGCGCGATCATCATCGGTATCGTCCGGCCCATCACCCGCTGGGTGCTGCGCCCGCTGCAGGACCTCGACAACGCCACTCACCAGATCACCCGCGGCGCGCTCGACACCAGGGTCTCAACCGACGGTCGTGCACCCGAGCTCCGTCGGCTGGGTGACAGCTTCAACTCGATGGCGCTGAGCCTGCACCAGGCACGGCAGCGTGAGCGCGAGTTCGTCGCGGACGCGTCGCACCAGCTGCGGACCCCGCTGACGTCGGCCCGGATCCACATCGAGGGCCTGTCCCGGCTGTCGCCGACCGCGCGGTTCGCGCTCAGCGACATCGACCGGCTCGGCCGGATCGTCCAGCGGCTGTCCCGGCTGGCCGGCTCGGACCGTCCGTCGGCCGATGCCGAGGGCAACGAAGAGCCGCTGGACCTGGCCCAGGCGGTGAAGGAGCGGCTGGTCGGCTGGAAGGCCGTGTACTCCGCCGACGACCTGGAGCTGATCATCGGCGAGATGATTCCGGGCGGGGTCGCGCCGGAGCTCGAGGTCGACGACATCCTCGACGTACTGCTCGACAACGCGTCGAAGTACGGCGCGCCGCCGGTGGAGGTCTCGGTCACCCGGGACGGCACCGAGGTCGTGATGTCGGTGCGCGACCACGGTCTGGGGCTCGGCTCCCGGGATCTGAAGAAGGTCGGCGAGCGGTTCTGGCGCAGCGCGCACCACCGGGAGATGCCGGGTACCGGTCTCGGCCTGGCGATCGTGCGCTCCGAGGCGGCCCGGGTCGGCGGCCGCGTGGTCGCCCGGCCGCCGATCGGCGGCGGCCTCGTCATCGAGGTCCGCGTCCCGCTGATCGACGACTACGACATCTGAGCAGTACCGCTCAGATGTGATTCTGGCGGTACCAGCGTTCCGCAGCCGGGTGCAGCGGGACCGGCATGGTGGCGATCGCCGAGCGGGGGTCCAGGGCACCGGCTTCGGGGTGCTTCGGGATCAGGTCGTTCTGCCGGCGGAACAGGGTGTTCACCGTCCACCAGGCCCAGGAGTCCGACAGGTTCGGCTTCGCGATCAGGAGGTTCGGGACCGCCAGCGTCGGCACCGAGCTGGCCAGCCCGTACTGCGACGGCGGGATCGCGGACACCAGGAAGCCGCCGAACTCCCTCAGCGCGATCGCCTCCGCGACCTTCCCGATGTTCAGCAGCCGGAACCCGATCGTCTTCTGCAGGTTGGCGATCGGGTCGGTCGGGACGCCGCCGCTCCAGATGAAGGCGTCGAGTGCGCCCCGCGTGGCGGTGCCCTGCGGCTGGACGGCGGCGACCATCTGGTCGAGCGTCATGTTCCGCCGGATCACGTCGACCCTGGCCGCGTCCAGGATCATGTCCGCGACGATCTCGGTGCCGGAGCCCTTCGGGCCGACCCCGACGACCATCTTCCGTGCCGACGGGTCGTCCTTGTTCGGGTTCAGCTCGTCGAGGCTGGTCGCCTTGGAGGCCATCGGTACGACGACGTGCACATAGTTGTCGTACACGCGGGCGAGCGCCGAGAACCGGATCGGGCCTGTGCTGAACGCGCCGGTGCCCTCGTACGCCGCGAGCGCGGAGTCCGACGTACAGAATCCTAGGTCGGCCTTGCTGCTGGCGACCTTGATCAGGTTGTCCACCGACCCGTCGCTGACAATCGGCTTCAGCTCCATGCCGGTGACCTCGCTGACCAGTGCGCTGAGCGCCGTACCGAACGTGTTGTAGACACCGTTCAGGTTCCCGGTCGCGAACACCCCGGCCTCCGACGGCGCCGGCTCGTCCGCGCGGCCGCGTGAGCAGCCGGGCAAGAGCAGTCCGGACGCGGCGGCGGCGCCGAGGCCGAGCACGCTGCGCCGCGTCATCCCGGTCCGTGTCATCTCAGTCCGTGTCATCCCAGTCGGCCGGGCAGGGGGCAGCAGGCGGGGGCGATCCATGCACACAACCTAGACAACAATGGGGCCCTCGGGGTAGCGGCGTCCTCGGCCCGCAATCGAACCGCTACCCACCGATATCCACACAGCGAGAGTGAAACTGCGTCTGGACGCATCCGGGGTCGGTGTGACAGCGTTGTCAGCCGTGCGGCCCTTTCGGCCGCGTGAGGACCCTTTCCCGGAGGCTGATTTCGTGCACGACGACCGTCAACTCATCGAGGAGCGGCTGCAGCGCGCCCTGCGGGAGCGGCTCCGCCCCGCGATCTACGGCGCGGCGGTCCCGCTGGACATCGAGGTGTGGCACGCACCCGGTGAGCCGGTGCCGCCCGCCGAGGCGCTCGCCCAGACCTACGAGCCGGCCGAGATCGGGCTGCCGTGGGGTCCCGCCTGGGGCACCGCGTGGTTCAAGTTCAGCGGTCAGGTGCCGGCCGAGTGGGCCGGCAGCGAGATCGAGGCGGTCATCGACCTCGGCTTCAGCGGCGGCCCCGGCTTCTCCGCGGAGGGCCTGGTGCACACCACGTCCGGCCGGCCGCTGAAGGGTCTGCACCCGCGGCAGACCTACGCGCCGCTGTCGATCCTCGGCCCGGACGGTACGGCGGCCTCGCCGGGCGACCGGATCGAGTTCTACGTCGAGGGCGCCGCGAACCCGGAGATCCCGCTCGACAACGCCACCGCGAAGGTCGACATCGGCGCCAAGCTCGGTGAGACCCCGATCTACCAGCTCACCCGCGCCGACCTGGCCGTGTTCAACGCCGAGGTGTGGGACCTGATCCTGGACCTCGAGGCGCTCGACGGCCTGCAGCGCGAGCTGTCCCTCCAGGACCCGCGCCGCAAGGAGATCCTGCGGGCGCTCAGCCGTTCGCTGGACGTGCTCGACTACGAGAACGTGGCCGCTACCGCCGCCGACGCCCGCGCCCAGCTGACCGACGTACTGAGCCGGCCGGCGCACGCGAGCGCGCACCAGCTGTCCGCGGTCGGGCACGCGCACATCGACTCCGCCTGGCTCTGGCCGCTCCGGGAGACCCGCCGCAAGGTCGCCCGGACCGTGTCCAACGTCGCCACCCTGGCCGAGGAGTACCCGGAGCTGGTCTTCGCGTTCTCGCAGGCCCAGCAGCACGCCTGGGTGAAGGACAACTACCCGGAGGTCTGGGAGCGGCTGAAGAAGGCCGTTGCCGAGGGCACCATCGTTCCGGTCGGCGGCATGTGGGTCGAGTCCGACACCAACCTGCCCGGCAGCGAGGCGCTGGCGCGGCAGTTCGTACACGGCAAGCGGTTCTTCCTGGACGAGTACGGGATCGACACCCAGGAGGTCTGGCTGCCGGACTCGTTCGGCTACACCGCCGCCCTGCCGCAGCTGGTGAAGCTGTCGGGCTCGAAGTGGTTCCTGACCCAGAAGATCTCCTGGAACAAGGAGAACAAGTTCCCGCACCACACCTTCTGGTGGGAGGGCCTCGACGGGACCCGGGTGTTCACCCACTTCCCGCCGATCGACACGTACAACTCGGACCTGTCCGGTCGCGAGCTCGCGCACGCGCAGCGGAACTTCCAGGAGAACGGCGCCGCGACCCGGTCGCTGGTTCCGTTCGGGTACGGCGACGGCGGTGGCGGCCCGACCCGTGAGTTCGTCGCGACCGCGCGCCGGGTGGCCAACCTGGAGTCCTCGCCTCGCGTGACCATCGAGTCGCCGACCGAGTTCTTCGCGGCCGCGGAGGAGGAGTACCGCGAGCACGCGCCGGTCTGGTCCGGCGAGCTCTACCTGGAGATCCACCGGGCGACGTACACCTCGCAGGCCAAGACGAAGCAGGGCAACCGGCGCAGTGAGCACCTGCTCCGCGAGGCCGAGCTGTGGAGCACCGCGGCCGTCATCGCCGGCAAGCTCGACACGTACCCGTACGAGGACCTCGACCGGCTCTGGAAGGTCGCGCTGCTGCACCAGTTCCACGACATCCTGCCGGGCTCCTCGATCTCGTGGGTGCACCGCGAGGCGGAGGCGACGTACGCCAAGGTGGCCGAGGAGCTCGAGGCGATCATCGCCACCGCACAGCAGGCGCTGGCCGGTGAGGGTTCAGAGCAGATCGTCTTCAACGGCGCCCCGCACGGCCGCAACGGTGTCGCCGGTCTCGGCGCGGGTGTCGCGGCCGTCGAGGGCCAGGCCGTCACGGTCGAGAACGGCGTACTGGACAACGGCCTGATCCAGGTCACCGTCGACGAGCGCGGCCTGATCACCTCGCTGTACGACGTCGAGGCGCGGCGCGAGGTCATCGCACCGGGTGCCGTGGGCAACCTTCTCCAACTGCACGTGGACACCCCGAACCACTGGGACGCGTGGGACGTCGACTCGTTCTACAAGAACAACGTCCGGGACGTCACCGAGGTCGACAACGTGGACTTCTCGGTTGTCGACGGTGTCGCGACCGTCGTCGTGAAGCGATCCTTCAACCGGTCCACGGTCACCCAGACGCTGCGGGTCCGCCCGGGCGCCAAGCGGGTCGACATCGAGACCGAGATGGACTGGCACGAGGCGGAGAAGTTCCTCAAGGCGGCGTACCCGGTCGACGTGCACGCGGACCGGTCGGCGTCCGAGACGCAGTTCGGGCACATCTTCCGGCCGACCCACCAGAACACCTCGTGGGACGCGGCGAAGTTCGAGATCGCGGCGCACCGCTGGGTGCACGTCGGCGAGCCGGGGTACGGCGTTGCCGTGGTCAACGACTCGACGTACGGCCACGACATCAACCGGACCGCGCGGGAGGACGGTGGTACGACGACCACCATTCGCACCTCGCTGATCCGCGCGCCGCGGTTCCCCGACCCGTTGACCGACCAGGGCGTGCACACCGTGAACCACGCGCTGGTGGTCGGCGCGGGGATCCCGGAGGCAATCAAGGAGGGCTACCGGATCAACCTCCCCGAACGTGTCGTCACCGGCGCCGAGGGCGTCGGCCCAGTCATTGCCGTGGACAACGACAATGTGATCGTCGAGGCCGTCAAGCTGGCCGACGACCAGTCCGGTGACGTGATCGTCCGGCTGTACGAATCCAGCGGCGGCCGCGCTCGCGCCACCGTCACCCCGCTGTGCGAGGTGGCCTCGGTGACCGAGGTCGACCTGCTCGAGCGACACCTGGACGACCAGCTCCTGTTCGGCAACGGGGTCTCGATCGAGCTCCGCCCGTTCCAGATCCTGACCCTGCGCTTCAAGCGTTCCTGACCCACTACCGGGGTTCCTAGCCTCCACCCTCCCCCCACTCCGGAGGCTTGGCCCACCCCACCCCGGAGGCTTCCCGCCTCCCACCCGCGCCCGGCGCCGCGAAGCGGAGCCGAGCGCGGGTGTTTGGGCTAGTGGGCTGCTGCGGCGACCAGCTCGCCGAAGGCGTGCATGCCTCGGGCGCTCGGGTGGAGCGGGGCGGCTGCTGAGGTAGGGATGAGGCCTTCGAGCCAGCGCTGGCTGATCGGGGCGCAGGCGTCGTGGCCGATGCTCGGGGTGCGGAGGTCGACGTACTGCGCTCCGTGCGCGGCCGACTGTGCCGCGAGCATGGCATTCAGGCCGTCGATCGTGGCCTGCAGGTAGTTGGCGTCGACCGGCCACACCGGGATCTGCGGGTAGCAGCCGTTCGGGCGGATGTAGGTGCCGTATCCGGTCACCAGAATGCGCGCGTTCGGCGCGAGCTGCCGGATCCGGTCGAGCGCCTGCCCGAACGGTGCGGCGGTCGCGTCGATCCGGGCTGCGAGTTGGTCGGTGCCGCCCGCTGTGAACCGCTCCTTGCACGACGCGCCGGCGGGTGGCGGTAGCAGGTTGATACAGCTCAGTGCCGCAGACACGAGCCCGGTGTCGTTCCCACCGATGGCGACCGACACCAGGTCGGTCGTCGGCTTCAGAGCGTCGTACTGCGGGGGCTCGAACCCGAACTGTTTGCCGCTGAAGTCCGGGATCACCGCCCCGGAACAGGTGACGTCGGTCAGTCGCGCACCGAGTTCCTCGGCCGCGACGTGCGGGTAGTTCAGCGCGGACCGCAAGCACGGTACGTCGATCTGCGGCGGGATCAGCGGCCCGGCCGCCGACGAGTCCCCGAGCGCGACGTACTCCAGCACCCCGTCCGCCTGCGCGACCCCAGGACTGCTCACCAGCCCCGCCACCAACGCACCTACCGCGAGAAGAACGCCTCGTCTCATCACCATCACCCTTCGCCGCCGACCGGTCACTACCTTCGAGTAGTAATGTTCGACCCCAAAGCATCCGCCCGTCGCTAGGGCCACGCCCAGACTTCGAGGGGTGATCGTTGTGACGGATCACAACACGGAGCTGCGGTCCGGCGGCGTGCCCGTGCACGAGATCCTGCGCGCCGACCTCGCTCCGCTGGTGGACGACGTACTGCGGCGGCTGGTCGCGGACATCCCGCTCTACGCGCAACTGCCCGAGGAAGAGCTGCAGGGCGACATCCGGCGGATCACCGAGCGGACGCTGCGCGCGTTCAGCGAGACCTTTCGGACCGGTGTCGTACCGACCGGCGAGGCGCTCGATCCGCTTCGGGAGTCCGCGATCCGACGCGCCGAGGAGGGGGTGCCGTTGGAGGCGTTGCTGGCGGCGTACCACCTGGGTGGAAAGGTCTGCGCGGATCATGTCGCGGCGACGTTCCGGCCGGACGAGCTGCAGGACGCGATCGCACTCAACCGGCTGATCCTGGACTTCCTCCAGCGCGTGACGGCCGTCGTGTCGGCCAGCTACTTCGAGGAGCGCCAGTCGATCGCGGGCGAGGACCAGGCCACGCGACAGTCGGTGTTCGCGGCGCTCGTCGACGGCCGCCCGGTCGACGAGTCGGCGGCGCGCGCCGGGGTGCGGTTGCCGATGGAGTACGTCGTACTCGGCCTGACGATCGCGCCGCATCCGGACGAGAGCCGGCCCGGTGTCGACGCGCAGATCGTTGCCCGCCGCAAGCTCCGCAGGATCCGCGTCGAGTTGGACCGTGTCCCCGGCAGCATGTCCGGCCTCGCCCCGGACGGCGAGATCGCGTTACTCCCTGGATCCAGCGCGGTCGAGCTCTCAGTGCTCCGGGACAGGCTCAGCCGGGTCGCCGGGGTGGACATCACGCTCGCCGTCGCGAACACCGTACCGCTGGAAGTGCCCGCCGGCGTTGCGTTGGTGCGAGACCTCCTGGACGTCGTACGCATCCACCGTCGTCCCCCAGGTGTCTACGAACTCGACGACCTGCTGCTCGAGTACCAACTGAGCCGCCCTGGCCCAGCACGTGATCGGCTGGCGAGCATGCTGACGCCGGTGGCGGATCGCGACGATCTGATGGCGACGCTGCGGTGCTACCTCGGGAACGCGCGCAACCGGCGCCGGACCGCGGCCGACCTGCACGTTCACGCGAACACGGTGGACTACCGCCTGCGTCAGGTCGGCCGTCTGACCGGGCTCGATCCGGTCCGCGACGATCAGCTGCCGCGGATCGTCGCGGCGCTTGTCGCATTCGATGCCCGGCGTTTACCCGGCTGACGTAGCGTGAAAGGTATGGCTCCGACACCCTTGCTCGGTTCCCGGACGCTCGACCGGCAGACGGCCCGCACGCTGCCGCCCGGACCGAAGCTGCCGACCCTCGCGCAGACCGTGCTGTTCGCGAGTCACCGCAGGACGTTCTTCCCGCGGATGCTGGAGCAGTACGGCGACGTGTTCACGATCCGCCTGGTGCCGTCGAGCCGCGTGTGCGTCGTACTGAGCCGCCCCGACCACATCCGGGAAGTGTTCGGCAGCCCGCCGGCAGTGATGCACGCCGGCGAGGGGAACACGGTGCTGGAGCCGATCATGGGTTCGCACTCGTTGCTGCTGCTCGACGACGAGGACCACGTGCGGATGCGGAAGCAGCTGATGCCCGCGTTCTCCGGTGCGGCGCTGCGCGGGTACGCCGGGATGGTGCTCGAACTCGCCCAGGCCGAGGTCGCGAAATGGCCCGTCGGGCAGCCGTTCAAGGTGCACGAGCGGATGCGGAACCTGACGCTCGAGATCATCCTGCAGGTGATCTTCGGCGTCACCGACGTCGACCGGTTGAACACCCTGCGCCCGTTGATGGACAAGATCGTGTCGGTGTCGCCGGTGATCATGCTCGGTGGGTTCTATCCGCCGCTGCTCCGGGTGCGGCCGTGGAAGACGTACCTGGACACGCAGAAGCAGGTCGACGAGATCCTGTACGACGAGATCGCCGCCCGACGTGAGACGTTCGCCGGGCGCACCGACGTACTGTCGCGGTTGCTTGCTGCGGGCAACTGGACGGACGTGGAGCTGCGGGATCAGCTGGTGACGTTGCTGCTGGCCGGCCACGAGACGACGGCGACCGCCCTGGCATGGGCGTTCCACGAACTGGCGCGGCGGCCGTCTGACCTGGAGTTCGGTCAGCACGCTGCCGACGCCGGATCCGACGACGAACTCGAGGCGATCGTCAAGGAAGCGCTGCGGCTGCATCCGGTCGTGTACCAGGTCGGCCGGCGCCTCACGGAGACCACCGACATCGCCGGCTACCGGCTTCCCCGCGGTACGACGATCATGGCCGCGATCGGCCTGGTGCACCGGGACGCGGAACACTTCCCCCAACCACAGGACTTCCGCCCGCAACGCTTCCTGTCCGACGATCCGCCCGCGCCGGGCACCTGGATGCCGTTCGGGGGCGGGGCCCGGCGGTGCATCGGCGCGGGCTTCTCCCTGATGGAAGGCACCGAGATCCTCCGCGCCGCGCTCAGCGCCTACAACTTCCAGGCCCCGCATCCCAAACCCGAACCGGCCCAGGCCAAGAACGTCACCCTGGTCCCCCGGCACGGCGCCGAAATCACCGTCACCCGCAGGTAGCCGCACGCCCGGCCAGCCACGCCTTCCAGGGCGGTGCCGGGCTTGGTGTGATGTGCAAGCTCGACAGGATGTGTCGGGTGGCGGGGTAGTGCACCTGAGCGTGAACGTGTGCGTGCGTACACCGTCTCGCCGGTGCACTACCTGTCGAGCCTGCACATCACACCCCCCTCGGCCACCCGGCGGGGCAGCCGGAGCCGGGACGGCTGGCTCAACCGCCGACGGAAGCGATGCCTGCGGGGTCCCGCAGTGGGTCAGCCGAATATCCCCTCGCGGTGGGGCCGAGGGCGGCCAGGTCTGGGGACTGGGGACTGCTACCCACCTGAAGTGACCAGCCAGAGTCCCCAGTCCGGACTTTGTGCAAGGTCGACAGGACGTATACGTCGGCTGTCCGGCGATCCGGACTGCCGCACCGGTGCGGGGTGGCAGGTAGTAGACGTATACGTCCTGTCGAGATGCACATTTCCGCCGGACTGCGGCTACCCGTGAGGGCGGTCGGCCGGTTGTCGGGAGAAGAGACACCCTCTGGGTACTGCGGACAGGGAATGTCGTGTGCGAGCCCACCAGAAGGCGTCATGCGGTCCTGCAGTTCACCCATACATCGGACGGGAGAGCCCTTCTTCTGCGCGAGGTGTGGGGCCTAGCGGAGCCGAGATCACCGTCGCCCCGCCGGTAGGTCAGTCCTCCAGGTCGCCGACGTCTCCCAGGTCGACGTCGCGGTAGTTCTCCAGGTCCTGCTCGTCGTCGTCCTCGAGTTCGAACTCCTCGTCCACGACGTGTACGGCGGCCTCCTCCGCGCCGGCCGCGGCGCCGTCGATGCCGACGTCCTCGGCGTACAGCTCGCGGTCGTCGTCGCCGCGCGCGCCCTCGTCGGAGGCGACCAGGCGACCGGAGCGTTCGGTGCCGACCTGCGGGCCGCCGACGTCCTCACCGTCCTCGGCGTACGGGTCGACGTCCGGGACCTCCTGCGCGATCCGCTGGTCCAGCGTCTCGCCCTGCAGCGCCTCGTCGGCCGTCGTACCGAAGCCTTCGCCCGCGGACCACTTCTCCGGCGGCGAGACCCCCTCGTCGAGCAGGTCGTCCACGCCACGGTCGTCGAGGGTGTCCCCCGGCTGCAGCTGATCCTCGTCGTCCACGGAGTAGCTGCCGTAGTCCTCACGGTTGTTCTCGGTCATGAGGCAACAGTGAACCGCAGAGCGCCGATGAATCAAGCTGGCGCACCTATCCCGCAGAATGGGGCGGGTGGATCCGGTCAGGCTGACGTTGGACCAGTTGCGGGAGCTGCGCGACGACATCGCGCCGCAGGCCGCGCGGCGGTCCCGTGCGTCGATCCGCCGGCGGATCGAACGCTGGCGTAGCCGGGCCTTCTTCATCGCCCAGTGCGCGCTCGCCGCCGGCGTCGCGTGGGCGGTCGCGCACTACGTCATCGGTCACAAGCAGCCGTTCTTCGCGCCGGTCGCCGCGATGGTCTGTCTCGGCTTCAGCTTCGGCCAGCGTCTGCGCCGGGTCGCCGAGGTGATGGTCGGCGTCGCGGTCGGTGTCGGCGTCGGCGACCTGTTCGTCAAGGCTTTCGGAACCGGCATCGTCCAGCTGGTCTTCGTGATCGCGCTCGCGATGAGCGTCGCCGTACTGCTCGGCGCCGGCAACCTGATGACCACCCAGGCGGGTGTCCAGGCCGCGATCGTCACCACGCTGCTGCCCAACCCCGGTGCCGGCTTCAGCCGCTGGCAGGATGCCGCGCTCGGCGGGCTCGTCGCGCTGGCCGCCGCCACGATCGCACCGGCCGCGGCGATCAGGCGCCCGAGGCAACAAGCGTCCGGCGTCCTGAACGAGCTGGCCGAGATCCTGGTCGAGACCGCCGACGGCCTGCGCGAACGCGACGAGGAGGCTGTCACCGACGCGCTCCGCCGCGCCCGCGCGAGCGAGTCCCGGCTCGACGACCTGCGCAGCGCCGCCGACGAAGGGGTCGCGGTCGTCCGGCTGTCCCCGTTCCGCCGCCGGCACCGCGGGCGGGTGCAGGAGATCGCCGATCTCGTCGTACCGCTGGACCGGGCGATCCGGAACACCCGCGTCCTGGTACGCCGGTGCGCGGTGTCCGTGTGGCGCGACGAGCGGATGCCCGACGAGTACCCGATGCTGCTCGAACGCCTCGCCGACGGCACCCGCCTGATCGGCGAATCCCTGTTCGAACCGGCCGCCGATGTCGCCGCGCACCGCGTGCTCGGCGAGCTGGGCCGCCGTACGGCGGAGATGCCGCTGCCGAGCGGGCTGTCCGCGGTCGTCGTCCTCGGTCAGCTCCGCTCCACGATCATCGACCTCCTCGAGCTGACCGGCACGTCGTACGACGACGCCCGGAAACTCGTTCCGCTGCGTCCGGACGGGCTCGACGAGAAGTAGACCGCCCCCAGCGTCAGGACACTGAGTGACTCAGGTCACAGCGCGGATTCCCGTCATACCTTCCGGACTCCGGCGTCTCACTGGCATGACGATCCACCGACTGATGACCACGATGGCCGCCGAGCAGGTCCGCCAGCTCGAGGACCTGTTGGCCGTCGACAGCACCCAGACCACAGACGACCGGACCGACGCCGCCGCCGAGCAGTAAGGCGCGAGCCGGACGAACGGACCCGGGCGGCGCACCCGGACGGTCTGGCCCACCGAGCCAGACCGCACGGAAGTCGCACATCAAACGCAGAGGCGCCCCAGTGCGAGGCGCCCCCGGATCCGTTACCGGTGCACCGCCACAGAGGTGCACCAGACCACCCGCCGACCGTCCTGACACCGTTTGCGCGAGGTTCAGGCCGGTCGGTGGGTGGTTTTTCTTTGCCTGAAGG
Source organism: Kribbella sp. NPDC055110 (assembly GCF_053607525.1). Lineage (NCBI taxonomy): Bacteria > Bacillati > Actinomycetota > Actinomycetes > Propionibacteriales > Kribbellaceae > Kribbella > Kribbella sp. NPDC055110. The sequence continues at coordinate 247,670 of NZ_JBSGTS010000010.1, forward strand.
AAGGAAAGAAAGGGAAAGAAGAGGAAAGTCGGGTCAGGCGGAGATGGTGATCTCGGTGGTCACCGAGTTCGCGATGAAGCATTCCTGGTGGGCGAGGTGGTGGATCCGCTCGATCGTCTCGGCATCCGGCTCCGCGCCGTTCCAGACGATCTTCGGGTTCAGCGTCACCTCGGTGATCGCCAGCCGGCCGGCGGCGTTCTTCGCCATCACGCCGACCGCATGGTCGTCGTACGCGTCGACCACCAGCCGCTTCCGGGCCGCGATCGCCAGGAACGTGAGCATGTGGCAGGACGACAGCGCCGCCACGAACGCTTCCTCCGGGTCGACCGGGCCCGGGTTGCCCAGGTACTTCGGGTTCGCCGAGCCCGGCACCGTGATGCCGCCGTCGAAGCGCCACTCGTGGTCGCGGTCGTACGCGTCGTAGGTGAACTCGTGCTCACCACGGCTCCAGCTCACGTCAACCACGTGCTCCGACATACTCAGATCACCTTCCGACGACATCTCCACGGCACCAGGTCGGCGCCGTCACAGGGTTGCATCGTACGGCGGTGTGCCCGGGCAGCTTGGCGACGAAGTCGCTGTCGTACCGCGCGGCCATGCCCGCGACCGGCCAGTCCGTCGTCACCACCTGAGCACCACTGGCCAGGGCGATCCCGAGCCGGCTGTAGTCCTTGTCGCGGATGGTCGCCATCGGCTCGTCGGACCGGGTCCGGATCAGGTACCCCTTCGCCACCAGCCGCTGGATCTCCGCCTGGTTCGCGCCCCGCGGGTCGTTCACCTGGGTGATCGCCGCGTCCGGCTCACCCTCGGGACCACGGGTGAAGACGGCCCGGCCCTCGAGGTTCTGGTGACCGGTCCGGTAGAGGTCGCGAATCGCGCCCGGGCCGCCGTTGTCGAAGTAGAACAGCACCTGGCCGCGGGCGTCGTCCAGCTTCGGCCAGCCCTTCGTCAGGACCGACTGCTCCAGCGTCAGACCGGGCTTGCGGACGTCGTCCGGCGTCAGCAGTTCCTTCTCGGAGAACACCGACCGGATCTCCTGGTCGACACCCTCCAGATTCGCCGCGTCCCACGGCGGCGACTGGACACCGCCGGCCGCGACCACGTTCGGGTCGGACTGCTTGAGCTCCAGGTTGATGGTGATCGGCACGTGGTTCGGGTGCTGGTCGGACCACGACTTCACCTGCTGCAGGCACAGGACGAACGTGTCGCAGGTGGTGTTGTAGTCGAAGTCCGGGATGTGCATCACCTTGATCCCCGGACGAGCCATCGCCGGATCGGTCAGCGGCCCCTGCCCGGTCAGCTTCCGGATCAGCGGGTACGTGTACAGGCCGCCGGCCGGGTCCGGAAGCAGGTCGAGCTCGAGCGTGCGGACGTTCTGGTCCTCGAGCTGCTGCGTGATCGGCGCGTGCGAGTACCAGAGGTCGACCGAGCCCGGGTTCTGCGCCTGCTGGACCTTCTGCTCGGCCGGGCTGAGCTCGCGGTGGTACGAGTTGTGCGACCCGATCATCTGCACCTGATTGAACCGCAGCCCCGAACCGTTCTCCGCGGACGCGGAATTGTCCTGGGTGAGTGCCACTCCTGACGCGGCCAACGCGACCGACGCGGCACCGGCAACCATGGTTTTGTTGATGCGCATACGAGATTCCCCTCCTCATGACCAACTGTCGGCAATCTGTCACAAAGAGGTGGCAACGCTGTCCCCCGAAGTGTGGACAATGAGTGAATGGTGACATCGGGGGCCTATCCGCTGCGCCGGACGCCGACGCAGGATCGGGCGAGCCGGCAGGTTGAGCGGATCCTGGACGCGGCCTGTGCCGAGGTGGTCGAGCGCGGGTACGACGCGGCGTCGACGAGCGGGATCGCGAAGCGGGCCGAGATTGCGGTCGGCAGCGTGTACCGGTACTTCCCGGACAAGCGCAGCCTGATCCAGGCGATCGAGCGCCGGAACCAGGCGCGCTACACCGACGCGGTGCGCGAGCGGCTGGCCGATGTGACGAGCTGGCGCGGGGCGGTCGACGTCACGCTGGAGACGTTCCGGGAGATGCACCGGACCGACCCGGGCTTCAAAGCCGTCGTACTGAGCGGGCTCGGCGATCCGGAGCTCGAGGCGAAGCCGGGCGAGTTCGACGATCAGCACGCCGGCGAGTTCGCCGAACTGCTGGCGGCGCGGTTCGGCGCCCGGGACTCACGGGACTTCCGCCTGGCCGTGACGATCGGCATCACGATGGGCGAGGCGCTGGCGCATCTCGCGGACCGGCTGTCCGCGGACGAGGCGGAGTACGTTCTGGATCAGGGCCGGCCGGTGCTGTACGACCTGCTCGCCCCGCATCTTCCTGCTTGAGCCGGAGAGGAGGCTCAAGCAGGTGAACCGTCAGGCTGCCGTAGCGGAGTACGGGCCCAGGGTCGGCCAGTGGCTGACCCGGCCGGCCAGGCGGGCCCGGCGGGGCGTCCGGACGTCGTAAGCGACGATCACCCGGTCACCCTTGGCGTAAGTAATACGGCTCCCGACCGGGAACTTGCGAGCGACCTCGTACGGTCCCTCACCCCGGCGGGTGTAGTACTCGACGATGACCTCGGTGTAGATCGCCGGGGCACCGCTCTGCAGTTGGCCGCGGACCGGGCCACGCACCCGGATCACTCGTCCCGCGGTCTTTTCCTCCGTGCGGCTGGGGAGTTCGTTGGGCCGGAGACCGGCCAGAACCTCGGTCACGATGAAGGCTGCGACCACCAGCACCAGGCCGAACCCACCGAGTACAACGATCGTCAACATGGCACTCACCCCCGACGCGTCGCCCGCGAGCGACGCGGTCGTTTGTCGAAACTGCCCTGCGCGGCGTTTGCCGCTCATCCGGTAAGACGCCACCGGACTCCACTTGGTTCCATGAAGTACAAAAACTTCTCTACATGAACATAGTAGAGTCCGGTGGAGCGGTGTTTCTAGAGGTAGAGTTGACCTGAAGTTGTCAGTTTCCGCCCATCCCGAACTGGTATTGCGGCGGAACCGGCCGTTGTGTACCCAGCGCCTCCTCGGCGGCCAGCCAGTAGTCGGCGAGCGGATTCGCACCCTCCCGGACCGTGGCCAGCTCGATCCCGGCGGCCAGCAGGTCGTGCGCCGTGCCCGGGTCACCGATCTCCAACTGGAGCCGGACGCGCAACAACTGGATCCGCGGGTCGTCGGGCGCATGCTCGAGCATCCGTTCCGCCCGTGTGATGTCGACATCGAGTGCGGCCGCGGCCGCCTCCGCGACCAACGGCACCAGATCGGGCCGGAGCTCGACAGCGCGCTCGTAGTACTCCAGCTCTCCCGTGACTACACCGAGGTTGCGTAGCGCCCAGGCGTTGTCCCCGGACTGCCGCCACGCCTCGATCGCACCGTCGACATCACCGTCGTAGTGCCGCGCGACGCCCCGGTGGTACCAGACGAGCCAGTTGTCCTCAGCCGCCTCCAGCAGGTCCCGCCACGCCACCAGAGTCCCGTCCGGTACGTCGGCAACCGCAGGCAACTGTCCGTCGAGCAGCGGCAGCCACGCCTGCTCCCGCGACGTCATCGTGTCGTCGCTGAACGGCGTACCGTCCGACACGCTCCAGCCGGTGCGCTTGAGCTCCAGCGCACCCCATCCGGACCCGACCGCGAGCCGTTCCGCCGGAGCCGCATCCACAACGCCCAACCACTCGGCCTCACGCCCAGCCAACCCGTCAAGCAGGACCCTCGACGCCGCAGCCCCCGCTTCCCGCGCTGTCTTCCAGTCCTGGGAGTGAGCAGCGCCGGCGTCCATCGAGACAGGTCCGTACGCCTCCAACCAGTGCCAGGATGTCGCAGCAGGAAGCTTCAGATGCTCCATCTGAGTCCGAGCGAGGCCTGCCTGAATCTCGGCGTACCCATCGTCCTCCAGCCCGGGGGACAACCACTCCTGCCACCGGTGCCCGCCGTCACCCTGACCCCACACGAAGAGCTTCCGCCCTTGCAGCCGCGAGGTCGACGCCTGCACCAGTCCGTTGCCGTCCCCGGCGACCGACGCGATCCACGAGCGCTCACCCGCCAGCGGTTCGAAGAAGTAGTCGATCGCTTGCGGGTGCCGCATCGGATAGGTCAGATCGGTTTCCACGTCGACCAGGTCCAACCGGCTGCCGTACCCGAACTGCCAGGCCTGGTCCGCGGGCACGAGAACGCGACGATCGGGCGACTGCGGGACGGCGATGTTCGACCACCAGTACGCCGGGACCTTGACGTCGGAAGGGTTCTGCAGCCGTACGCCGACGTACAGGAACTCCGAGTCCTCCGGGAGCCAGAAGTCGAGTTGGGTGACGAGGTTGCGGGTGCGTTCGAGCTCCCACAGCCGCAGGACCGGCGTACCGTCCGGGCCTGCGACGCGGGCGGCGTGCATCGGCGCGCAGGTACCGGTCCAGTGGCCGGTGCTGCCGACGTTCCACTCGACGCCGCCGGCGAACCAGGCGTTGCGCAGTGCGAGGTTCGCGGGCTGGAAGACCGGGTTGCGGTAGAGCAACTCGGTCCCCTTGTGGACGAGCGAGTACAACCGCCCACCGAGGCTTGGCAGCACGGTCGCACGGACGTGGTCGTTCTCCAGCACCAACGCAGGCAGCGCCGTCTCCACCAGGGTGCGGTCGTAGCCGTCCTGGTTCAGGCACGGCAGCGGGCTCTGCAGGCGCCCGTACTCGATGTTCTCCCGCAGGTCGGCGGGGAGCTCGGCGATGTTCTCGACGTGGTGCGGCTCGCGCTGGGTGCTGAGCGGCGCGAGCGGATTCTCCGGACCGAGCGAAGCTGCGGGAAGTACGAGGTTTTGCGCAGAAAGGATCGTCACGACCACATCTTCGCAAGTGCGCTATACATGTCGCCATGGACGCTGACGTGATCGTCGTCGGGGCGGGGCTGGCCGGGCTGGCCGCGACCGCCGAACTGGCCGACGCGGGCCGGAAGGTGCTGCTGCTCGACCAGGAACCCGAGGCGTCGCTCGGCGGCCAGGCGTTCTGGTCGTTCGGCGGACTGCTGTTCGTGGACTCCCCGGAGCAGCGCCGGATGGGGATCAAGGACTCCCACGACCTCGCACTGCAGGACTGGCTCGGCTCGGCCGGGTTCGACCGGCTGGACGACGAGGACAAGTGGGCGCGGCAGTGGGCGGAGTCGTACGTCGACTGGGCGGCCGGCGAGAAGCGTCCGTGGCTCCACGCGCAAGGTGTGCGCTTCTTCCCTGTCGTCGGATGGGCCGAGCGCGGCGGGTACAACGCGGACGGCCACGGGAACTCGGTGCCTCGGTTCCACATCACGTGGGGCACCGGGCCGGGCCTGGTCGCCCCGTTCGAGCGTCGTGTGCGGGAGGCCGTCGCGAAGGGGCTCGTCGAGTTCCGGTTCCGGCACCGGGTGGACGAGCTGACGGTGACGGGCGGTGTGGTCGACGGCGTCGCGGGCAAGGTGCTCGAGCCCAGCGACGCACCGCGGGGTGTCTCGAGTTCACGCGTGGAGGTCGGCGACTTCAGCCTCAACGCGCAGGCCGTGATCGTCACCTCGGGTGGCATCGGCGGCAACCACGACCTGGTCCGCTCGCAGTGGCCGCAGCGGATGGGCGAGCCGCCGAAGCGGATGATCAGCGGCGTACCGGCGCATGTGGACGGCCGGATGCTCGCGATCACCGAACAGGCCGGCGGCCGGTACGTGAACCGGGACCGGATGTGGCACTACACCGAAGGCATCCAGAACTGGGACCCGATCTGGCCGCAGCACGGCATCCGGATCCTGCCCGGGCCGTCGTCGCTGTGGTTCGACGCGACCGGGAAGCGGCTGCCGGTGCCGTTGTTCCCCGGGTTCGACACGCTCGGGACGCTCGAGCACATCATGACGACCGGGTACGACTACACGTGGTTCGTGCTGACCCAGAAGATCATCGAGAAGGAGTTCGCGCTGTCGGGCCAGGAGCAGAACCCGGACCTGACGAACAAGGACGTCAAGGGTGTACTCGGCCGGGCGCGCGGCGGTGCGACCGCGCCGGTGCAGGCGTTCATGGACAAGGGCGCCGACTTCGTTGTCCGCGGCAACCTTCCGGACCTGGTCCGGGGGATGAACGACCTGACCGGCGACAAGCTGATCAAGCTCCACGACCTCGAGCGGCAGATCGTCGCGCGGGACCGCGAGCTGGCCAACACGTTCACCAAGGACCTGCAGATCACGGCACTGCGCGGCGCCCGCAACTATCGCGGCGACAAGTTGATCCGGGTCGCGTCCCCGCACCGGATCCTCGACCCGAAGGCCGGCCCGCTGATCGCCGTACGGCTGAACATCCTGACCCGCAAGTCCCTGGGCGGCCTGCAGACCGACCTGGAGTCCCGCGTACTGCGAACCGACGGCACCCCACTCCCCGGCGTCTACGCTGCCGGCGAGGTCGCCGGATTCGGCGGCGGCGGCATCCACGGCTACCGCTCCCTGGAAGGTACCTTCGTAGGCGGCTGCCTCTTCACCGGCCGTACGGCGGGCCGCGCAGCCGCGAAGGCGGTGTCCTGAGGGGCAGGTGTAACTGTGCCGGCCGAAGCTCACCGTGCCGTACGCGTACCAGGTGCCGAGTACCAACAGGTCGCCCATCTGGACGACCTGACCACGGCCGGCACGGTCGCGTCGGGTCACACCAATCCCGCCGACTACGTAGGCCTCACACACTCGGGTCTGCCGCAGCAGTCCGGCGTACCAGGGGTCCAGATCGACGGGTACTTCCCGGACAAGTGCGTACGACGCAGCTCGCGCGAGCCGCTCGCGCCACGGTGTCGCAGTACTACGGTCACCCGACGCGCGAGGTGATCGCCGCGGGGATCTCCAACGGCGGCTACCTGGTCCGTTGGCAACTCGAGAACCACCCGGAGCTCTTCACCCGCGGCGTGGACCTGGACGGCACGCTGTGGACGGCCGACGGGCCGAACCTCTTCACGTACTTGCCTCAGGCAATCAAAGGGTACGAGCACCACAACCCGGCGGCGATCGTCGCGGCGGGTTTCGACCCGCGCTCGGACTTCCTCTGGGACTACCACTACACGGTCTACTGGAAGCTGACCCAGCGCATCTACGCCGCCGAACTGGACCCGACGTACACCGGGAGCGAAGCCGACTACGACTACGCTCAACGACCGGAAGCCCGCAAGGCCATCAGAAGGATCGCCCTCACCGGCAACATCCGTAAGCCACTAATCACGATCCACGGCACGTACGACAGCCTGCTTCCGATCGCTCAGGACTCAGATGTGTACGCCGAGATGGCGAAGCACACCGGCCTGCACACGTACCAGCGGGTCGAGGCAGGTAATCATGTCGACGGCCTCGTCGACACCTACCCCGACCAGCTGGTCCCGCTCGTCCCCCTGTTGCAGCGGGCGATCAGAACACCATGGTGAGGAGGTCGGCGAACAGTTCCTGCTCGTCGATCTCCAGCCCGCGGTTCGTGAACCACGCGGCCATGTTGTGGCAGTCGCGCAGCAGGAAGTCCATGCCCTTCGGGTTGCCGACGATGTCGACCACCTGGGGCAGGTCGATCATCACGATCCGCTCCCCCTGGGCGAGGACGTTGTACGGCGAGAGGTCGCCGTGCGCCAGCCCGGCCCGGGCCAGTTCACGCATCCCGTCGCGGAGTTGCTCGAAGTACTGACCGAGCAGCTCCTTCGACGGCCGGACCTGGGCCAGCCGCGGCGCGGCGCCGCCCGCACCGTCGTCGATGAACTCCATCAGCAACTCGATGCCGTCGATCTGCACCGGATACGGCACCGGGACGCCGGCTTTCCACAGCCGGTTGAGGGCCTCCCACTCGGCGTAGGCCCAGCCGCCGGCCGCGACGCTGCGCCCGTGCGCCGTCTTCTTCGCCATCGCCCGGCTGTCGCGGCTGTTGCGGGTACGGCGACCTTCGACGTACGACGTACTGCGGTGGAAGGACCGGTGCTCCTCGGTGCGGTACCGCTTCGCGGCCAGCAGGGAGGATTTCGCCGGGTTGTCGCCGATGGCTTCGACGGCCCGTTCGACCAGGAAGACGTCGGCTTCCTTACCGGTTTTGAGGACGCCGAGCTCGGTGTCGATCGCCGCCTGTTCCGTCACAACCCACGAGGGGCGTGGTTCCGGGCCGCGAGAACCGCGCTCGACGTCCAGCCAGGTGGACCATCGCTGATCCGGGCCCAGTTGCTCGTCGACGGAGTGGAACTTGAAGACGAAGGCATCGGCCGGATCCGGTTCGAGATCTGAGTAGTCAGGTGAGAATTCGTACTCGGTAGACAACTGGTGTGCTCCTGAACAAAGAAGGTGAACTGACGCGGACATGCCGCAGCACAGTGATGGCCATCCGTCAGCCCTCCTTAGTCCAGGCAGCGTTCGCCGCCGCTCGGTCAACCCAGGATGCCCGCCCGATTCGGGCCTCGCAACGTATTTACCGGAACTGCGATCGCGCGGTCGGCCGCAGGCGGAGATCCTGGGCCGGCTTCGCTGAGCGGCAGACCAGTTCGGGCAGCACCCGCTGCAGCCAGACCTGCGACTCGGCGAGCCGCCGGAGATGGTCCTCGTACGCCGTGTCGTCGGCGAACCGCGCGAACCAGGCCAGCACCACTTCGTCCCGCAACGGCAACCCCGGAAAGTTGTTCTCGGCAACCAGGCTCTCGAGTACGGCGACCGGCTCCGCACCGGTCGCGGTGAGCACGGGCACGACGTGATCGGTGAAGAACTCGACGAACCCGTCGTCCTCGGTCGCACGGTGGTAGACCGCACCACCGATCACCGAACTCGCCGTTTCGTCCGGCCGCGGCGCGTCGAGGGCGGGGTAGCCGGCCCCGAGGCGCACCGGCTTCAGCAGCAAGGCGTTGTCCGAGTCGATCATCGTCGCGTTCGCCGCCGCGGCGTGCGCACGCCAGACCGGACCGTAGTAGAACGCGTTCAGCGCGTCCGCCCGCGACGGCAGGTCGCGGAACCCGCGGATCCAGACGAACCGATCCGGATCGTCCAGATCGCGGAACTGACCGGCGACATGCATTCCGGTCTCGTCCTGCCCCTCGACGAAATGCGTGTCGAAGAGCGAGATGAGGGTGTCTCGTTGTCCGGGCTGCAGTGTGTACTGGCGCAGGTCGACGACGGCGCAACACTCGTTCATGAGTGTGAGCAAACCATCGAAACCTGACAGTTACTGTCAGGCGACATGCGTTTCAAGCACCCGTAACAGTCGGGTACTTGCAAGCGCCGTCCGAGTTTGATCTGGTGGAGCCAGTGGTTCAGCCCCTGCCACCCAGCATGTACGACGACACGACGAGGTATCTCCCGTGACGATCGCAACTGCAGAACGCACCAAACAGACCATCGCGGACGCCACCCACGAGCTGCTGCTCGAGGCGGACGGCGTCCCGGACCCCCGGCACCAGGCGTGCCTCGACGAAGTCGTACTCCTGAACGCACCGGTGGCGAGATCGATCGCCTCGCGGTACCGCAGCAAGGGCGTCGACGCCGACGACCTCGAGCAGGTCGCGTACCTCGGCCTGGTGAAGGCCGCCAACGGCTACCGCCTGGAGGCGTCGACGGCGTTCCTGTCGTACGCCGTACCGACGATCCGCGGTGAGCTGAAGCGGTACTTCCGGGACTGCGCCTGGACGATCCGGCCGCCGCGCCGGGTCCAGGAGATGCAAGGCAGCATCGCCGCCGCGGAACCCGAGCTGATCCAGCGGCTCGGTCACGTGCCGAGCGACGAGGAGACCGCAGCGGCGCTCGGCACCGATCCGTCCGAGATCGCCGAGGCCACATCGGTGCGCGGCTGTTTCAGCACACTGTCGCTGGACGCGCCCGGTACGTCGGACGGCGGGACGAGCCTGATGGAAACGGTCGCCGACGCCGAGGGCGGCTACGACCTGGTCGAGAACGTGCACACCCTGACGCCGGCGGTCGCGAACCTCGGCGAGCGGGACAAGCGCATCCTCCAGCTCCGGTTCGGCAACGGCTTCACGCAGGAGGAGATCGGCGCCGAGCTCGGCGTCAGCCAGATGCAGGTCTCCCGCCTGCTCCGCGGCATCCTCGAAACCCTCCGCACCGACCTGGCCGAACAACGAGGCCCTACCGGCTGATTCAGGTAGCGTCGCCTTCGTGGACTTCGAGGAGGCGGCCGATGCGGTCTATGCGGCGCCGGCGGCCGACTTCATTGCTACTCGCAACCAGCTGGCCAAGCAGCTGAAGGCGGGTGGCGACGCGCTGGGGTCGACCCGGCTGAAGGCGCTGCGCAAGCCGACGGTCGCGGCCTGGATCGCGAACCTGGTCGCCCGCAAGCTGCCCGACGAGCTCGACGACCTGCTCGCGCTCGGCGACGAGTTCCGGGAGGCGACCGCCGACCTCGACGGCGAGCGGCTGCGGGACCTGACGCCGAAGCGCCACCGGCTCCTGGACAAGCTGTCCAAGGAAGCCGCACGGCTGGCCGCCGACGAAGGCCAGAAGGTCAGCCCGGACGTCGGCCAGAAGCTGCGCGAGACGCTGGACGCAGCGCTGGTGGATCCGGCTGCGGGCGACGCCGTACGCGAGGGCCGGTTGAGCAGCGCGCTGCGGCACGTCGGCTTCGGCGTCGTCGACGAGAACGGCGAGCCGTCCAACGTCACCCCGCTCACCGACGAGCGCCGCCAGGCGGCCCGCGACCGCCGGAACGCCCAGCGAGCCGAAACTGCGACCGCCGAGGAAGAGCGCGACGCCGCCCAGCGCAAGCAGGCGGAGCAGGACGAACGCGAGGCGGCGGAGCGCGCCGTGGCCAAGCAGGCGTTCGAGGAGGCTGTCGCGGCCGCCCAGGCAGCCGAGGCGAAGGTCGAGGACCTGGACACCCAGCTCGACAACGCCCGCGAAGCCCTCGCCGAGGCCCAGGCCCGGGTGCACAGCGTCGGCGCCGAACTCGACGAGGCCCGCCGAGCCGCCCGCGACGCCCAGAAGGAAAGCCGCGAGGCGCGGAAGCGCTACAACCGGCTGTAGCTACTGGAGTAAGTAGCGACCGGGGTTGGCGGGGGCGCCGGCGTCGAGCCAGCGGTGGAAGCCGTCGGGATTGCGGCGTTCGAATTCGTCCAGGCAGATCCGGCGGACCTCGGCGACGGCCTGGCGGTCGCGCAGGTCGGCACCCTGGGTGAGCTGCGTGGCGGTCTCGGACCAGACCCCGCAGAGCTCCTCGATGGACAGCGGGCACTGCAGCGACGCGATCAGCTGCTCGTCCTCCGCGATCTGCGTCTCGCTCAGGCGCACCAGCCTGCGCTGCTTGCGCGACGGCCGCAGACGCGGGGCCCGATCGGGTACGACGAGGTCGATCAGCACGAACAATGCGGCCAGGATCAGGGCCGTCACCGCGCCCAGTGCACCCCACGCGAGCAACCGCACCAGCCCCGGCAGGCACAACACCGCGACGGCCGCAGCAGCCGCGACCAGTGCCGCCGACCCGTACGGCGCGTCGTCCGTCACGTGCCGGACCACCGTAGCCAGCGGCCACACCAGAACGAACACCACGACCAGCAGGATCGTCGCGGCGAGCGGACCGAGCAGCAGGACACCGGCGAGCGCGCCCGCTGTCCCGACTCCGAGACCGGCCGCGATCCCCACCCGCCGTACCCAGGAAAGCTGCATCACCAAGGCTCACTCACCGTCACCACACCCCACAGAGTCCCCTTCCTATCTAGAACGAACAACCCCCAAGCGCGGTTCCCCCTGACCAGGGGAGTGACCTGTTCAACTCGTGGGCGGAGCTGTGCTCGGCGGGGTGATCCCGGATCATGGATGAAATGAGGACCTTCGCCGAACGCGTCCGCGGCCTCGCCCCGGCCCCGTGGGAGCACGACGCAGAGCTGCTCCGCGGCCTGTACGACGCTCAGCTCGGCAGCCGGCACGCGGACCTCGCGGCCCGCTGGATGCAGTCCCAGGGCACCGGTTTCTACACGATCGGCTCGGCCGGTCACGAGGGCAACGCGGCCGTCGCCGCCGCCCTGCAGCCGACCGACCCGGCCCTCTTGCACTACCGGTCCGGTGCGTTCTACCTGACCCGCGCCGCCCAGTGCGGCTCGAAGGAGGGCCTGCGCGACATCCTGCTCGGCGTCGCGGCGGCGACCACCGAGCCGATCGCGGGCGGGCGGCACAAGGTCTTCGGCCGGCACGAGCTGTCGGTGATCCCGCAGACGTCGACGATCGCCTCGCACCTGCCGCGGGCGATGGGCGTGGCGTTCTCGATGAACCGGTCGGCGAAGCTCGGCGTACCGTCCCCGTGGCCGTCCGACGCGATCGTGGTGACCAGCTTCGGCGACGCGTCCGCGAACCACTCGACCGCGACCGGCGCGATCAACGCCGCCCTGCACGCGTCGTACCAGGGCCTGCCGATGCCGTTGCTGCTCGTCTGCGAGGACAACGGGATCGGGATCAGCGTGCGGACGCCGGACGGCTGGATCCGGCAGGCGTACGGTTCGCGCCCCGGCCTGCGGTACTTCGACGCGGACGGCACCGACCTCGACGCGGCGCTGTCGATGGCGACCGAGGCAGCCACGTTCGTACGCCGGAACCGGCGCCCGGCGTTCCTGCGCTTGCGCACAGTGCGCCTGCTCGGCCACGCGGGCTCCGACGTCGAGGCGGCGTACCGGTCGCCCGCGGAGCTGGCCGCGGACGAGGAGCTCGACCCGCTGCTCGGTACGGCGCGCTACCTGCTCGGAGCCGGCTACACCGCCGACGAGATCATCGAGCTGTACGACGAGAAGCACGCCGAGGCGTTCCGGATCGCGGCCGAGGTCGCGGGCCTCCCGCAACTCACCTCACCCGAAGCCGTCGCCGCGCCCTTGCGTTTCCCTTCGCCGGAGGCCGTCGCCGGGGCATTGCCGCAGCGCACACCCTCCATCGAGCCGTTGACGCTCAGCCAGTCGATCAACCGCGCGCTGAGCGACGTACTGGCGTCCTACCCGGAGGCGATGGTCTTCGGTGAGGACGTCGGCCGGAAGGGTGGCGTGTACGGCGTGACGCGCGGACTGCAGAAGGCGTTCGGGCCGCCGCGGGTCTTCGACACGTTGCTCGACGAGCAGTCGATCCTCGGACTCGCACTCGGCGCCGGCGTCTCGGGCCTGTTGCCGATTCCCGAGATCCAGTACCTCGCCTACCTGCACAACGCCGAGGACCAGCTCCGCGGCGAGGCGGCGTCGCTGAAGTTCTTCTCGCAGGAGCAGTACGCGAACCCGATGGTGCTGCGGATCGCCGGCTACGGGTACCAGAAGGGCTTCGGCGGCCACTTCCACAACGACGACGCGATCGGCGTACTGCGGGATATTCCGGGGATCGTGATCGCGTCACCGTCGCGTCCGGACGACGCGGCCGCGATGCTGCACGCATGTACGGCGGCGGCTCGGTCGTCCGGCACTGTCAGCGTGTTCCTCGAGCCGATCGCGCTCTACCACCGGCGGGACCTGTACGAGGACGGCGACGAGCAGTGGCTGGCGCCGTACCCCGACGAACCGGTGGCGATCGGGCGAGGCCGGACGTACGGCGACGGCACCGAGCTGACGATCGTCACGTTCGGGAACGGCGTACCGATGAGCCTGCGGGTGGCGGCCCGCGTCCCCGGGGTCCGGGTGTTCGACCTGCGCTGGCTGGCGCCGCTGCCCGTCGAGGATCTGTTGCGCGAGGCAACCATCACCGGACGGGTGCTGGTCGCCGACGAGACCCGCCGGTCCGGCGGGGTGTCCGAGGGCGTCCTGGCCACGCTGATCGACCACGGGTACGCCGGGCGAATGGCCCGGGTGACGAGCTACGACTCGTACGTCCCGCTCGGCGCGGCCGCGCACGACGTACTGCTGAGCGAACAGACCATCGAGAAGGCGGCCCGCGAACTGCTCAGCTGAAGAGGCGCTGCCAGAGGGACTTCTTTCGCGGGCGGTGCTCCTCGGTGGGCACTGGACGTGGTCCGCGCGACGGACGTTCCATCCGCCACTGGGCGATCACCACGTCCTCGTCCACCGGTCCCGTCGGCACGACCGGTCCGGTGGTGTCGCGGATGCTGAGCCGGATCCGCTTGTTCAGGTCGGCCAGGTACTCGCGGACCTCGGACTCGCGCCGCATCCCGCGAACCTTCTCGTGGACCTGCTGCTTCTCCTTGCGCAGCAGGACGGCCGGTGGCAGCAACGCCTCGGTCTCGACGTCCTCGCGACGGATGAAGTCCTTCACCCACCAGTCGGGGTCGTGCTGCTCCGCCAGCTTCAGTGGTTTGCCGGCTCCGGGCAGGTCGTCGAACTCGCCCTGGTTCTGCGCGAGCTTGATCTGCGACTCGACCCATTCCTGGTTACTCATACCCGGTGGTCTGCGCTTGGTCATGGCCACACCTCGCCTGTCATCGTCGACAGCTGTTCGGTACGAGCAGAATACTGGCTTGTGAATGGAATCACAAGGCATACTCGAGAGGTGCAGCCTCAAGAGGTGCAGTTGACCGACGAAGAGATCGCGACGATGACCCCGCAGCAGCGGCGGGAGCTGATCCTGCGGCTCGCGCCGCGTCCCGCCGGGCTGCCGTCCCGGCGGACGATCGACCGGATCCGCAAGTGGCGGACGGTCCTGATGCTGGTCTGCGCGGTCGCCCTGATCCCGTGGACCGTGTACCTGGCCGTCACCCTGCCCAACCACTACGTCGCCCGGAACTGGGTCGCGACCTGGGTCGGGTTCGACATCCTGCTGCTCACGATGCTGATCCTGACCGCGCTGGCCGGCTGGAAGCGCAAGCAGTTCGTGTTCCCGACCGCGTTCGCGTCCGGCGTCCTGCTGATCTGCGACGCCTGGTTCGACGTGATGACCAGCCACCGCGGCAGCGACCTCACCCAGGCCCTGCTCAGCGCGCTCCTGGTCGAACTGCCACTGGCCGTCCTCCTGATCGCCGGCCCACTCCGCCTCCTCCGGTACGTCGCGATCCGGCACGGCATGATCCACCCCGACTCCCGCCTGTGGCGCATGCCGATCCCGATCCCGGACCTCTACCCCGACCACAAGGTGCCGCCGACCTCATAGTGTGGGAGGCCCACTATGAGGGAAGCTCACTATGAGGAGGTAGCCGTATGGCCGGTGAGGTGCTGTCCGTTGTCGGTGGCGAACGAGTGGCGGAAGCGGTACGGCGTACTCCGTCGACCAACCCGGCGCAGCTGAGTGATGTCGTCGGGACGGTTGGTAGCGCCGGGCCGGAGGTGTTCGTCCGGGCCGCCTCAGGTGCACAGTCGGCGCAGGCCGCGTGGGCGGCGACACCGGCGCCGCAGCGCGGGCAGGTGATCTCGAATGTTGGCCGGCTGATGACTGCCAACAAGGAGCGGCTCGCTGCGCTCGTCACGCGGGAGATCGGGAAGCCTCTGGGTGAGGCGCTCGGCGAGGTGCAGGAGATCATCGACACCTGCGACTTCTTCCTCGGTGAGGGCCGCCGGCTGTACGGGCAGACCGTGCCGTCGGAGATGCCGGACAAGCAGCTGTTCACGTTCCGCCGACCGGTCGGCACCGTCGCGGTGATCACCGCCGGGAACTTCCCGGTCGCGGTCCCGTCCTGGTACATCGTCCCGGCGCTGCTCTGCGGCAACACGGTCGTCTGGAAGCCGGCGGAGTACTCCGCTGTCGTCTCGGACGCGTTCTACGAGATCTTCGCGCATTCCGGCGTACCGGCCGGGGTTTTCAACGTGGTGTACGCCGACGGGCCGGACACGTTCGACGGTCTCGAGCAGGCGTTGGAGGCCGGGCTGATCAACAAGGTCGGATTCACCGGATCGAGCGCGGTCGGCACCCGGATCGGCGAGTTGTGCGGTCGCCACCTGCAGACGCCGTGCCTGGAACTCGGCGGCAAGAACCCGATGGTGATCACCGAGGACGCGGAGCTGGACCTGGCCGTCGAGGGCGCGTTGTTCTCCGGCTTCGGTACGGCGGGACAACGGTGCACGTCCTTGGGTACGGCGATCGTGCACCGGTCCGTGTACGACGAGTTCCTGGACCGGTTCGCGGCCGCTGTCGGCGCGGCCGCGATGGGTGATCCGACGCAGGACGTGCTGTTCGGGCCGTTGCTGGACGAGAAGTTCGCGGCCGGGTTCGAGAAGTCGCTGGGGTGGATCGCGACGCACCACCGGGTGATCGGCCGGACCGGCCGGGTCACGGCGGACAACCCGCGGGCCGGGTTCGTCGGCGATCCGGCAGGCGGGTTGTTCTACCACCCGACGATCGTGGCCGACGTCCGCGCTGACGACGAACTGTTCCTGAACGAGACGTTCGGGCCGGTCGTCGGCGTCACGCCGTACTCGACGCTCGACGAGGCGATTGCTCTGGGCAACAAGTCCGGATACGGGCTGTCCAGCTCGATCTACACGACCGACCCGAACAAGGCGTTCCGCTTCGCGCAGGGGATCTCGGCGGGGATGGTGAGCGTCAACAACTCGACCTCCGGCGCGGAGGCGCACCTGCCGTTCGGCGGCAACGGCAAGTCCGGCAACGGCTCCCGCCAGAGCGGCATCTGGGTCCTCGACCAGTTCACCCGCTGGCAATCCATGAACTGGGACTACTCAGGCAAACTCCAGAAGGCCCAAATGGACACCAAACCAGTCGAAGCCGATCTGTCCTACCAACTCCCCTAACCAACACGCCCGCGACCGCGGCGCAGGCTAGGCGCGGGGCCGCGCCGCGATCTGGCGCACTTTGTGCACCAGATCCGCACGTCGACCGTCCGCCGCGACGGATCCCGTGCACAAAGTGGTCCCGTCCGGCTGGCCCCCGCGACTTTGGGCACGGGTCAACCGGTTTGGGGGTTGGTTTCTGGTTGACCGGTGCTCAAAGTGGTCCAACCGGCGGGGGACGATCTACCTGGAGGAGGTTGATGGTGGCTGAGGTTGCGGGTGTGGTGATTGTCGGGGGTGGGGTGATGGGGGTGAGCATCGCCTTTCATCTGGCTGAGGCCGGGGTGCGGGATGTGGTGTTGCTGGAGATGAATGCGCTCGGGTCGGGTTCGACTTGTAAGGCGGCGGGTGGAGTACGGGCGAACTTCTCGGACGAGGTGAACATCGCACTCGGTGCGCGCAGTCTGGAGGCTTTTGCGCGGTTCGGGGAGCGGCCCGGTCAGGAGATCGATCTGCACCGGGTCGGGTATCTGTTCCTGCTGGAAAATGCTGAGCAGGTCGAGCATTTCCGTGAGAGCACCGCACTGCAGAACAGGTTGCAGCAGACCGCGGACCTTCCGACGCGGATGATCTCCGTCGACGAGGCGGTCGCGCTGGCGCCGATCGTTGCGGCGGACGGGCTGGCCGGCGCGTGCTTCTCGCCGAGCGCGGGACATTGCACGCCGGAGTCCGTCGTACTGGGGTATGCATCGGCCGCCCGGCGACTCGGGGCGCGACTGATCACCGGCTGCGAGGTACTCGGGATCGATGCGGTGGGCAACCAACTGACGACGGTGCGAACGAACCGCGGAGAGATTCGGACCGGGACGGTGATTTGTGCGGCAGGTGCTTGGTCCGCGCAGGTCGGCGCGATGGCCGGGGTCGAGCTTCCGGTGGTTCCGTTGCGGCGGCAGATCGTTGTCACCGAGGAGATCCCGGGACTACCCGACGGCCTGCCGATGACGATCGACTTCGGTACGACGTTCTACTTCCACCGCGAAGGCCCCGGGCTTCTCGTCGGCATGTCCGATCCCGACGAGGAGCCCGGCTTCCACCTGAACCGCACGGACACGTGGATCCCCCACCTGACCGAGGCGATGGCACGACGAGCACCCTCGCTCCTTGACGTCGGGCTGACCGGCGGCTGGGCCGGCCTGTACGAGGTAACCCCCGACCACAACGCCCTGATCGGCGAGGCCGACGGCATCGAGCGATTCCTTTATGCAACAGGGTTCTCGGGCCATGGATTCCTGCAAGGCCCAGCCGTCGGCGAGGTGATCCGCGACCTCTACCTCGGCCAGGAACCGTTCGTCGACGTCAGTCCGTTGGACGCACGCCGGTTCCAGTCGTCGAGTCGTCGGGCCGAGCTCAACATCGTCTAGTTGACGGTGGCACCGGCGGTCAGGTTGATGGCGGTGCCGGTGATGGAGGCGGCTCGGTCGGAGGCGGCGAAGGTGGCTATCGCGGCTACGTCGGCCAGGGTCGCGGCGCGGTTGAGCATCGTCTGGGCGGCGGTGTGCTCGGCGATCTCGCGACGGAAGTCCTCCGGGTACGTGTCCGGGTTCGACTCCGGTACGCCGTTGGTCTGCAACGTGATCACCCGGATGCCGTGCGGGCCGAGCTCGCGCGCCAGGCTGCGCCGCAGCGCCTCGACAGCACCGAACCCGACCTGGAACGCGCCGAGGTTCGCCGCCGGGTCGCCGTACCCGCCGAAGGTCAGGATCACGCCGGATCCCTGCTCGACCATCCGCCGGGCGGCCGCGCGGGACGTGAGGTAGAAGGTGCGCAGCATGTTGTGCACCGGCTCCTCGACGTCGGCGAGGGACATGTCGATCAGCGGCGTACCGAAGTACTGCGGGTGGCCGATCAGGTTGAACGAGATGTCGATCCGGCCGACCGCGGCGGCGTGGTCGTCGACCGATCGTTCGTCGAGTGCGTCGACGACCGCGATCTCGGCCTTGCCGCCCGCGGCGCGGATGTCGTCCGCGACCCGCTCGAGGCGTTCCGCCGTACGGCCGGCCAGGTGGACGGTCGCGCCCTCGGCGGCGAACCCCTTCGCGACCACGGCGCCGATCGGTCCGGCCGCGCCGTACACGATCGCCTGCTTGTCGTTGAGCATCATGGGTTGGCCTCCTTGGCCAGTTCGGTGACGAGGGCGTCGAGTTGTCGCATCGAGGCGCGGATACCGTGCTCCATGCCGCCGTCGACGTACTGGTCGCGGTCCTCGACCGCGAAGAACACGGTGTTCTGCGTCAGGGTGGTGATCCCGTCGGCCTCGTCGAAGGTGATCAGATTCAGGTAGACGGTCCCGGGTGCATGGTCGAACTCGTACGTCTGCACGATCCGGTCCGGCGTCGGCTCCCCGTGGTACAGCCCGTGGAACGCGTAGCCCTTCCCGTCGGCGTCGTAGTGCGTCCACCGCCAGCGACCGCCGTGCTGAGGGTCGAGCTGGTTCACCACCAGCTCGAGCCCGGGCGGTCCCAGCCAGCGCTTCACCAGGTCGGGCTCGGTGTACGCGCGGAACAGCAGCTCCCGCGGCGCCCGGAACTCCCGGATGATCACAACCTGCGGCACGCCCGGCTCCGCGATGATCTTCACGACTCCTCCTTCAGATCGTCGAGCAGATCGTCGAGACGATCGAAGCTCTCCGTCCAGTAGGCGCGGTAGTCCATCAACCAGCCGACGGCGGTCCGGAGCGGTTCGGCCTCAAGATGGCTGAGCCGGGCCGTCGCCCGTTGCGAGCGGCTGATCAGCCCGGCGTTCTCGAGCACCTTGAGGTGTTTGGAGACGGCCGGCTGCGACATGCTGTACGGCGCCGCGAGCTCGGCGACCGTCGCGTCCCCGTGCTTGAGCTGGGTGAGGATCGCCCGGCGGGTCGGGTCGGCGAGCGCCGCGAAGACTCCGGTCAAATTGTCTTCATAACCAAATGGTTTCAGAACCATATGGTTAAGGATGGGTGCGGATCACTCCGCTGTCAACCAGGCGTCTGCTGCCATCTGGACGGATCACACCAGGCCGGGTCGATGCCGCGCTCGATGCAGTACTGCCGGAGGATCTCTTCCCGCGTCGACGGCCGGCTGGTCGGACGCGACGGCGTCGTGGTCGTGCTGGTGGTCGTGCGCGTCGGCTTGGGCGTCGATGTGGTCCGCTCGGTGGTCCTGGTCGCGGTCGGCTTCCGGGTCGGTCGCTGGGTCGGCCGGGGTGTCGGACCTTTGCTCGGCGCCACGATCGTCTGCGGCACGAGCGGCGGCGTGGACGTCGTCCGCGGTACGGCGGGACTCGTCGAGCCGGCCGTGGGACTCGGGGACGGCGACTCCTCGACGAACTTCACCGCGACCGAGTCGTCCGATCCGCCACCGAACAGGCCGATCGTTGACAACGCCCACAGGTTGACCCCGGCGAACACGATCAGCGCCGCGGCCGCGGCGTACACGACCCGGCGGGACGGAGCGCCGTACTGACCGATCGGGCCGTGGACCGGCTTGCCCCTGCCGTCGACCCAGAACCGCCAGCCCTCCGGAGCCGGCGGCCAGGCCGGATCCGGGCGCCAGGTCTTCGGCGGGACCCAGCTGCGCCGCGGCGGAGACGGCCAGCTCGGCGGCACCACGAACCGCTTCAAGAGAACTCCTCCAGTCACCGACGCCGATCCCCCGCACCAGGCCAACGACACAGACCCCACGCAGGCTACTTGCGGCTTCGCCACGACCTGCGTGTCGGCTCGCTTTTTCGATCAACCCCCGCGCGAGACCCGCGGCCCGACCCCGCCCACACACATCGAGCAGGACAGCCGGTTAAACCACCTGGGTGAGGAGTCTGGTCAGGTCCTCGCCGAACGGGCGGTCGGCCTCGATCGGAGGTACGACGGCGTCGACCGCCTGCATGATGTCGTGAAGACCTGGTGGGATCTCGCGGGTCGAGAGCGCGAAGGCCTGCCGTACGGCGAGCAGCTCGCAGGCGCTCGTCTCGCGGGTCAGGCGGATCGCTTCGCCGAGGTTCCCGACCGCTTCCCAGGAGAACGTCTGCACATCCTCCTGACCATTGGACGTCTCCGCCGTACTGATTGCTGTGGGCAACGTCAGGCGGCGGAGCTGGTGGGTCGTCGCGACCGCCCGCTTGTGGACGGCGACCAGACCGGCCTGCGGGCCTGGTTCGCGGGCGAGTTGGGCGGTGAGGCCTGTGACGTTGGGGTCCAGCAGGCGGTGCAACCGCGCCGCCGACACCTCGGCGGCATGCGCCAGCGCGGTTGTGAGGTGATCGCAGTACGCGGCGAGGTCGATCCCGTGAAAGCCGGCGGTGCCGACGAACTCGCCGTCGAGGTACGCCGGGGAGTCCGTCACGCCCGTGAACGCCCGGTCGATCGCGTCGTCCAACTGCTGCAAGGTTCGCCGGACGTGCGCGTTCACGTGCCCCGCGACGCGGAACGAGACCGGGGCCTGCAAGCTCCGCGGCTCCGGCTCGGGACCTGCCAACTCGCGAAGCCTGGCGAACTCAGCCCCTAGTACGTCGTCCCCACGTGCTGCGAGCGGTTCGTACGGGTCGCGGTTGGCGCCGACGACTGCGATCACCCCGGCTGCGATGACGCTGAGCTGATCCGCTAGCCGGTGCGCTCTGGTTGCGTGGAGGGCGGCTCGGCCGGTGGCGCCGGGGATGCCGGCCAGCAAGGCGATGCCTTCCTTGGGGCCGGGATCCAGGGAGGCGAAGGCATGTGCGAGCGGGATGATCTCGCCTGCGGAGCCGGCACCTTCGGCGGGGATGTTCGGGAGCGGGCCGTTGTTGATGAGGGCAACCAACTGGTGGATCAGTTCGACCGAGACGGCTGCGTCGCCGGTGAGGAACGTCTTCAGACGGCCGATGAGGACGGCGCGGACTTCGGCAGGTGGGAGCCAAGGCGGGCCGCCGACGGCTCTGCCTAGTAGGAGGTTGCGTTGGTGGACGCGCTGCTCGTCCTCCGTCAGGCGGACCTTGCTCAGGTTGCCCATGCCGGTGTTGACGCCGTACACAGGCGCGCCGGAGCGGAGGGTGTCGAGGGCAGCTGCGCGGGTCGCGGCCAGGCGGTCAAGGAGGGCAGGTGCCAGCTCGATCGGCTCCGCGCTGGCCGGATCCAGCTCGCTGGGTTCGTTGACGATCATCAATGGAACCGGAGCATGGTGCCGGTGTCGGTGGCTTCGGCTCGGCGGAGGATCAGGTGGGCGATCGCGACGTCCAGCAGAGACAGGCCGCGGTGCCAGAAGAGGTTGCGTTCGGCATCGTTCTCGCGGCCGGGTCGGCGGCCCGCGACGATCTCGCCGATCTCGGCGTACAGCGTCTCCGGCGACAGCCGCCCGCTGTCCACGTGCCGCCGCAGCGACCCGAACCGCCCGGACTGCGCCTCGCGCCAGTCGTCCACGACCACCTTGTCGATCACGTCGAGCAGATCGAGCTCGACCGCCGAGACC
This sequence comes from Kribbella sp. NPDC055110, assembly GCF_053607525.1. Classification (NCBI taxonomy): domain Bacteria; kingdom Bacillati; phylum Actinomycetota; class Actinomycetes; order Propionibacteriales; family Kribbellaceae; genus Kribbella; species Kribbella sp. NPDC055110. The sequence continues at coordinate 269,713 of NZ_JBSGTS010000010.1, forward strand.
GTCCCGTACGGTACGACGAACGCGCCCGGCCGGACCGCCGCCGTCCGCAGCAGCGGCTCGGGCTCGGTCAGACGGGTGGCCTCCACGAGTACGTCGGCGCCGTCGAACGCCTCCTCCGCGGTCGCGCACACCCGGACCGGCGTGGTCAGTTCCGCGGAGAGCTCCGCGGCGAACTTCTCCCGGGACTCCGGCCGCCGTGACGTCACCCGGATCTCGTCGAGGTCGAGGAGATCGTCGAGCATCGTCACGTTCCACCACGCCGTACCGCGGGCGCCGGCGTGCGCGAGGATCTTGCTGTCACGGCGGGCCAGGTGGCGGGCGCCGACCGTCGTCATCGCGCCGGTACGTGCCGCGGTGATCATCGTCGCGTCCAGGACCGCGAGAGGTACGCCGGTCGTCGGGTCGAACAGGGTCGCCATCGCGAGCTCGCTGGGCAGACCCTTCTGGTAGTTCGGGACGAAGTCGCCGACCACCTTCACGCCGCTGATCCCGTGCTCACCGAGGCCGTCGAGGTGCCCACGGAGGACGTTGAAGTGGCCGATCCCGCCGTTGTTCGGCATCAGGTGCATCCGCGGCTCGAAGCTCGTCCGGCCCTCGCCGTGCTCGCGGACCGCGTCCTCCACGGCATCCACGATCTCCAGCCGGGTCAGCCCCAACCCGTCGATGTCCGGACCGCTGAGAAACCGTAGCCAGATCACGTGACGACCGTACCTACCGACAGGAGGTGTCCCGTTCCGGGGCCCATCGGGTGGACCTCGTGAGCGTGAACGAGGCGTCTACGTAGATCTGTACGTCCTGTTCTTAGGTCCCCACAGTCGATACCAAAGTCACAGCAGTCCGCGCCTACTTTTGGGGCATGGGGTCTACGACTGCGGATCGCACGGTGATCGGCCACTCGGCCGCCGACAAGACGGTGCTGTTCGGCGGGTTGCCGCTGGCCGGGCTGGTGCTCGGGTTCTTCCTGCCGCGGATCGCCGACTGGGCGTCCGGGCGGGACTGGGTGCCGTTCCAGGGTCCGCTGAGGCTGATCGCCGCGTGGGACAGCTGGTGGGTCGTGGTGATCTGCGGGGCCGTCGGGCTCGTGGGCGGCGTACTGCTGGCCGGGATCGCGCTCGACGACACGTTGAAGGTGACGATCACCAGCCAGTCGGTCGAGTTCGGTAAGAACCAGAAGACCGTGACCGTGCCGCGGGTGAAGGTCGCGGTGGCGTTCCTGGACGGGAAGGAGATCGTCCTCCAGGACGCGACGTCCCGCGAGCTGGCCCGGAAGAAGCACGACCAGCTGAAGTCCGAGGCGAAGCAGATCCCGGTGGCGTTCCGTGCCCACGGCTACCCGTGGTCGGATTCCGGTGACCCGCACGAGTCCGAGTTCCGCCGCTGGGTCGAGGGCGACCCGGATCTCTCGCCGGCCGCCAACGCGCTCCTCAGAGCCCGCTCCAAGGCCTTCGACCAGGGCGACAAGGGCAAGGCCGACCTACGCGAGCTCCGCTCCGAAGTCATCAACCTCGGCTACACGGTAAAAGACAAAGAAAAGAAGCAGTACTGGCGCCCCACCACCGGGTAGGAGATGGGGTGGGTCCCGCGGGGCCGGGCTCGTGGCGCTAGGCGCCCAGTAGGTGGATGACGGCGTCGGCGTACGCCTGTTCGGCGTCGGCGGAGGTGTGGGTGCCGGTGGTGAGGGTTACCCGGTAGCCGTCCGGGGTGGCTTCGAGGGACTGGAAGTGCGAGCCGAGGAGAGCGCGGAGCTGCTCCTCGCGCGGGAGCCAGATGACTTCGCGTTGCTCGATGCTGTCCAGGGCCCACTCGGTGGTGCCGTTGAAGCCGATCACCTTGCTGCCCTGGTAGTCGTGCACCTCGACGGTCATGTCGCTCACCACGAACACGTCGTCGTCCATGTCCCGGTCCGGTACGGCGAAACGATCCCCGGCCGCCGGTGCCCACAGCACCCCGGCCTTGCGCAGTCGTCCGGCCTGCTCCATCGTGATCACCCCTCCATCCTCCCCACGGCACGCAAACTCCGCAGGTCCACGCGAGCCGCTACCACCGAGATGCGGCTCGCGCGGGGATTTCCGGGTCAGCGCCCGAGGGCGGTGCGGAGCTCTTCGGCGCGGTGCGCGATGCGGTCGCGGCACTCGGTGGTGAGCGGCAGGTCGATCAGCGCGGTCGCCTGCAGGTGGCTGAGGCCGAACTCGTCGCGCAGACGTCGTACGGCGGTTGCACGGTCCGCGGAAGCCCGCAGTACCGCTGCTACCTCGTCGCGACGCTCGAACGCGGCCAGTACGCCGTCGTAGATCTCCAGCTGCGTATGTGCGGACCGATCCGGCTCAGCGGTGGTGCGCTCGGTCCTGTCGCCGGTCCGGATCACCTGGCGCCACAGGGCGGGTACGGCGAGCCGGGCGCGGGTGTAGCGCCGGGTCAGGGGCTGTGCGTAGGTCATGGTCATCTCGGTTTCCCCCTTGTATCAATCTGCCTTGGCCACCGCGTGCGGTTCCCGCGGCGGGCACTTCGTGCCGGGCGTTGTGAGCGCCTCGAAGTGCCAGGGTTCGTTGTCGTACCGGCGGCACACGCCGTACCGCCAGCCGTTCTTGTTCAGCCACGTCATGGCGGCCGCCGGACCGATGTCCACGGCCTTGCCCTGCACGTGGGCGGAGTACTTCGGCGGCAGCACCCAGCGCGTCGCCAGCTTGTACGACCCGTACTTCTTGATCGCCGCGTTCAGCAGCCGCTGCTGCTTCGCCGCGCTGCGCCGGGCGGACGTGATGCTGATCGTGACACCGTCGGCCTTCGCGGCCGCGATCGCCTTCGCCAGCCGTGACTTCAGCTTCGGCGACAGGCCCTCGATGCTCTCCTCACGAGAGACCGGCACCGGCTGCTGGGTCTCTTTCTGGGTCGGCTTCTTGGAGGGAGTCGTCGTGGTCGCGGGAGGAGTGGACGGGGTCTTCGTCGTACGCCGGGACGGCGTCGGGGTCACCCGCAGCGTGGTGGGCGGTGCGCCGATCGCAGGCGCGCCGACGGTCGAGACCACCGGCTCCTTGTCCGCACCGAGGCCGAGCACCTCGCCGACCTGCGCGTGCCACAGCAGCAGCGCTCCGACGACGGAACCGACCCCGACCACACCGATCACGGACAGCAACCGCGTCCGCCCCGTATTGCTGGGGCGCGGCGGCAGCTCGTGACTCATGGGGTACAGCCTCTCGGATCCGGGTGGGCGGCGCATCGGTCCCAGGGACCGTTCTCACGTCCCATCAGTAGCCCCTGAGTATCAGTTCGGACGCCGAGCCTCCTCCAAAAGTTGGAGAGCCTGCCCCTCCGGGCAGATGAAGCTTTGGCAAACACACCCTGACTACGCTGGGCGACATGATGAGTGTCTGGCGCCGATTGTCGCAGGGGCAGCAGGACGTGCTGCTCGCCGCGGTCATCGGGCTGGTCTGGTTCGTCGTACTGAACCTCATCAACGGCACCGGTCTGCGCCCGCACAACCCGGCCGTCTCGGTCGTCACGGGCGTCTTCCTGGTCGCCACGGTCGCCCTCGTACGCCGGATCCCGCGCACGATGCTCCTGATCGTCTCGGTGCTGTACCCGTTCCTGTACGCCGCGGCGGGCACCGGCCTGGCGGCGCAACTCGGTCTCACGATGTTCGGTCAGCCCGAGATCAGCGATGCGGCGCTGCAGTCGGAGATCCACCTGGTCCCGCTGCTCGTCGTCGGGTACCTGGCGGCGTCGGCCGGCGTACGACGGTTCACGTGTCTGTTCTTCACGATGGGCAGCCTGGCCGGGTTGATGATCGGGCTGCCGACCGTGGTCGCGATCGTCCTCAGCCACGTCAATCGCGACATTCTGCGCGGCGATCGGTACCAGAGCCTGCCGCGGAACGTGCCGAGCCTGTACTCGTACATCGACGTGTCGCTGTTCGTGTTCGCGGAGGCACTGATCTGCGGGATGGTGCTGCTCGGCGCGGACGCTCGCCGGCGCCGGAAGTCGGTGGCCCTGCTCGAGCAGCGCAACGCCGAACTGGTCCGGCTCCGCGCGGTCGAGGCGGAGCGGGCCGCGGTGGCGGAGCGGACCCGGATCGCCCGCGACCTGCACGACGTGATCTCGCACCACGTGAGCGCGGTCGTGATCCGGGCGCAGGCGGCGGACCGGGTGGCCGACCAGCGCCCCGAAGTACTGCGAGAGGCGATCCGCTGGATCATTGCCAGCGGCAAGGAAGCGCTGACCGCGATGCGGGAGACAGTGCGCGTATTGAACACCGCGTCGCCGCAGATCGCCGGCGACACCGGATCCGGCGGCGGGACCGCGCCGGTGCCCGACCTGGCCGACGTGGCGCGGATGGGTGAGCGGCTGAAGGCGGTCGGGATCGACGTGACGATGGAACTGCCGCCGCGGCAGCGCCAGCTCACCTCGGCGACCGACCTCACCGCGGTGCGGATCATCCAGGAGGCGCTGACAAACGTGATGGTGCACGCCAAGGCGAGCGCGGCGCGGGTCACCTGGCAGAGTGGACCGCAGGGCGAGCTGCTGACCATCGACGACAACGGGAACGGCGGACCGCCGCCGGTGAACGTGCTGGAGACCGCGCGCCGCAAGGAAAGCGGCCGCGGCAACGGACTGATCGGGATGCGGGAACGGGCGACAGCGGTCGGCGGCACCCTCGCCGTCGCGGCCGGCCCCCTCGGTGGATGGAGAGTGCAAGCATGGTTACCCCCGCAGAACTGACCGGAGTGGACACTGGCCCGATCCGGATCCTCGTGGCCGACGACCAGGGGGTGATCCGGATGGGGCTGGCGATGATCCTGGACCACGAGCCGGACCTGACCACGGTCGCCCAGGCCGAGAACGGCGAGGAGGCGCTCCGGCTGATCGCGCTGCACGACCCGGACGTGGTCCTGATGGACATCCGGATGCCGGTGATGGACGGGCTGGTCGCCACCGAGCGGATCACGACCGCCAACCGGGAGGCCGGCCGGGCACGTCCCGCCGTACTGGTGCTGACGACGTTCGACGACGAGGCGTACGTGCTGGCCGCCGTCCGCGCGGGAGCGTCCGGGTTCCTGTTGAAGGACACCGATCCGGATCTCCTGGTCTCCGCCGTACGCGCGGTGCACCGCGGCGACTCGCTCGTCGACCCGGTCTCGACGCGCGTACTGCTCGAGCGCTGCATGGAGCTGGAGCGTCAGGTCGACGGCGGTACGGCGACCAGCGCGCCGGCGCAACCGGATGCGCGGTGGGCCGGGCTACTGTCGCACCTGAGCGAACGGGAGCGCGAGATCCTGGTCTGGATGGCCCGCGGCCTGTCGAACCGGGACCTCGCGACCAAGCTGTTCGTCAGCGAGACCACGATCAAGACCCACGTGAGCTCGGTGCTGTCGAAGCTCGGCCTGTCCAGCCGCGTCCAGGCCGTCGTGGTCGCCTACGAAGCCGGCGTCGTCCGACCGGGCGAAGCCGATGTGCGCTGGGAGTCCTAGGTAAAGAGCACGATCCCGACCGCCACGAGGGCTACCAGAATCACGACAGTTACGGCTTGGCTCAGCACCGACGCCTTCTGGCGCCGGGGTAGGAAGTCCCCAGTCATGTTTCAAGAGTTGCTCGCGAAATGTCGCCACCCATCGGCCGTCAGGATGGTTCCGGTCTACTACCTGAGGATGACCCGGTTGCCTCGGGCCCCTACGTCAGTCGCCGAAGTACTCCCTGCGGACCTTCTTCGGGACGCACATCGACCAGGCGTCGAGGACCAGCTCGCGGAGTTCGTCGTACTCGACGGCCGCCAGGTTGAGCTCGATCCACTGGAAGCGTTCGTCCGACGGGCGCGGCGGGAGGAACTTGTCCGGCTCGGCGGCGAGCGCGGCGGCGCGTTCCTCGCGCGGGAAGCCGAGGCCGATGGTCTGCTCGTCGGCCGCGACCGCGAGATAGACGATCTGGCCGACGCGGAACTTGATCCGGTCCCGGACCAGTACCTCGTAGCTACGCGGGAGGTCCGCGGTGATTTCGCGGATATCGGTGAGATCGACCACCTTCCCACGATAGAACGCCATCACTGACAGCCTTTGTCAGTGTTTACGTCGCTACGGTAGTTGGATGCCTGAAAACGTGAGCGCGGTCGAGGGAGCCGAGGTGGTGTTCCGCCTCGGTGACGCCACGCATGCGTTCAACGGCGTCCGGTTGTGGCAGGAGCTGGGCCTCCCGGCGGAGCTGCTCGAGTTCAAACCGGTCGACTACGGCTGGGAGCTGCGGCTTCCGCGACCGTCGGTGCACCGGATGGAGTACCTGTTCGACATTGCCGACCTCGGCACGCGGACCGATCCGACCAACCCACGGACCGTCGACGGAGCATTCGGGCACCATTCCTGGCTGCCGCTGCCGGGGTACGTCGAGCCCGCCTGGCTCACCGTGCAGCCGATCCCGTCGACGCTCATCTCGGTGGCCGTCGAGTCTCCCGTCGGGCCGGTCGACGTCCAGGTGTGGGCGCCGGACGGGATCGCGCCGGGCTTCGAGTTGCCGTTGCTGCTGTCCCACGACGGTCCCGAGTTCGCCTCGTACGCCGGTCTGACGCACTACGCCGGCGCGATGATCTCTTCCGGCTCGCTGCCCCCGTTCCGGTTGGCGCTGATCCGGCCGACGTCGCGGAACCTCTGGTACGCCGCGAACCCGCAGTACGCCCTGTCCTTGACGCAGTACGTCGTGCCGGCCGTGCAGACGCAGTACCGGAGCCGACGGCCCGTGATGATGGGGGCCAGCCTGGGCGCGCTCGCGGCGCTGCATGCGGAATGGAACTTTCCGAACACGTTTTCCGGGCTGTTCCTGCAGTCCGGGTCGTTCTTCACGCCGGAGACCGACCCGCAGGAGTCGAAGTTCGAGTTCTACGCCGAGGTGACCGGGTTCGTGGCGCAGGTGCTGGCGGCAACCACGGCACCGAGTACGCCGCCGGTCGGGATCACCGCGGGGACGACCGAGGAAAACGTGCACAACAACCGGGTGATGGCCGCGCGGCTCACCGAACTCGGGCTGGAAGTGGCTCTGGACGAAACTCCGGACATGCACAACTTCACAGCCTGGCGGGATGTACTGGATCCTGATCTGACGGAGCTACTGCGACGGACCTGGGGTGGGGCTGATGGAACGGGAGCAGGTCGAGTTGGAGGCGCCGGGGCTTGACCGCCGCGGAACGCTGATCCGGTACGGTCATTTCGGCCGCCCGGTGCTGGTCTTTCCGAGCGAGCAGGGACGCGCCTGGGACTACGAGAACAACGGCATGGTCGACGCGGTCGCCTCGCTCATCGAGGCCGGCCGGGTCAAGTTGTACTGCGTGGACTCCTACGACCACGTCAGCTGGTCGGACCGGAGCATCCAGTTGGAGGACCGGGCGCGCCGGCACGAGCTGTATGAGTCCTGGATCGTGAACCAGGTGGTGCCAACGATCGGGTCGGACTCACCGGGGGTCAGCGACATCATCACGACCGGCTGCAGCCTCGGCGCGTTCCATGCGCTGAACTTCGCATTCAAACGGGCCGACCTGTTCCCGGTCGCGATCTGCCAGTCGGGCAACTACGACGCGGCCAGCTGGCACGCGTGGGGCGAGCGCGGTAACGCGACGTACTTCAACAATCCTGCCGACTATCTCCCGAACCTGTCCGGCGACCACCTCGAGTGGTTGCGCGGCAGGCTGTTCATCCTGCTCACGGTCGGCCAGGGTGACTGGGAGACGAACCCGACCGGCTCCCTGCCCTCGGCCCGCGCGACCGCTGCCCTGCTGGAGAAGAAGGGGATCCCGCATGAACTCGACCTCTGGGGGTACGACGTAGCCCACGACTGGCCCTGGTGGCGCCAACAAATCGCCCACCACCTACCCCGCTTCTGCTGATGACACCCACCACGTCTTCCGCTGAGGACACCCACCTCGTCTTCTACTGAGGACACCCACCTCGTCTTCTTTCCTTCCTTCCCTTCCTTCCCTTTCCACCGATCTGTAGGAGAACTCGTGGCTGATCGTTCGCGTCATCTGATCGGGTTGTTGCTGGGTGCCGAGGAGGACTGGCCGCAGGCGTTCGAGGCCTTGCTGCAGCGGGTCGGGCCGGTGACGATCGACGGGCACGAGCACGAGTTCGGGTCCCGGCGGCTCACCATCGAGCCGTTCGACCTGAACGACCCGGTGCGCGTCGGGCTCGTGATCGACCGGCTCGCGTACTGGTACTACCACCCGCGCGAGTGGCTGAAGAAGGCCGCGCTGATGAACGGCACATACCTGCTGAACTCCCCGTTCACGTTCCAGTCCATGGAGAAGCACTCGGCGTACTGCGCGATGCTCCGCCTCGGCCTGAAGATCCCCCGGACCGTGCTCGTGCCGTACAAGAACCCGGTCGACAACGTGCGCTGGGCGTACACGTCGGCGACGTACAACCGCCCGTTCGATCTGGACGCGATCGCCGACGACCTCGGGTACCCGCTCTACATGAAGCCGTTCGACGGTGGCGGCTGGCGGGGCGTGTCCCGGATCAACAACCCCGACGACCTGCACCGCGCGTACGACGAGTCCGGCGAGATGCTGATGCACCTGCAGGCCACCATCGAGTACGACAAGTTCGCGCGGGCGCTGTCGATCGGCGCGGAGACCATGGTGATGGACTTCCGTCCGGACGAGCCGATGCACAACCGGTACGCCGTCTCGCACGACTTCCTCAGCCCGGCCGCCGGCCACGAGGCGGTCGCGATCAGCCGGATCGTGAACGCGTTCTTCGGCTGGGAGTTCAACTCCTGCGAGATGCTGGTCAAGGGCGACTCGGTACACCCGATCGACTACGCCAACGCCTGCCCGGACGTCGCGGTCACCTCACTGCACTACTACTTCCCGTGGGCACTGAGCGCGCTCGTGAAGTGGTCGGTCTTCTGCCTCGCCACCGGCCGGCGATCGTCCGTGGACCTGCACACGGAGCGGTACTTCGAGATCGCGGACGACCCGTCCTTGGACTACGACGCCAAGCTGAACGCGTACCTGGCCCTCGCGGACGAGCACTTCGAAACCACGAAGTACCACGAGTGGTGCGCCGCACACCTGGGCGATTTCGACCTCCGAGTTCGGGACTGGGTAGCCGGACCCGACTTCGCGCGCATACTCCAGGAGACCGTAGTCGCGACGTACCCTCCGCACGAACAAGACAAGTTCATGGCCCACTTCAAGGGCCTCACCGACCTCTGGGTAGCCGATCAGGCAGGCTAGAGGCGTGCGTGATGCGGATGTGCCGACCTGGTGGCGGCGACTCGGGCTCGACGGACTGGTGGACGTGCATGTGCATTTCCTGCCGGACCGGGTGATGAACGCGGTCTGGGCGTACTTCGACCAGGCCTCCGACCACTACGGGACCGAGTGGCCGATCACCTACCGAACCTCGGTCGAGGAGCGGCTGAAAACGCTGGATTCGTTGGGGGTGCGGGCGTTTCCGGCGCTGGTCTATCCACACAAGCCGGGCATGGCCGCCTCGTTGAACGCGTGGGCGCGGGACTTCGCGGCTGTGACACCAGGCTGCGTCTCCAGCGGGACGTTCTTTCCCGAGCCCGCCGCGGCTGCTTACGTGCGATCGGCGCTCGAGTTGGGCACCCGCATCTTCAAGGTCCACCTCCAGGTCGGCGGCTACGACCCCCGCTCCGGCGAACTCGACGACGTGTGGGGCCAACTGGCCGAAGCCGCCGTACCGGTCGTCATCCACTGCGGCTCCGGCCCGATCCCCGGCCGGCACACCGGTCCCGGGCCGATGGGCGAGGTCCTGCGACGGCATCCCCGTTTGACTGCGGTCATCGCCCACCTCGGAATGCCGGAGTACGCCGAGCATCTCGCGCTCACGTCGTACCCGAACGTGCACCTCGACACAACGATGGCCCTGACGCCCTTCACCGAGTCCCTGATGCCCTTCCCCCGCGACCTCGTCCCCCGCCTCGCCGACCTCCAGGACCGCATCGTCCTGGGCTCCGACTTCCCCAACATCCCCTACGAGTACGCCGTCCAACTCGCGTCACTGGATGCGCTCGACCTGGGCGACGCCTGGCTACGCGCAGTCTGCCGGGAGAACGGCGCCCGCCTACTCGGTTTGTGATTTGTTGCCTTAGGCAATATCCACAGAGCGTTGGGGTTGTGGATAACGAATCTCCTTGAAAATAAGGGGATCCGGCTTTGAAAACTGTCGGTGGGGGTGTCTAGGCTCTTATGCATGGACAGGCCGCCTGAGTTGATGAGCGACGCCGAACTGGCGCACGCTCTCGACCAGGCCGACACCGACC